>JARXAH010000005.1 GCA_029865945.1 Bacteriovoracaceae bacterium | reverse complement strand
GAAATTTTGCAAAGTATGACTGGCCCGGGTCATGCCACCATTCTCACTGGTTCTTATCCATACGTAAATGGAATTCCTGCCAACGATTGGTATGACCAAAATTTAAAATCCCGCGTATATTGTACCGAAGATCAATCCGTAAAAACTATTGGCGCCAATCCAAAAGATGTTCACGTGGGCACCTCACCTCGTAACTTAGTTGGAACCACATTTGGAGATGAATTAAAAAATGCAGGCTGGAATTCCAAAGTGGTATCTTTGGCCATTAAAGATCGCGCGGCCATTTTAATGGGGGGGCACCGTGCTGATCTCGCCATATGGCTCGATAAAGAAACTTCACGTTGGGTATCGAGTGATTATTATCTCAATAGTAAAGTGGGATTACCGGCCTGGATTAAGCGTTTCAATGATGAAATGGATAAGAAGAAAGAAGATAAACTTATTTGGACACCAGCCTCTCAACTTTCAGGTCTCTCCATTCCGAATGGTCAACTTGATGAAAAAAATAGTTTTGTTTCAAAAATTGGAGCTAGTTTTCCCCATGAAGCAAAGGCCGGATCACCTGCTTCGTTGTTACTTCCTTACGGATCTGAGTTGACTGAATCTCTTGCGGAAATGGCAGCGAAAGAATTTAATCTTGGCAATGGAAGTGGAAAACAAGCTGATGTACTTGCAGTAAGTTTTTCTACTCATGATTATTTGGGACACGGTTTTGGGCCGAATAGTGTTGAAATGGAAGAGATGACGATTGCTGATGATGCGGTCATTTCTAAATATCTCAATTTTTTAAATACTCATGTAAAAGGTGGATTAAAAAACGTATTGATAGTGTTAACGGCCGATCACGGAATTCCTCCCAATCCTGATTTACTTAAAGAAAATAAAATGAATGCGGGAAGAATTTCAGAGAAAAAGTTAGAAGAAGAAATAGAAACATCTTTGAATAAAAAATTTGGAACTCCTAAAAAAGGAAGCTACCTTGCTTATCAAATAGACTTAAATTTTTATTTTGACCGAAAAATTTTGAGCGAACAAGGCGCTTCCTTGGCAGATGCAGAAGCTGAAGCAAAAAGCATCATTCAAAAAACCAAGGGAATTGCTTTTGTTTTTACGTCAAGTGATTACGCAAAAAGAATTCTTCCCCCAGGCATTCATACTAAGCAAATATTAAATACTTATATTGCAGATCGAAGCGGCGATGTGATTGCGATTCCACTACCGTTTTATTTTGTCGATGGAAACACGGTGACTCACATGACGGGATATAGTTATGACCGATCGGTTCCACTCATTTTAGCAGGCAAAAGAATAAAACCTGGCCTCTATGGGACTCCATCCAAAGTCGTCGATATTGCGCCAACCCTTTCATTTTTATTTGGAACTCTTCCCCCAGCTCTCTCAGAGGGAAGAATTTTAAATGAAATAATCAAATAATACCAATTCCGTTTAATTTTCAGGTACTAGGGTGAAGAGTAAAAGGCTTTACTCTTCATGAGGCTGAAACGACGAGACGTGCTACTGCACGTCTCGGGTTGAGGAATCCAACGATTTGGATTCCGAAGAAGTCGATGGCCGACAACGTAGATGAAGATTAAACGGATTTGGTATAATTGTAAAAAAACTTAATTGAATTTTAAGTGTTGATAAAACTCCGGAGCGCATGCGTATTCGGAGGAATTATTCTCACTTAAGCATAATTGATAAAGTTCCATCATATGGCCTGGCGTTGTGGCATGAACATAGATAGTCTTTATTTCAGATAGGTAATCTGTTTTTTCAATTTTATCAGCGTATTGTTCAATAAAACTTTTAGCACTTTCTTCGAAATTTTTATCTTTTAAGAAAATTTTCAAGGTACGAAGGGGAATTAAAATTCCTCCTTGTGAGGATCCAAGAATGACAGGATAACTTTTAACTTCTTGGGAATCAGACTTGGGCCCCTTTGATGCTGGCGCATAAATAATCCACTTTCCTTCCCGCTCCTGGATTTTTTTCCCCATGAAAGATCGATAATCTTGCCATTTAATGGCAAGTGAGTTCTGAGAAAGGTAGTAATCATTATAGGAGTCTTTTAATAAAAACTTAGCGTCAAATTTCTTAAGTAAATCTTCAAAGGGTGTTGCCTCCAAAATATCTGCTGAAGCTAGTTTTAAAGGATTTTTGTTACTTGGGACACGATCTTCCTTTTTAACATTCACGATAATCTTATTGGTGGGCAATGTAGCATACGAAGAATTTCCTTTATCATCTTGTTTCAAAATTGAAGCCAAAAGCAAAAAGACAATCAATAATAGAGAGATAGTAAATATGAATGGGATGCGATTTTTCATAAATTATTTTCTGGTATGGGAGATCCATCAAATCCAATAATATCCATTTTAAAGGGCCCAAATACTGCTGACGATGTTGCACAAACTTTTAGCCGCCAATCACCCTTAGACTGTTCCGCAAAAAACCCCATCACTTTATGATATTGGCCTAGAGTTAAATTGCTTCCTGGTAAATTGTTTTGTCTAAAAACTTGAACCTCGGTTCCACTAGGTGATTTTAACGTGGCGATAATATTTTTAATGGAAGCTATCGTTACTTTCATGGACATGATCAATGTAAAAATTTGAAAATTTTCTTTATTAATGGTGAGTATTTTTTCCTGGCATTGTCCACTTGCAATCGCTTGATCGGCCGTGCTACTACTTGTCGCCCAAGCATTATTATTGTAGGACGCAGAAAATTTTTTCAAAGCGGGTAGCCTTTGAAAAGTTGTCTTCCCCACATGGATTGACTTATCCACATTCACTAATCCAAAACCGGTGTGCCAACTATGAAAATAATTCTTAGCATTCTTAACTTTATTAATATAGGGAGAAGAACTGATGGGGGAATTGGTGGTGAAATTTTGATCAGATCCCCGATTACTAGACCTTGCATTCATAATTTCCAAAGCTGTGATTTCATACCACTTGAATCCGGGTAGTGCCTGACGTATCAAAATTGAAGCGCCATTGTGAACTGGTGCAGCGGACGAAGTACCATTCATTCTCGACGTATATCCAGGTTCTTCGTTTGTTAAGTTTACAATGGTAGTAACAACACCTGGTTCAGGTTGATTGGGATAACCATATCCGGCCAAAGAAGCAAAAGAGAGATTCGGCCCGCGACTGGAGTACGACGTTACAGCTCCTTCATTATCAAGGGCCGCGATAATATTTAAATAAGGACTGGAATTAAGCGGATCTGCATTGGCAATCGCCAAACAATTATTTTCATTCCCCGCAGATTTCGTATAAAAAATATCCTGGTTCATGGCACCATTCTCTGCGGCATTTAAAAGATCCATTTGTTGCTCAGCGATTCCAAAACCGAAACCAGTATCACAGCTGGGATTTCCCCAACTTGAGTTATGCGTATTGGCCACTGGTTGATAAAGAGATTGGGCAATTTTCATTGAGGCAGAAGGATCGGACCTACGATCATCAATTCCACAAGAAACTAAATTATTCATATAATATTTTGCTAATCTAGCAACACCACTTACTTTACCATTTGCCACAATGAGGCCTGCCACTTGAATTCCATGGTCACGTCCTAGACTACCAGGAGCAGGTATCGGAATAATATTATTAGACCCTGTGCATGCATCTACACCACTTATAAAATTAGGATTCAGATCGGGATGAGAAAAAGTTCCAGAATCGACAATACTCACTTTCATATTCTCACCGTGATAATTTTTCCATGTTTCATATAAAGTTAAGTCGATCGTAGGATCACCTGGATCACCAAAGGGAGTTGAACTTGGTACTTGGGAGACTTGTTGACCAAAATTAAAAATATGCCACTGATTGCAAAAATATTCTCCCTCAAAATTCCAATCTAACTTCGCTGAAGCGCAATCTTGAAAAGGTGCCGTCACTCCCTGGTAATCTTCTGTTTGTCCGTGATCACCGCTCCCAGAGGGGACACTTGGGGTATTGGTTGGAACTAAAGTGGCAACCGGTGAAGGTAGATTTTGAGAATTTCCTGCGATTTCTCTTTTTTCAATGATTGGGCCCAATTGATGATTACAACCAGAAATAAAAATGAAAAAGGAAAATTCTAAAAAAAAATAATTCAATCTAAAATTCTTAGTCATGAATCTGCTAGCCTGCTTTTTTAGCGACTGGCGGAATGTCTTTATTTTCTTTAATCTCTTTAACTTCTTTATTATCTTTTACAGGTGAAACTCCGCTAGCTTTTTTTAATTTTCCAAGCTCCGCTTCTGCCGCTGACAATTTGGCCTGGAGCTCCGCAGCGGTACGTTTCATTTTGTCTGCTTCTTTTTTACTTTCAGCTAATTTCAAAGATTGATCTTGCAAATCTTTCATGAGTTTTTTCTTTGCTTCTTCTGCCATTTTGAGCATGGTTCCACTAGATTCTGGTTTCCCAGTGCTATTTTTTCCCTCTGCTCCGACTCCATTTTTGGAACTATTCGCCGCTTTATCATCTAATTCTTTGATTTTATCCTCTAGAATTTTGACCTTGTTCGTTTCATTTAATAAATTTTTCTTAATCAAGTTAATGGACTCTTCTTTCCTCGCCATCTCTTTTCTTAATTCCGTTTCTGCATTTCTGGCTTCTTCCCTCGTTCTCGTTAGTTGTTCTTGTAATTTTGATAGTCCTGCATCTTTTACGACCACTTTATCTTTCAAGGCCATTGCACTTGCCTCTTTTGCCGTATCTAAAGCTTCCTTCATTTTAAGTTCGGCCATGAGAACGCGTTTATTTAGGATCTCAGATTGTGCGTTTAATTTTCTAATGAGATCATCTTTATGGAATAAATCCTTCTTCATTTCCGTCTTTTCTGCCTCAAGTTGCTCTGACTTAACTTCTAATCGTTTTTTAGTTGCCTCAGATCTAGTTGCTATTTCTTTATAGTTAACGTGATCTAAATTTTGTTTATCACTATTTTGCAAGTTTAACCTATTTATTTCCGCTAATTTTTCTTTATACATCTCAATAGTCTTGAGCATAGATTTTTTATCTCGATCTAATAATTGAATCTTACTTTCAAGCTTACTTATTGAATTTTGGGAGGTTTGTTGTTTTAGGTCTCGTATCGTTCTTTCAAGTAAATTTACCGATTTTTCTTTTTGTGCTTGGGATGCTTGTATACCCTCATGGGCCTGCTTTAATAGTAGATCTTTTTGCTTCACTTTTCTTTTATAATCATCAAGTTCGTTTTTATAAAGTGCATCTTTTTTATCAAACGCCATCAATGCCAATCGATGCTGCTTCTCCAACTCTCTTGCACGATCTTGAAATTCTCGCTCCTTCGCAAAAATTTTCATGATATCTTTAGCATCACTTTTTTCTAAGCTTCCTCCATTCGAAATTTTATCACTTATTTTATTAATGAAATGATCATCATCTTCATCTCTAGTTAATTCAATTTTGGTATTTTTGATCTGATCAATATTTAATTCTTTATTAATCTTCTGGGCAATTAATTCTGAGTTTACTTCATCTTTTTCTAAATTTTCTTCTTTCAAACTTTCAACCAATTGCTTTAGATTATCTACTTCCTCGCTTTCCTTTCCTTTTATCCTTTTAATATCATTTTTTGAACCATCCTGCCCTTGACGCTGACTTTTAACGCTAGTTGAACTGGAATTTAAACTTAAATTTGAACTTTCTTTTGTCTCTGAATTTTTCTTTACTAAGTATTCTTTAACTAAATTTATTTTTTCTAGAGGAACTTGATTTTGCTTAAGGCCCTTCGCCATTTTATCAACATCAATGATCGGAGTAGAATTTAATTTGAAAAATTCATTTACATTATTTTTAAAGTTATTTTTTAACTTCAAATCCTTAGTTGCATTTTCGAATTCTTTTTGATCAATTTCTGTTACTTTAAATGTCAATAGAACACTGAGAAGCTCATCATTTTCATCTTGTGGTAATTTTTGAGTTGCAATAAATTTACTTAAATCGCTCTTACTGACTGATTGTTTCGTAGCTGTTTTAAGCATCGTTACCATATTTTGAGAATCCACGACATCACCGGTCATGGATGCAAGAAATTTGGCCATTCCACTATCTTCATCATTTGATTTCTTAGATTTATTTAAACTTAAGGTTTTAGTAAGCTCCTCTTTAGCCCCCTCAATTTGTGTCTTAGTTTCTCCTAACTCGTCTCCCTTACCCTTGATTTTTTTTACCGCTTCTTTATCTTTTTCAGATTTTCCAGCTACATGCTCGTCTGTCTCGTCCTCAGCTTTTCCTTCAACTTTCGCGACTTCAGAATCTTTATCCAACTTTTCATTGCTTTCGTCGCTCGTTTGTTCTTCTGGGATATCAAGATTGGCTTCAATACCTTCTTCATCCTCTAGTTTTTCATCCTGAAGTGGTTCGACAGCTTCATCATCCACAACATCTTCTGCCTCTACATCTTCTTCTCCATGAACATCTCCAATCTGTTCATCGCCTACTTCATTTAAGATTTCTTCCTCACCAATTTCAGTCCACGCCTCTTTGATAATCATCTGAGCTAGCCGAGCGTAATCGATTTCATTCATGTCTTTAGGTACTTCATCAAAGTAAGGATAATTTTTAATTACCTTTAATAAAAAATTTGAATCCAATTGCGTTTTTGAAACGCCAGGTTTTTCTAAATCAAAATTCATGAGAGCAAACTCAGTTATTTGCCTCATTTGTTCACGGTCATTAAAAAATATTTCTTTTAAATTAGTATCATCTAGGTCAGTTCGGCCAACTTCCAAAGATTTAGTTGTAGGAATTGTCCGATGACTTAATTCTTCTTGGAGGCCCTCTAATTCCTCTACAGAATGATTTTTTGCCCAATCCACTTGTTGAGAGTTTTGCTCTCCAGACAAAACAATCGGCCGCTTTTCTGTCTTTTGCGATTTAAAAATTTCAAAGACTAAAGATGGCGTTTCAATTACTTGATTTTTTAATTTCTGCACCCAAAGTGCAGTGACAGTAGTTAACTTCTTTTCTTGATCGTGCGTAACACTAAAAGAATCACACAATTTAGCGCAAAGAAGCAGCAATCCATCTTCTGGAGAAACCGATTTTTTCGCTTCGAAATATTGTATAAAATGTTCTTGATCAATGGGTTTAGAAAAAAAATTGGCAAGTAAAAAAAATCCATTCTCAGTCGCTTTATATTCTAATTCGATGGGAAGATTGCCTAAGTTTTTATTTTTTTCAATTTCTGCAAAAAGAAAGAGATGATCTATGAAAGATCTAACCGCGACAAAATTAATTTTTAAATTGGCCAAAGAAACGATAATTTCATCAACCTGAATGCCCACTTTAAAGAAATTAAATAATTTCTTATTTTTTATGCTTTTTACCCCGTTCCCTAGATATTCTTGAAGATGAATAGAGGATTCAGAGTGAAGTAATTTTTTCCAGTAAGGAAAGCTCCATTCATATTTCGACCACAAAGGATCAACTATATACCTTCCATTGAAAGATACAAAAGTAACTAGATCAGAATAATTTCCAAAACTTATTAATTTAATGAGAGGGTATTTCCCGATTGTGCCCTGCAAAGATAATATATCAATACTTTCATTAATGATAAGGCCATAATATTTTAGAAATTTTTCATCTGGAACTGACGAAAGATCTTTATCTAAAAATTCTACTTCAAATTCTAATTTTACAAAAAACGCGAGGACAAAACCCTTAACTTCCTCTCCTGGTATCAAACATAAAAGATTTTTCTTACTCATGCACTCACTCTCATTTTTGTTTCAAAATGGGAGAATATATCTATTCCAAGCTGATCATTTAAAAAATACACAACTTTATGTAAGCTTTTTAAAATGAATTGTTGCTCATGATTTAATTTTTTTATTTTATCCATAAACTGAAATTGGGCCTCATAGTGGTAAGGCAGAACTAAGTCAAAAAAGAAAATCACACCGATCCAGTCATTAATTAAAGAGGGATTAAATGTTCCTTTTTCACTGAGACACCATTCGCGATGCCGAACGATCAATTCTGCCACCGATTCGTACTCAAACTGATAGAGAGAATTCTTTGAAACTTGTAGCATGTCAAAATTTACGGAATCATAATTTTGTTTTATTAATTCCTTTTTTTCCATGCTCAGGGGATGGTCGTGATAATAACTCAACGATCGATCATTTTGCAGGGTATAAAAATTCCAGAGCGAGTTATCACAAAGTAAAATGGCAATAAATACATCTTCTAAAAATAGAAAATCATCGTGCCCCATAATAAACAAAGGAATGATACAGCTACTCGCTAGAAAGGCCTGACGCTTAAAAAGCAGGAGATTACTTTTCAAAAAATTTTCAATTACCGATTTTCCTCTACCTTGACCAAAGATTCTTAAATGTCCTTCAATCATTCCTAGAATTTCTATTTCATTGAGATCTTTTTTTAAGTATTGAGAGACATAAAAACTTTGCATTTCCTTAATCCATTCACTCGTCTTTGCTGGACTGTTTTCTCTCACTTTAATTTTATTAAGTAAATTAAACCAAGGTAAATAGTATTCCTTGGTGACCACTGGCCCATATTCAAATTCATTTATGTTTCGTTTTTGATAATCTTCAATTTGCTCATCTGAAAGATACTCGCCGTATCGTAAAAGATGAAAACGTTTGTCACTGAATTTAGATTTTATAAATACATTGCCCAACAGAAATCGATGCTGTTTGAGAAAATCTAAATTAATTAGATCTAGGTTCTGAATCGTTGGTAAAGGTTTACCTTTGTCAGTTGTTGGCATTTCGTTCTTTCACCTCCCTTGCTTATCGGAAGAATGAAAGCGAATTTAATTACAAGATGGAATTAATCAATTTCTTGGTATAATCCGTGGCGGGAGATTGATAAATGTGCTCAGGAATTCCGCGCTCTAAAATTTTCCCTTTATACATGACGGCCATCTCATCAGCGATAAATTTTACCACCGACAAATCATGAGAAATAAAAATATAAGTGAGACTGAGTTCTTTTTGTAAATCCATAAGCAAATTTAACACTTGCGCCTGGATAGAAACATCTAATGCGGAAACACACTCATCACAAATAAGTAATTCAGGCCTTAGCGTAAGCGACCTAGCAATCGCAATTCGTTGCCGCTGTCCTCCAGAAAATTCATGAGGGTAGCGATTTAAAAACTTAGGATGAAGACCAACTCTTCCAATCAGGTAAGTAACCCAATCACGCTTCTCTTTTGCACTCATCTCTGGACAATTTATTTCGAGAGGCTCCAGGAGCGCATCTCCAATGGTCATCCTCGCATTCAATGAAGAAAAAGGATCTTGAAAAATAATTTGCATCTTTGGTCTCAAAGGCAACATTTCCACACTATTTAACGGTGCAATATTTTGTCCTTTAAAGATAATTTTGCCTTGAGTTGGCTTCTCTAATTTAAGGATCGTTCGGCCGAGAGTTGTTTTACCGCACCCAGATTCTCCTACAAGACCGTAGGTCATTCCACGCTTCACGCTAAAGCTCACATCATCTACGGCGTGAATCCAATTTTTTGTAGATCTGAAAAAACCACTCTTCACAGGAAAATAAGTTTTGAGGTTTTCCACAACCAGCAAATCATCACCAAAGGTTTTTTTTCTTTTTACTTCTTCGTTCGTTTCACCGGCCGAATAAATCAAAGACATATCGGGAGGATTATTCTTGCTAGTTCCATCTTCATTCATGAAATCACTAACAGTAAGCAGTCGTTTCGGATTTGAAACCAAACTCGGACGACACGCAATAAGTCCTTTGGTATAAGGATGCTTTGCATTTACAAAAATATCTTTCGTCGTCCCTGATTCCACGACATTGCTTCTATACATCACCATCACATTATCTGTTACTTGCGATACAACTCCCAAATCATGTGAAATAAAAATCATCGCCATCTGATGTTTTTCTTGAAGTTCTTTTAATAAATCTAAAACATTTTTTTGTACGGTGACATCCAGTGCCGTTGTTGGCTCATCACAAATTAATAAATCCGGACGACACGCTAACGCCATGGCGATCATCACCCGTTGCTTTTGCCCCCCTGATAATTCATGGGGAAAAGCATGGGCCTTAGATTCAGCGTTGGGGATTTTCACTTGATTCATTAAATCGATAGCTTCGGCCCAAGCTTGTTTCTTAGATAATTTTTTATGCAAAATTAAGGATTCACAAATCTGATCTCCCACACATTGCACGGGATTTAAACTAGTCATAGGTTCTTGAAAAATCATGGACATTTTATTTCCACGATAACTTCGCCACTCTTCTTTAGAAACTTTTAAGAGATCTTTTCCGTTAAATAAAATTTCTCCACTCTTGATCGTTCCAGGAGGCGAAGGGATTAGCCCCATGATGGCAAGACTAGTCACTGATTTTCCAGATCCCGACTCACCCACAATTCCCATCGTTTGACCTTTGTGCAAACGAAAAGATAAATTTGATACCGCCGTATATTTTCCTTCCATGGTAGAAAATTCTACCGTGAGATTTTTTATTTCAAGCAAAGGAGATGGTGATAACACAGGAGCAGATTTTAAATCATTCACCATATTAATCCTTACCTTTTAATTTGGGATCGAGGGCATCACGAAGAGCATCCCCCAATAAATTGAGCGACAGCAAAAGAAAAAACATCGCGATGGTCGCGCCGGCCAATTGCCACCACACCCCTCTTGCTAATTCCATTTTTGATTCATCGATCATTTTTCCCCAGCTAGGGAGATCCTGAACACCAAGTCCTAAAAAAGATAAGATAACTTCTGATTTTACGGCCGTTTGAAATAATAGTGAGGATTCAATAATCACAATATGAAAAACGTTGGGAAGAATATGAATAAATAATTTTCGATAATTGCTGGCACCAATCGCAGTAGCTGCTTGTACATACTCTCTCGTTTTGTGTTTCATGACTTCACCGCGTATCATACGGCACAAACCAATCCACGAAGTAATACCAAGAGCAATGTAAACCGAAGTTATCCCTTTTCCTAAGACGAAGGTGAGAGAGATGAGCAACATGATATTGGGGATTGAGGCGAGGGTGGTATAGAACCAAGTAATGATTTCATCAATGAAACCACCGAAATATCCTGAGACCGCTCCAAAGAAAATTCCCAGCGGAACTGAAACCATCACCGTGATGAGGCCCACTGAAACAGCGACTCGCGTTCCCATAAGTGTCTTAACTAAAACGGATCTACCGAATATGTCAGCACCCAGCCACAAATCTCCACTAGGTGGTGCGTAAGAAGCGGCCACTGATTCGGCCCAATTAGCTCCAATAATTCCAAATTTTGATAGAATAGCAACAAGAACATAGCCAAATATCACAAGAATACAGCTGAGTGCGACTTTATCTTTAATTAATTTTTTAAAAGCAAGAGACCAGAGCGAATGGTTGCGCTCCACTTTTGAAACATCCTTATTTGAGGATGCGAGCGCCTGGTTAGAGAGATGATTGGCCGGCGGATTCACAGGTGCATTAATCGACATGAATAACTCCTTCAACTTACTCAAGCTTAACACGTGGATCTACGGCAGCATAAAGTAGATCGGTTATCAAATTAAAAAGTATATAAGCAATCGCCGACAAAATCGTAAATGCTTTGATCACAGGAAAATCTGAATTATTAACGGCCGTTAACACTGTTCCCCCCAAACCAGGGATGGAAAAAAAACTCTCCAACAAAAGTGCACCTAAAATGAGAAAAGGAATTTGAATGACCACGTAAGTAATGACTGGGATGAGTGCATTTCTTAAGACATGTTTAATCATCACCTTTATTTCGGAGAGACCTTTTGCTCGCGCGGTTCGAACATAATCTTGGTACAATTCATCGAGAACAATCGTTCTAAAATATCTAATGTCGGGGCCCAAGGATAAAATAATCCAAATGATACAAGGCAAAATAATGTAGGGAAGAAAATGCGGAAACCCAAATTCATAACCTGAAATTTCAAAAAGTCCCCATTTAAAAGCGAGTAAATATTGAAACAAGAGGATATAAGCGAGACTCGAGATACTCACGAGTCCAACGCAAATTGATCTCACCAACAAATCAATTTTTCCGCCTCGGTAGTAGGCGACAACTAGGGAAACCAACAATGAGAAAATGGTGGAAAATACAAACGCAGGAAGAGTAACACTTAGGGAAGGCCCGGCCCCTCGCATGATCATTTCGGTAATATCTTGCTTCGTGTACCAAGATCTTCCAAAGTTCATAGTGAAGGCAGATTTTACGACATCGAAATATTGCACAATCCACGGGCGATTAAGGCCCATTTGTTCCCGCACCTCGTTGATCTGCTTCGCCGTTGCATTTTTCCCAAGCATAATCACCGCAGGGTCAGTGGCCACGACATTGAATACGATAAAGATAAACAAACAAACTCCCAACAACAAAGGGATGAGGTAGAGAAGTCTGCGAAACGAATATAATATCATGCCACTACCCTGTTTAATTTTGCGCTAAAGTTCGTGATTAAGTTTATTTTAACTTTGGTAATAATTCCGATTTCTTCGCCGCATCTATCCCGTAATATTTGGAATTAAAAGTCGTGAACTCCGAAAATTTATAATTTCTCATCCATCCCTGTTGTACGATGTAACGCACGCGGTGAAATTGAAATATGAGTGGCAATTGTTCACCCGCGTATTTATTTGCTTTATCATAAAGTGCGGTACGTTCAGGTGTATCTTGCATAACAGAAGCAATTTCGAACTGCTTATTGAAATTGGGATCATCAAAGTTTCCACCATTAGAACCCGGAGCTTTATTTGGCCCATAAAGAATCTTTAAGAAGTTTTCTGCTTCAGGATAATCGGCCGCCCAAGACATGGTGTACATCTGGGCACGCTTATTCGAAACGAGATTTTGTAGCTCAGTCCAAGGAATGACATTGAGTTTTATATTAACATTAATTGCTTTCATCATTCCTTGAAACGCTTCTCCCTCTTGTCGGCCACTCGTTCCGTGAGAAATATAATATTCAATTTCAGGAAGACCTTTTCCGTCTGGATAACCTGCTTTTGCTAAGTATTCTTTTGCTTTGGCCACGTCATATTGACGGTAAGGATTTTTGTAATTGGGATCATAACCAGAAACTCCTGGCGGAACCACCGATTGTGCGGGAATCGATAAATTGTTCCAAAACAAATGATTCATTTTTGCAATGTCGTACGCCATCGACATGGCAATTCTTAGATTTAAATTATTTTTAAAAAGAGGATCTTCCATATTGAAGGCCGTATAAATGACGTCGAGGCCTTGAGCTTTTTGGCCAAGAATTCCTTTGTCCGCTAATTTAGGATTTAGGACTCCCTCACTGGTGACAACATTAGTGAATTCATCTTTGGGAACGGGGAGAAAATCAATTTCTCCGCGAAGAAAATTTAACCAAGCAGGTTGATCTTCCACGATTACGGAAACTTCAATCTTATCAACGATCGGCAGCTTTTTTCCTGCGTCCGCAAGTAGGCCACTTGCCTTATCACTCTCTTCGCCTTCTGAAGGATAAAATTCGTCTCGGTATTTAGGATTGCGAGTGTAGATGAGTTTATTGGACCTTACGTATTCACCAGTGAGGAACGGCCCAGTTCCAACCGGATGATTCATAAAATTTTCTTTATAATGTTCAACTGCTTCTCTCGCAACGATAACAGAAAATGGCATGGAGAGGGCATAAAGAAATTGAGGAAAAGGCCCCGTGAGCACAAACTGAATCGTATGAGAGTCTACGACTTTAATACCCTCAATCGCTTCGTCATAATCTGTCTTATCTTTGGACTTTGATTTATCTCGCCATTCATTGAGACCTTTAATTTTTCCATCAATGATCCAGAAACCAAGTGACGGCAATTTAGGATCTGCTAAGCGTCGCAAAGAATATTCTACATCTTTTGCGACTAATTCTCTTCCGGCACCATTCGGAAAACATTTATCATCGTGAAACATCACACCTTTTTTTAACTTAAAAGTATAAGTCAATCCATCAGTAGAAACTTCTGGCATTGCTTCGGCCAGGTTGGGCTTAAGCTCGAAAGGTCGCTTAAGATAATGCTGCTCTAATAAAGCTTCATAAACTCTTCCTATCTCATCAGAAGAATAGAGATCATTCGCCTCGATAGGATCAAAACCTTTAAATTCGATGGGAACGCGAATTTTTAGTACATTCTCACCCACTTCATTTTTCTTCGTGCAACTAGAAGAAAAAAGAAAAAGTGAAAGTACACAAATCCAACTCAACGCCAATACGGATTTTCGAGAAAGAGCATTAAAAAGAACATTAACTTGGGACATAAAATCTCCTTAAGACTTAACATAAAGATTCAGATTGAAGTCAAAACCCATTGCATTTATATGCTACCTAAATAAGCATTGAAACAAATAATATTAGATATTAAAAATTGTAAGAAATCTACTTTTCTGAACATTCTACAGGGCGCAATTCCAACTCCAAGTAAGAAGAATCGGTAGCACTCTGATCCTTTGAGGCCCAAAACTGAGAATCAAATTTTTTAAATTCGTCAGACCAATCTTTTAGTAGCAAACTGATCCCATTCGCAGCAATCGTTAGGGAATTTTGAGAGTAATCAAAATCTAAACTGCGCCATTTCCACTTGCATTCAACCATTCCATTGCAGGGTGAAGGATAAATTTTTTGCTTTTCCGAATGGGGAATTTCCGACCATGCCTTAATAGCAAAAAGGAGTTTCCCCCACGGATTTTTGCTATTCTTCTCACTCGAATTAAAATATTTTTCTAGCGTTCCACTCAGCTTGATTTGCTTCTCATCTCTAGTAAAAAAAAGAGTTTCTTCCCCGTGAAGGGAAATATCAATGGCCAGCAACCAAATGTCGGGAGATCTCCAAAGGGAGGTATAATCGAAGGCAAGTTTTTTGATTTTTTCACCCTGACGACTAACAGCGCGGCCCTTACCTTCTCCCGCCAAACATATCTGAGGTGGTGCATTCATCACTAACCATTTTTCTAAATTGATCGGGCGATCATTTCTTTGAAGTCTATTGGAAGTACAATTAGATAAAATAAAAATGATCAATAATTTTGATAGCAGATTGATGAATATTTTTTTCATTACTGCTCATTCTAGAGGATGAGCTGGACTTGCACAAAATTTATCTTGAATCTCGCTCACTATCAATATCACTACTTGGTGATCGCTGGTCTTGTGGAATACTTGCCCAACTATTGATGAGCGCCTCAACTTCTTTATTCATGGCCCGTCCCGCTGCGCTTTGGGCAAACTGAGACAGAATTTTATTGGCCAACTCAGTTTCTCCATTGACGTGATGAATATGGGCCAAATGTTTGACCATTTCCCACTCATGGGGCGCCTTTTTGATGGCCATATTTAAAAATTTAATCGCCTTTAGGTAATCTTTTTTATGGTACAAAAGCCATGCATAGGAATCCAAGACATAAGGATCTTGCGGCGCCAAAGAGTAGGCCTTGGATAAATATTTTTCCGCATTTTCAAGATCTGGCCGGTTTTGATCCAAGAGGGTGTAACCCAAAAAATTCCATGCTTGATAATCTTTTTCATTTTTCGACAAGTGCTTTTTGAGATAACTCTCCATTCCCTTGATATCTTTTAATTTCATATAAAGTTCTGAAACATAATAGATATATTGGGGAGCAAAAAGCTCATTGTCTTGCCAAGGAGCGAGAAAACTTATCGCCTGTTCAAAATTATTTTCAAAATCAAACTTAAAAGATCGGGCAAGCGATCCAAAAAATTGATACTCTTCTTTATTATTTAACTTGGTTTGTTGATACAAAACCTCTAAGTCTTCTCTGATATCAGCAAGATTTTTCTGATCTTTTTCTGATCTAAATTTTATCCCTGCCTCTCGGTAATATTCGAGCTGTGAGAGCACCGAAAATTGAAATAAGTTTCCTTGCGGGTTAATTTTTTTTAAATACTTAACTCCCAACTTATTTTCGTTTAAATACTGAAACGAAGAGTACATGATGGCCATATATTGATCATTTAAATCTAAATCCACTATTTTATTTTTCTCTAAATAGTCACTTAAAAATGTGGTGACTTCTCTGTATTTTTTTTGATCAAACAATAGAACAACGTATTTTCGAACCAAGCTACTATCTAACTTATTTTTGCTCATCACATTGCTCAAAACCGTGATCGCCTTTTCATTTTCTTTATTGAGAACATAAAGATCGGTAAGTTTGGTGACTGTCTTAAAATCACTAGGATTGAGAAGCAAATATTTTTCATTATAATTAATGGCCTCTTTAATTTTTCCTTGCTCCTCGGCAATGATCGCTTTCGCCAAAATGGCTGGCCCATAATTTTTATCATGAATAAAAGATTGATCAAAAGAATCTCTCGCTTTACTCACCTGATCTCCTTCTAAATGAAGGCGCCCGAGGGTAAAGTAGTATTGCGCTAAGCTATCGGAATAAGATTTTTTGCAGCTCTGAAAACTGGATACGGCCGAGTTCGTACCCTCAATTTTTTGAATACTTTTCGCCCATCGATAACATAGCTCTGGATTGTTGGTATCTGATTTTCTGAGTTGGGCATAAACTTTTTTTGCCTCGGTGAACATTTCTTCGCTCTCGTAGAGATTGACAAGTATCAGGCCATAATTAACTTTTTGCTTTTGAACTTTTGTTTGAGTGTAGAGTTTTTGGATGAGGGGAAGGGCCTCTTTTCCATCTCCGGCCTTCATGGTGCTAAAGGCGTATTGATAGAGAATTTCTTCATCATCAGGTTTGAATTCATAAATGATGCTTAGAAGTTCCTTAGATTTATCACCTAATTTTAAGTCTGCGTGGTCAGCTTTTTCAGTTGCTTCTACTAATTCCACTTCATCTTGATATTTAATGGCAAAATAGAAGAGATCGCGAATAATATAATTTTTCTCAGATGAAGAAAATTTCGTTTCATAGAAGAAACGTGAAAGATTCGCCCTCGCCTCTGAATCTTGTGTGCAATTATCTTGCAAGCATTGATTTCGATATTGTTGATAAAGTTCTAGCTGAAAAGATTTTTTCATGAAGGAATCGAGCGGCACTTCTTTCATGTCATGGATGAGACCGTATTCATTATAAACTAAAGATTGATCCTCCCCATGCATTTCCACTGTCGAGGAATGGGGTTTTTTCTTCCATGAACTACACCCGACAAAGAGTAGAAGTTGGAGCACAAGGCCGAGCAAAACAGACAAGCTTCTTTTCATTTAAATCCTACTTGGAACTCTCTAAAAAGTTTCAGCACAGCTCTATCGGCAAGAGAGAGCAAATAAATGAATGGCTGTATTTTTTTCAAATTAGGTGAGCATTTTAGGTAATTTTTTCCATCGCGTTAGGATTCCGTTGACGCCGATCGCAAATCGCTGCTAAAAACGGCCTCGTCGGAAGAAGGATTGATTATTTTTAGTTTATTTATAGTTTATTTATTGTCGTTGGTTGAGGAGTGGGTGTGATGAAAAGAATTATTAAAAGGTATTTAAATCGAAAACTCTACGATACGGTTCAAAGTACCTACGTAACGTTAGAGGACGTTGCAGAAATGTTTAGACAAGGTGATCACGTCAAGGTTCTGGAAAATAATACTAATCGCGACATCACCTATCACACGCAACTGCAAATGCTTTTTGATTTAGAGAAAAAATTTGTTGGCCCGGAAAATACAGAATTACTGAGACGAATTATTGTTTCCCCTACTGGTCGCGTGACTGGATATGTGAAATCTTTGGAAAAAGCACTCAGTATTGGCCATCACGAGATGGAAGAAAAAATGCCGGAGGTTGTCGTTCCAAAATTAAAACCTGCTGAGGAAGCTCAATTGGTAGAATCCCCATCGGATGTCATGCTAAGCAACAATAATCCTCATAACAACATCAGTGTCCATGCTCCATTGGAAAGTAGTCCTTCAAATTTATAATTGTAAGAACCCTTCGTTTCACTTATGATTTTGTCATGAAGACAAAATCACAATCTCCTTTTTTTTCGATACTTTTTAGTTGTTCACTTTCCCTCCTACTTCTTAAGGCGCCCCCAGCTTTTTCCCGTGATGACTTCGCAAAGGCCCCTGATACTAGTGAAGAATCGGGAAATGAAAGTTCTGGTGAAGAGGTGGGGAAGGTCTTTAAGAAAAATAATTCCTCATCCAACTCGTCGTCTAGCTCAGGTTTAAGCTCAAATCACGGCATAGGAATTGGTATTGGACAAACATTTTTATTAGGCGACTACTCTCATCACGGAAGTGACGATTTAACGGCCGATTTATTTTATCGCTATAAAGCTTCTCACTCTTTTGACTTACTCACTAACTTTCACACTTCAACCCAAAAAGATAATGAAGATCTTGAGAAAATGGAGTTGATGGCGCTTACCACAGGGATAAAAGCAAAATATTTTGATTTTGATAATTTCTCTCCTTTCCTCCTAGGAGGATTGGGCTTCTATCGTCCTAAGGCGACTCGTATCATTAATGGAGCGCTCACTGAGAGTGAAAATAAAATTGTTTTAGGGGTACATCTTGGCGCGGGGATGGAGCTCAATTTGAACAAAAAATTTAGTTTTGGTCTTCAAGGGATTTATCACTACCCCTTTAGGTCGAAACAAAACTCTCAGCCAAGTCTTGCTGGATCCTATTTCAAACTCATGATGGCCTTGTTCTATAACTTTTAGCGAACTATTCTTCGTGGGAAAAATCTATTTTATTTCCGGAAAGGGTGGAGTGGGTAAAAGTTTTTTGGCCGATGCTCTTGAACTCGCCTTTCACTCAAGAAATCTCAAAGTTAAAAAAATCTTGTGGCCTGCGAGTGAAACACATCCTGATTATGAAAAATCGACGATTGAATATATTGGCCTTAAGCTTCACTCAAATTTGATTGCTCAGTGGATTTATAAAACGCCCTTTTTCAAATCCCTCATCAATATGCTGCCTGGGCTTAGCTACCTCGTGATGCTTGGCAAAATTATTTATGACTATAAAAAAAACCCGGAAACTTCAGTCATTATTGATGGCCCCTCAAGTGGACATTTTCTCTCCATTATTCAAGCACCGACTAGTTTTGCAAAAATGTTTTTATCTGGGCCTCTTTTTCAAGATCTCATGATGATGAAAGAAACCATGGAGGATAAAAATAAATTTTCGATGCTTCAAGTTCAATTGCCTACTCTTTTATCCCAACAAGAGTCTCTAGAAACCAATCTCATCATTAAAGAAAATTATAATGAAATGGAAATAGTAAATATATTAAATCAATCCTTGATGGCGGCGCAAATTTCTGAGGAAATACTACAAAGTTCAGAATATTTTCACGCTAAATTCCAAGAAGAAACGCAAATTAATTTATCCAAAGGCCCTAGCTCTTACTTCATTTCTATTCCGCTATCCAGGAGTAGCGATTATAATCAAAAAATAAGAGATGTTGGCCCCTTTTTGGCACCACTTTTCTCTTTGTAGTTAAACAGTTTGTAAAAGAAATCATGAAAAATACCAAGCTCTCTTTTTTTTTCGGGCCAGGTGGAGTGGGAAAGTCTAGCCTCGCGGCCTCTTATGCCTACCATCAAACTCTGACCAAAATAAATGAGAATGATCAAAAAATCTTAATCATGTCCATCGACCCTTCCCTTCGTCTTAAGCAATTTTTTTCTCTCTCCGATCAACAACCTCAAAAGGATGATGGCATTACTCACGCAAGCTACGGTGATAAAGAAATGGATCTCTTTCTCATGGATGGGCATTGGGCGATCAATATGCTGCTTAAGAAAAATTCAAAAAATCCTAATTTAGATAAGTTGCGTCTCTTAAATATCTTGTCTCACCGTCTGGGGGGACTCAATGAAATCTTAAGTTTTTTGTGTGTTCATCATTTTTTAAGTTTAAAAACTTACGATCGTATCATTATTGATACGGCTCCTGGTGGACACTTTCTGGATTTTTTCTTGAGTGTTCCCAGGATTCAAAATTTCTTTGAAGAAAAATTAATCAAAATTTTCGAGCGCGTTATTTTACAAAAGTACAAATCCAATCTTTTCACTAAATTCATTGACCTCTCGTTTCAAAAGCTTATGACCTACCTAGAAAAATTAACCGGAAGTCATTTCGTCCAAGATTTCATAGAATCCATCATGGCGGTTTATGACTTAAAGGAATCCTTTAAAAGTTCCTTGCAACTTATCGAGTCACTAAAAAACCCTGAAATCACCCAGTATTTTTTAGTCGCCACTCCAGATCGCTCCAACGAGACTTACTTGATTAGTTTAAAAGAGGAAATAATCGATCGCTCAGGAATCACACCTACCCTCTTATTAAATCAATCTTTCAAGTTAATGATTGAAAAAGATTTAAGCAATCCATTTTGGAATCAAGATCTTCTTTCGCAAAAAAATAAGGAATGGAAAAATTACCTAGAGACGATGATTTTAAGAGAAGATCAACTTTTAGAGAAAATGAAATTAGAATTTTTGAAAATATTTCCTTTCCCGCTATTGCCATTTACGGGATCCACACCCAACTTACAATCTTTCCAACCATACTGGGGTACCTATGACCAACAATTCTGAGACGCCGAAAATTCATACCAAAGAATCGCTCTTTGAATTTGTCATCAACAATTGGAATGAATGTAATTCCTTTATCGATAAATATTTTACTCTGTCCAATACTCCCTTCTATACTAGCGTTGATATTAGGGAAGCTAATCATAAATTGGCGCCAGTGGATAACAATCAATACCCGGCCGGCTTTAATAATCTGTGCCAAAAAGATAGTCAGCATGCATCTAACCTCGTGAAAAAATTTTTGGAAGATCAAAAGTCTGAGGAAAATTCCCTTGCTCTCATCCCTGAGTCTCACACCAGCAATCTCTACTATCTCGACCATTTGGCCGCCTTGATTAAAATTTTTAATATGGCCGGGAAAGAAGTGACCATCATTTCTCCTGATCAAGAATTTTTAGGAGGAAAAGATTTTATCGAGTTGACTTCCTTTAGTGGGCATCCGGTTAAAATTTATTCGAGCGCCATCAACAACGAAGGATATTTTTGCTTGCGTGAAAACCCGGCCACTTCCTTTCACACGGTTATTCTCAATCATGATCAATCGAAACCTCTTCCCGTTGATTGGAATAAAATAACATCAAAAATTTTTCCGACCTCTAAAATGGGTTGGTACCAAAGACAAAAAAACCAACACTTTCAACTTTATCAGAAAGTGGCCAATGAATTTGCCCACCACTTCTCCCTTGATCCCGATTTGATTCAAGCGAAATTTCGCGCAATTGATCACGTAGATTTTTTGGCCAAAGAAGGATTAGAAAATTTGGCGAAGCAGTTTGAGGACTTACAAAAAGAAATTACTCATCCCAACGCCAAAATTTTTATGAAGGCGAGCCAAGGAACTTATGGAATGGGCATTAGTGTGATCGATTCTGCTGATGAAATTTTAAATATGAATCGCAAGATTAGAAATAAAATGGACGTGGGAAAAAATAATTTAAAATTCAATCAAGTTCTTCTACAAGAAGGAGTGGAGACCATCGTCACTCACGAGGGAAGTCCGGCCGAAATTACGCTCTACCTAGTGGGTGGAAAAACAGCGGGCGGCTTTATGCGTACTAATTCTCAAAAAGATGCCATGAGCAATTTAAATTCTAAAGGAATGACTTACGAAAAATTTTGCGTATGTGAAATTCAACAAGGCAATCAAAAACAAGCTAAACTTGCTACCTATAGTTTACTGGCAAGACTCTCTAGCGCTGCCACCGCCCTTGAAACCATGAGTGTAAAATAAATTTTATGAAAACTTCTAAAACGGCGACTCTTACAGAATTAATTTCTGACGCCCTCGAATGTAGCGATTTCAAAGTAGCGCTCAATGTTCCAGGCTGGGGAGGGACAGAAGTTTTTGCAGAACTCAATCAAAGTAAAAATTTAATCGAACATAAGTTTGTTTGTTTCAATGAAGAAGCGGCCTTTAGCATGACCACGGGAGCTGCCCTTTACGGCGCGAGGTCTGCACTGCTCATTAAGGCCCATGGATTATTAAAGTGTGCTAATGCGTTGACCAGTACTTTGAGTATCGGCACCACAGCAGCGCATCTGATTTTTGTTTTTGATGATGTTTACGGAAAGAGTTCAGATAATATTTTAAACATTAGGCCCGTGCTTGCTGCACTCGAAGCACCGATCGTAGAACTCACAAGTAATGCCTTTGAAGAAATCCAAAACGCTGTCCAACTTTCTGAAAAAATGAAGCTCCCTGTTATCATTTACGTGGATTGCGATCAAATCAAAAATCATTTTCCCTACACATTAAATACCTTAGCGCCCCACACAGAGAAGCTTGAGAGACTCCCCTTCCATCACTTGGCCGCTCCCATTGTAACAAAATTTCAGCGCGAAGTTTTAGAATCAAAATTGAAACACCAAGGCACTGAAAATATTTCACTACCCAACATCACTGATGTGGGAAGTATTCTTCCCCCTAAACTAAAAATAACTTACGACCGCTATATACCCTTCTTCAAAATATTCTCTCTCATAAAAAAAGATTTTGTTTCAGGGGATGCTGGCACTTCAACTTTATTTGGTTTCCCTCCCTTCCAATGCATTGATGCCACATCTTATATGGGTGGATCGCCCGGCATGGCCGCGGGGGCCTATTTAGCGGGAGCGAAAAAAGCGTGGTCAGTAACGGGAGATTTTTCTTTTTTTGCGGCCGGAATTTTGGGCCTAAATGAAGCGCTCGTAAAATACATTCCCATTAAATTGGTCATCTTTGCCAATAAAATAGCGGCCGCCACTGGTGGCCAAGTTGTGTCTGAGATTTTAATGACTCAATTCTTTAGAAGTTTTGAGAGCTCCATCACTCAAATTTCCATCGATGCCACGGAATTTGAAATTCAAAATAGCATAAATAAACTTGATGATTCACAAAAATTGGAAATTTTAGTTGTGAACTGCTAGGCGTTTACAGACTTAGATGGGCCCGCATAAGACTCAAAAAATACATTCATAAAGTTAATTATTCCTATTGAAAATCGAATAATAACGGTTTGTGATTAATTCGTAGAAAATACAAACGTGTGATTAGGTTTTGAGATAATTGTATTGCTTATATATATACAGTATGATAAGATTTTTTAGTGCGAATTATTATCTACCCTCTCATTTTCGATAAACTAAAAATAAAGCATGGTGTTACGTCTTTGGAAGTTGAGCAAGTTTTTCTTAACCGCATAGGTCCTTTAGCAAAAGAAGTAAGGGTGAATAACCAAGGCATGGAAATTCGTTTTTGGTTTATTTCTAAGACGAACAAAGGACGCAGACTAAAAATAGTTTTTTTTATTGATCCTGAAGAAAAAGCGCCGGTTGTTATCACGGCATACGAACCAAATGATGACGAGGTGAGTTTATATGAAAAAATCAAGCGAAAAAAAAAGAAATAGAGAGCAGGAGCTTTTGACTGAGTCCTATGAATGGGATACCGGGAAGCGTGGTTCTCGTTCTACTGTGGCAACTCAAGAAGATGAAGAGGCATTAGATGATGCGATGGCACTACAAATGATTTCTATTCGACTTCCTGCAACTGTTGTCGCGAAGCTTAAGGCCATGGCCAAAAATGAGGGGATTGGTTACCAGCCATACACCCGTCAATTATTAATTCATCATACGCAAGGTGAAGATAGGATAGGTAAGCTTCATGATCTAGAAGAGCGGCTTAGGTTAGTGGAGAGGGCCGTATTAAAAAAGGTCAGCGGTCGATAATAACGTAGTGCTTATTGAATGAAACTTGCTATTAAAATTATTTGCCTTAATGAATTTTAACTATATTACAGAAAAGAATTACACTAACCCGGGTTTTTCTATGGGCGCGTTATAGTCAATTTATATAGAATGATGCAGATTTGGTTTTCAAGAAGGGTTCCGATTCAACGATTTGAATCGGAAGTGAGGGCGAAGAGGCTTCTAAATAATTGCCTTACTTTCTGAGCTAACTATTCTGAGACATTGATTATCAAGTACGGGAAACTTTTTTGATTTAACGAATTTTGAAACAGGCCCATACAAGACACTTCAAATTTTTTTCAACGCTCAAAAGTCTCCTCAATACATTTACCATTAACTTCGTCCCAAAATTTCATTTTAACCTTGTCATAACCATCGTATCCGATCGTTTCAATAGCGCTCCTTCGACAGTCTCCCAAAGTATACTCATTAGTTGAAATTTTAGTTGTTCCAACTACTAAGAGGCATGTAATAGTCTTGTCGCATTTTGTATGTCCGGCAGTGGAAAACATAATAGTTGCGCCGATAAAAAAATACTTCATAAGAACTCCCCTTTAATAATAAATTTAATATCTTATCTCTAAACAAAAAAATACTAAATAACTGAACATTAACGATTCACAATTCTAGGCACCGCTTCATTATTGAAACTTACTTATTCAAGTCGCCAATTGCCCATCATCCCCTGCAGTTGCTAGATTTCATAGAAAATCCGAGAGTTATTGGGCCTGTTAAAACCTCATTCAGTAGACCAGAAGATTTTGCTAGTCCTTGTTGTTGACTGCTCAAAAAAAGAAAAATTGCAGTGAGAAAAATTTTTAACTTTAATTTTACATTCATTATCTATCTCCAGTTATTGAATGCGACAATTTTAGTGAAGTTGTCGCAGTAATGGGACTTAGTCAGACTTTTGTATGCCTCACTTGCATCGCTATCACATGAACGCAGTTTTAGCATTAATTCATGCTTTGTAACTTACAAATTATCTAAAAATATGCTATTTTTATTCACTAGTTACTGAAGTATTAAACTTAATACCCTGAAAGGATTAGATTTGACATCGATATTTAGTTTTTCAAACTACAAGCCCTATCTTAAGAAAACACTCATTCGAGGGATGCGAACTGAGTTGGCAGCAGTACTTAGGTGTAATGTCGGGTTCATAACTCAGGTTCTCAATGGTGATTCAAATTTTAGTCTCGAGCATGCCATTGCAGTCACTGATTTTCTTAAATTATCTGGTCAGGAAAAAGACTTCTTTCTTCTACTCGTTCACCGAGAAAAAGCTGGGACGGTTAAGCTGCGAGATTATTATCAAAATCAATTAGAGGAAATCCTTAATCAGAGAGCTGAAATAAAAAGTAGAATAAAATCTTCGAGCATCTTGGATGAAAAAGATTACGCTATTTATTATGGCCAATGGTCTTATACCGCCATACACATGCTGTTATCAATTACCAAGTATCAATCAAAATCCGAAGTAAGCAAAAAGCTAGGGCTATCATTGAAAGAAGTAACAACTGTGCTTGAATTTCTCACGAAAAAAAATCTCGTTGTCGAAGAAAATGGATTTTATAAAACCGGCCCAACACGAATTCACTTAAATAAATCATCTCCCATGATTTTATCACATCATGCAAATTGGCGAATTGAGGCGTTGAAATCCTTAAGCAATGTTCAGGCCGAAGATCTCCACTACTCTTCTGTTTTAACAATGTCTAAGCGTGATGCGAAGCGAATAAGAGATATATTACTTAAGGCCATTGAAGACGTGGACATTATCTTAGGCCCATCTGCTGACGAAGAAATTTACGCTATGAATATGGATCTCTTTAGTTTTGGGCCCCGTGATTAACTCATATACTGATGCGGATTTGGTTTTCAAGAAGGCGAAGCGCCAAGACGTGCGACTGCCCGTCGCAGGCGATGCTGAGACTGTGCCAACGCAAAGTCTCAGCGAAGTTTGACGCAATGGAAATTTGTCGAATTTCTTATCTCACCGCCTTAGCTCTTCTTCTTGAAAACTAAATAACAAAAAAACATCAATTTAAAGATTAGGGTCATCTGAATCTGTTACTCTGCTTTTTTGCAGTGTCGAAAGAAGAAAGAACCGCTTCTCCTGATGAGTAATCCCTACTCCGAAAGCTTGCGCTACACGAGACGAAAATTAATGTCTTGTTATATTTTTCGTCCAATACATCTGGCCTTACATGACATACTTTTGTCACCTGGCCCATGAAATCTTCTCTTGCAGCGCTCGCCCGTAATTTTTATTATTTCAACGCTATTCAATAAAGCTCTCGCGTAACATGAGGCGCGATTTATTTCTTTTAGCTGTGGTTTTAAATAGCTAAAATCAATGTCCTGGTGATCAACTCCAGATCTTTCAATCCAACGAACTTTTTTTCCATGGGTTACGAAATCATCTGCCTGGGCAGACGAAAACAAAAATGCCAAAACCATAACATTGATTAATTTCTTCATGGGTATCTCCTTAAAATTCATTTTACTTGTAAGTAATCATCCACGTCAAAGTTTAATTCCTTGTATGCTTGGAAAAAAATTTCGATTTTATTTCTCATGGATCTTGGGATAAGGACTCTCATTTTTGCTTTAATTATCGTCTTACTGATCGTCGGCCACAACTAGCTTATGGCAACATGAAAGATTCAATTTTGAAACTAGCTCTTTTTAATCCTAACTGAGGTTAGTTTTACAGGTTTTGGGTACATTAAATCATTTCTGTTTGTTTTTAATTTAAATACAATTTTGTATCGTTCACACCGAACTATAGATTTGAGAATGATAACTTCATTGACAAAACCAAAGCCGACCATCTCTAATTTAGGATTTTCTCTACTGCAATGATTAATTCCCTCAAACTCAACCGCTTGAATAGCACCCGCGAGAATAGTTTTATTTTCCATAAAATATAGATCACTGATATTTTGAAGGATTGGCCATTCATCTCCAACATGTCTTCGGGAAAAAGGAATACTTATTTGGGCAACTGATTCCCCGATATAAATTAAAAGGAAAAAAAAGTGAGTTTGCATAAATGCATAAAATCTCCAAGTTAAATTGGATTAATCTAATCTCAATTTAGAAAAAATTAAAAACTTCTAGGCATACTTATTGCCTACATTCCGCAGTTGAAATGGGCGTGAATTAGTAACAAAATAGCATTGAATTTATGCCAAATATTCCGATTCCGCGACCTCCAAAAAATATAAAATTTGCGACTGTACCAAAGACAATGGCTCTGAAAATAATTTAATCGCAACATTATTTTCATAAAGCTCCTGTCGCTGACGATTTTCAAAAATCCTATGCAGTTGTTCAAACGTTGGTGTCTCAGAAGAGCGCCCTTCTGGTAGCGAATGGATATTTTTGATACCTGCCGTTTTCATCGCCAATCTCAGATTCCTCTCTATTATTGCCGCAACCATTTGTGCAAGATACTCAACAAACATCAGAGCTTCAACTCGTGTATTTTTTTTGAGCCAAACAGGTGCTACATTTAGAGTTGATTTTAAAAA
The DNA here is from genome assembly GCA_029865945.1 of Bacteriovoracaceae bacterium. Classification (GTDB taxonomy): domain Bacteria; phylum Bdellovibrionota; class Bacteriovoracia; order Bacteriovoracales; family Bacteriovoracaceae; genus JARXAH01. The sequence goes on along the minus strand of JARXAH010000005.1, from coordinate 6,880 downwards.
TGCGTGCCTCTTTTCTATCTTTGGTTGATATTTGTAAATTTGCAGCACATCAAGTGAATTTTTCTTTGTGTTTGTTGCAAGAGGAAATAGTCCATCCATCATTTGTGAATGCGCAATCGCCTCGGCGTTTTTTTTAATGTGGAGTCGTGGTGTTTTTATTTTAATGCAACGATATTTCGTTTCCTTCGTGGGTTTACCGCGCGTTAGTGCTTTGAATTTTTCTGTTATATCTATTTTAGTATCTACAGTTATCCATGCCTGAACAGCAAATCTAGATATGATGGCATCAATTTTTTTCTTGATCGCCGCCTCTGTTTTTGGGCCACGAAGTCTTTTTAAATTTAGGTTCTCTAGCCGCTCCGTCGCGCGCGCTATTCGATCTTTTCGCTCAAATGCATCGCGCTTTTTCTTTTGACTTGATCTATACCAAAAAACTGAAAACCCCTCTCGCAATTGATGGTGGCCAAGCGCAACGTCAAAAGTATCAAATTCTCCACTGGTGCGCGATTTTTTTCGTAAAATTCTTTGCCAGCGAACATCTCCGTTGCTGAGTTCTTTTGAAAATTCCTTCACTTCACTACGTGTACGCGGAACCACTGTTACAAAAAGTCCGTGCTCAGCATCGATCTTTCGCAAAGTCCTCTCTACGCAAAGCTTGCTGTCTCCTACATAAATAAAATCAGGCCTCTGCAAAAGTGACCGAAGATTATTCCAAGTTTCTAGCTGAATTGAGTCATCTGACTGATTGCCATCATAAGATTTAAAATGGACTGGAACAGCACCGTCATTGGTAACACATAAATTATAAATTAACTGTTTTAGATCTGGGCGATGATCTTTACTATGTCCTCGCTTAAGTTGGATTGCTTTTTTATTTTGATTTTCGTAATTCCCTGAAACACTTACACTCGTCGTATCGCTGTGAATTTGATCCATTTTTAAATTAAATTTTTTTATCAACGACAATGTAACTTGAGTTTGAAGCGTAGAGCGATCCGCTTCAAAAAGACGATCCAATGCACGTCCGATTCGATCATCATTAACTTCCGTCCCAGAAGAAAGGCGCAATCCATAGGTTCTCGCCCACTCCTTTACTGCATAAAGTGCCTCTCGATCAATGAGTACATTACTTAACAAAATTAAAATAGCATCAACATAATCTTCGTTTTTTAATGCAACCAGCAGTTTACTTCTGAGATCAAGTTTATCGAGGATCTGGAGAATCATCGGCATTGGCCCAATTCTTGAAACTTTAAGTTTTAAATTTTTTTCTTGCATATACGGATATCTTAATATATATAGATATTAAGATGTCAACAAAGAAAAATAAAATTATTACGTTGGAATGGCCGATGCTTCATGGGGCGATCTCAACAGCAATGGCAAAATGTGGACAAAAAAATTGTAAATGCAGGAAGGACCCGAAATTCTTGCATGGGCCATATTATCGATGGACAGGAAGACTTGATGGGAAACTCACTACAAAAACAATTACAGAAGAAATAGCGAAGGAATGTAAAATTAGAATTAAAAGATATCAGCGATTGCAAAAGAAAATTGATAAATTGCTAAAAGAAGGAGCTGACTCAGCACCTTGGTGCGGGATTTACAAAAAATAAATCATTAAAATTAGGCAGTTAGCCTACGAGTCACACCTAGTTCAACTGCGGAATGTAGGTTATTGTTTCTGGTTTTTTGTCAAGTTTAAGTTATTTTTATATTAAGCGATGATGAATGAAGAGCTTTCGAGCAATTCATAAGCTCCGTTTGAGATTGATTCATTCACGGACAGTTCTCAATTTTTCTTTGTCTCTATGAATTTTTTTAAGGACGCTCGTTATTGATTTAAATTTATAATTTCTAAAAATAGAATCATCTAAGCGTATTTCAGATCTGGTTTCTAGTGAAACGCTTTTTTGCTTTCACTATCCAAACATGTGAGAATTTATTGATGTCTGTTGAAAATTTCATAATTATTGGCGTTGTATTTACCGTCATTATTTTGTACCACTTGGCCCGGGCAAAGATGTATAGCAAAACGAACAAATCTTTAAAATCAATTTGCTGTGCTGATGTAGAGATGCTTACTAATGTTGAAAAATTACTCTCAAATAATGATATTCATTTTGCCATAAGAAGTTGGGCGCCATCTCAATCAATTGTCTCCCAATCTGGGGCGATTGCAAAAGAACTTAGCTTGAATAACGAAAACTACATTAAAGCTAAAAGTATTTTGACCGAAATTTACGAATTTAAAGAAACTGAATTTGCTATTCTTCTATTAAAAATTAAAACCTAATCAATACTACACAATACTGACAAATTAAAATTGGGCAGTAAGATCTAGAGCTACAGTGAATTAAAAAAAATGTTTTGATTTCAAAAGACTCTGGCTTGAGATTTCTAAGCCTTAATATTTATTTGAACATTTTTTAGCATAAATTTCTTTCAAACTATCGCAATTACCAAAGTAGTCAATAATACTTCCGCCAGACAGATAATTATTATTTTTCCAAAGAATGATGCAAGAAATTTCAGACTCACTCACCTTTATCGCCATGATTTGGTTACCATTCAAAAATCCGGGGACTTCCTTTATGTCATTAAATTCGTCTGAATAGGATTCAGCTTTGTTTAGACTTACTTTTACTGGTTCTGAATAGCAACTTTTAGGAAGGTCGGACAATTGAAACTTGATTTTATCTAAAGTCATATCATTTTTAAATTCTATATATACGGGATTATTTCCTGCAATGGCTCCCTCATATTTTGTAGCTTCCTGCATGGGAACTGAAAAATCAAAAAATAATTCCGCGTAATAAGTTGTTTGAGGTATGCCAGATTCTTGAGCATTGGCAAGAAATGAAAAAAATAAAAAAATCCAAAAAAAACGTTTCATGTTTATCCCCTACTAAGCAACTATAAATCTTAAAGAAGTACTTATCCAATAAAGGTTAATCATGATGATACTAAATACAGGCTGTCACAAAAATGGGCATTTCAGGTAAAATAAATACTTCCCTGTAACATAACATAGTGATGTCAAGCTCAAGTGCCAGTATTCATTCCTATAATTAATTGCCCTCAATATATTCTGAGTAAGACCAACATAGATGTTATTCGCTGAAATGAGTTTTTATTTTGAAGTAAGTTCTGTGAGTCGCTTTCCGATAGGAAAGAGCTTAATGTCTTTGCGCACTTTTTCCCTTCCCCTTGCAATAAATTTTAAGGCAATGGGCGTACTAAAGGACCCTTCGGTCGGATCTGTAAAACGCGGATCAAAGTAACGCAAAGAAAATTCCATCCAAGATTCCTTCACTTTCTTTTGTGATATTATTGTATCTAACCAACGCAATCGTTGAAACGAGTGGTCCCTAAGTCCCTCAGTATATAAAGAAAATGTTACTGCCCAGGCACGCACTTCTGCAAAAAATTTTCGGTTGAGCTCTTGAAAAAACCAATCATCTAATAATTTTTCCTCAGCGACTGTCGGGCGGTAAGATGATGGTTTATTGATCAAGTCAAAGACGACTTGGGATTGCTTGACCGAAGATAAATAAGTGGAAGCACTTTCGAGTTCTTCATCAATTGCATGGGTCACCTCGTGAATAAAAATAATGGGCCACTCTTGCGATGGAATCAATGTATAATTCATCGATACTGTGCCCAGGCCATCATGATAAAAGGCCTTGTCTGTGGCCTCGTGATCGATTTGATAGTGCTTGCTGTGGATAATAAATTTAAATTGTTCTTGCTTGGCAAAGGAAATAAGCTTCGCTTTGCGGCCGCCAGTTGCTTTTAATTTTGCGCAGGTATCGTCATAAAACATGGTGGCAAAGTTGGAAGTGAGCAAGTTATAATCATATTCTGATAATTTATTAAATTCAATTTGTGAGGCCGCAACATCTAACTGGCTTTTTTCGTAGTAATTAACCGTCATTCTCGCGAGAGCTTTAATCATCTCAGGTTTTTTTGCCAGGTAGCTTTGGTGTTCAGGAATCGAAAGTCCTTTGGGCACAGAGAAATGGTTAATGTCGTCAATCAATTTAGTGGATGGGTTCGATTGAGCGCTGACATTAAATGGAAATGAAGAAGTGAGCACGGCCAGAAAAAATAGAGATATCAATTTTGCCGTGCTCATAAAAATTACCATTCCTATTTAAATCTAAACTAAAATTTAAAACTTGATTGAACTTAAGCAAGTGCTGTACTCTTCGGTGTTAAACTTAAGACTCAATTTTTTTTCTGGGATGGCATCATCAATAAGACTTTGTCCTAAATAAATTGGTCGAGGTGTCTTTCCATCGACTTTATTAGCAGAGTCTACAACAACAAAAGATGTTATTTGCAGACCATCAAAAATCTTTGTTCGTAAATCTGGGTCTTCTTTAATCTTGCTATATTTCAAAGTAGCAAGGTAGTTGGGAATATTGGATGCAAACAACTGAATCGTATTTTCACCAATCGCAGTACCTTTAGACTGAAGGAAATAAAGATCAGAATCGCTTATACGCAATACAAGTTGAAAATAAGTTCCTTTACCAATCTCAGAATACCAGTTTAAGGCCAAAAATTCTTTTGGGTACTGCCTTTGTTTATTTAATTCATCAAAGTAATGAGCCAAATGATTTAATCCAGAATTATTATGATCTGATAAACTAATTGAAATGCTGCTTTTTCCGTCTAAACCTTCTCCACTAAATCCAAGAGGAATATTCCATCCATACGATCCATATGTTGGTACCTTAAAATTAATATTATCTCCCAGATAAGGGCTTAGATATTCAAGTTCATTATAGGTAATAATCGTTCGATTTCCTTCGTCAACATAAGGAGAAATAATTAAGTTATCAATTCTAAAAATGGAGCTAACTATATTTTTTGCCTGGGCGACGGCACATTCCATTAACTTATGATCGAAACCATTGAGAGCGTAGCTTATAGTGTTACCGGGTGCTGCAGAATCGCCACCAATTTCTGGCCCATGAGTTTCACCTCCCTTATTTTTAATTTTATTTTTTTGTGCATGGGCACTGATGCCGACGTTGATCAGCAAAGAGAGAAGCAACAGTGTGGTGAGACTCTTACGAATAGAACAAAAATTCAATTTCATATAACTCCTAAATTATAAATAACATCTTACTGAGATATCGATGCGATGGGTTTGTTATTATTTTTAGGATGAAGAAATTTTACACCCTCATCCCCTTTTTACATGCCTCTCAGTGACACTTCTTTCTTTTACCCACATCTCAAAATTCTTCCCATTGACATTTTTTTGTCACAAAATGTGAGGCCTTGTTAGTTGGCCTTCGTTGATTTTTATTTTAAAAATGAAGAATGAATTTGGATTCGTGGTTAATTACAGAATTTAAAGATATCGATTTTGGCGACCAGAGATTGGAGGATAGATTTATTCTCACAAGTTCATTATTGGCGCGCAATTCCAATGAAACGATTAATCGAGCGATTGAGGATTGGGACGATAAGAAAGGCGCTTACCGATTATTCCAAAATAATAAAGTTACCGCTGAGAAAATTTTTTCTTGCCACAAGAAGAGAACATTTGAACGTATAAAAAATGAAACATTAATTCAAATGAACCATGACTCTACTTTTTTTAGTTTTAATACTAAAAGATCCATTGAAGGTCTCGGAACGATTGGTGGCAAGGTTGGAGACGAATCTACTTGGGGATTTGTTGGGCATTATTGCCAGGCATTAGCTGGTGGACAACCTCAAGGGATCGTGAACTATCGGCCTTGGAGTCGGGGTAAAGATTTAACCTGGGATGTGGAAAGCGAAAGATGGGAAGAAGGGATCGAAGAAGTTGAAAAGAATCGCCTTCCAGGGCAAAAGTTTATTCACGTTTGCGACCGGGAAGCAGATCAATTTGAATTATTAAAGTTCTTAGAAGAGCGAAGTTTTGACTACGTAGTTCGCTCAAGTCACGACCGAATTGTGCAAGGGGGTAACCATTATCTCTCCTGGCATCTCAAGAAGATGAGTCCAAAATACGGATTTAAAATCTATCACTCTAAGTCGAGACAATATGTTGAAGCCTCAGTTAAATACGGTGAAGTCGAAATTGAAAATCCAAAGCTTCGCTTCGAGAAGAATAACCTTGTAAGCGTTATTCCCAAGTTAAAATTAAAAGTCATCGAAGTGAGTGAACTTGGGCAACCCGAAAATAGAGATCCAATGCGCTGGGTACTCTTTACGAGTCTTCCCCTCGACTCAGAGGAATCCGTTAAGAAAGTTATCGAAATTTATAAGCAACGCTGGCACATTGAGACATATTTTAAAGCACTAAAAGAAGGTTGCTGCCGAGTCGAACATTGTGGACTTAAAAGTTATGATCGCCTCATAAAATACGTTGCCGTCTTTTCTATTCTTGCTTGGCGGCTTTACTGGGCGAGACACCTTCAATCGACAAATCCAGAGGCACCGGCGGAGATTGCTTTTACGCCTATCGAAATTGAACTTATTCGATACAAAAATCCAAAGTTTGATTCCCACCCGTTGACTATATCACTGGCGCTAAAACTCGTATCCAAGATGGGCGGCTTCAACATGCGAAAGGGAGATGGAGATCCTGGGATTATCTCGTTGTGGCGTGGCTACATCAAACTTCAAGACAAAGTAGATGGGTACATACTTGCCTTAGACATGATTAAGAAAAAGAAAAAATTCTTAACTTGAAGATCGCTTCAATATTGAATCGTTCGTTCTCGCATACTTACTGGAGTGATTGCTCCAAGAGCTCCAAATTTTTTTGGTCCTAAATAGAAAAATCAAGAAAAAAATTAATATTGAGTCAGGATAAAGAAACTTGGGTATCCAAATTTTAGACACCATGTAACTTATGGGTAAAAGAAAG
>JARXAH010000043.1 GCA_029865945.1 Bacteriovoracaceae bacterium | reverse complement strand
CTTCATCAATTACAAAGAAATTTAAGTGGAGTCGTAGCTTAAGAATTCAAAGTAAATTCATCTTAGAAACGAAAATGTTAGGATATGTGAAAAGCTCGATCCACAAAGGGTTTTATCATTTCGCGACAGCGACTAATTAGTAATAGACTTGAGAGAATTTATTTTACTCCTTTTATCAATTTTAATACGGAGAAAAATTTTAGAGTTAATGGAAATTTAGCGGCCAATGCTATTTCCGGGAATTCCATTAATATTTCCTACAAACTTGACACAAGGGTCTTGCGTCACGAATTAAGACATTTTATTTCTGACCTCGTTGGCCGCTACCCACAGGTTACTCAGCGCTTTGCCCTTAGTCGGATTTGGTACGGAATTACTGGTAATATACCTAGAGTGCGAGAGGAAATTCGATTAATGAATGATCCATTATTGGAATCCATGTTTGAGGCCTACAATTATGCTACGCCCTTTGATGAAATTCTAACGAACTGGGGAGATGTTAAGGCCTACATGAGCTCTATGATTCGAGAATCTGGAAACGCAGATGAAGTCGCACTCAACAAAGGAAGGTTCGAGCGAAAAATTAAAATTCTTAAACTCCTTACGACTAGGTTTAAAGTACTTTTTGGCAGTATCAATGATTTTGAGTTCCAAGATTCTGGAAATGGTTGGTTCTCACTACCGATGGAAAATGGGGTTGAAGGTAGTTTAAGTTTTTATTTTGGGACCGAAAGTGTTTTAAGTGAAAGAAATCAAATACAAGATTTAGTTTTTAAGATGCAAGATTTTTTAAACGGGATTTCTGAAAAAATTAAGTCGATTGATGATCTTCTCGTTGGCAATGAAGTCTTGGGAATTAAAAAACAAAAAATTGTAAAATTGTTAATCGATGGAAATCTTCAAATTATTGAATTGCAAAGCCAGTTGTATTCCCTCACCAACTCTGATTGGCTTGACTCTGCAAACTCTCTAAAAATTCTTAATGATGCGACGTTAGGGTTAGAACCACCAAATGCGAGTGGGATTGGCGGCTCATATAAAGGGATTCTAGATTGCTCCAGCCTAACTACTCCTTGGTAGATTATTGGGTGTGACCGCGTTGTTTCTTTCTTTTTTTTAGCAAGCAAAATAAATAATTGGTCATATGGAACTACAAAGGTGCTTTTAAATTTAGCCAATCTTTATTTCGATCCAAATCTTTCTAATACCACGAACTTCTAGTGGACCTAAACTAAAGACAAAACACTTAAGTATTTAAGATAAATCATTGATTATTTCCTAGTTCAATGCCTTGGAATTACAAGAAAGTTTGATTTCAATTTTGATTCATTCGTCGATTCAATAGTTTTAAAGGAATAAATTGAATGCTTCATTTTTTATGGGATAAGTTTAATGGCTTACTGATTTTATCGGTTACCACGAAAGTTTTTGGAAAAAATTTCCTCTACTTTATGTTTGGAATAAGAATTTATAATATATTATTAAGAAGTCCGAATTATAGTGATCTTCGTTGGAAATCGAAAATAAGGAGTATTTATGAAGTATGGTTTTTTGATGTTCTTGATGCTTGTTTTTTACAGTTGTGCTTCAAATCAAAATGTAGGCCGTGTGCCTTCGAATGAGGGGATTTTGGTTTATTTAAGAAAGATTGAAGCCGCATTGAGTAGTTCGAAGAGATTTAATCCTAGCTTGAATTTTGGTAAAAAAAACATGACAGTTGCTAATTTCATTGCTGATCATTTATCTACTGACAAAATTATTTACGAAGAAACTTTTCTTATGTTGAAAAAAGAAAGCTTAGGCTATATTTTTGATTTAAATTTTGATGTACTCAAGAAGGCGAACGAGTTTGCGGATAAAGCATATAATCTAATTAATAGTAATAATCATGCTGCTAAATTTGAGGGAATTTTCTTTTTTACAGGCATAGGAAAATCAATGGCAAAAGATATATTAGGTGAAGAATCATTTGCTGCTTTAAAAAATTGCCCAAAAGAAAGTCAACCGGGAGACTGTGCTAAGGCTACTAATGAAGCTATAGCTAAAATGAATAAAAGTGGGGAGAAAGCAGTAGCAGGAGATATTATTACTCTAGATAATGGCGATAAAGTAACAATAACTGTTCCAGAAGCTCCTGCGTGCCCTCTAGGGCAAGGTGAACCTCTAAACAATGCTAAGAACATCTTGAAATCTTTTAAGGATTCATTGCGTCAATTTAAATTAAATCCTCCAAGTCCTGATGGATTTGTAGAAAAAGTAAATTGTAGATTCGGTTTGAGTTTTTTGAAGGCAGTCTATAATTCCACGAATACTAAATTTTTATCCATAAGTGATATAGCAAAAGTGCAGTGGGAACAGTTGACGGGAAAAAATACTTGCGATTTAGGGATACGCTTGAACAATGAACCGCTGAATATGACTAATAAAATAAAATTTAAAAATGAAAATGGAAATGTAAGTGGTCTTGATTGCCCTTTGTAAAGCTGGACCATTAGTCACGTAACTGGCTACCCGTTTAAAAATTTCTTTTGCATAAAGTTCAGGGAGGATAGATTGCAAAGCTTGTATCAAGAAAGAGGAATTTTCTTTGGAATTGTCTCTTTCTTCGGTCTTGTCCTTTCTGGACTTTATATTCAGATTCAATGGGGTGGGATTCACAATTCGTCACGAAATGTAGCACAAGTGAATCTGGAAGCATGTCAGCGAAGAGAGGACAGTATTGTTCCCTGGAAAAGAGATATTTCTTGTGTCAAGAAGTATACCAAGAACTTAAGAGAGATAAATAAAACATTCGTGGATTCAATTCGTTTAAAGAATTATGGATCTTTGGACTTTAATAAATCAATTGCCCTTCCAGATCTGATAAAACTTCGTCAAGAATTAGCATTTCATACAATCGAAATTTCTAAAGAAAGAAAAATTGAATCAACTGATAAGGACAGCAAAGAAACTAGTTCCTCAACTTATCATGAAGAAGAGGACGTTAGAACTCTTCTAGAATCTATTTTGGTTTATAATCAAGTAGTCAGTTCTCTGTACTACCTAGAAGCTTATGACCATCATTCAGATGTCAGTAGGCGTTTTTTAACCACGTCATGGAATGATATTCTTTTGGAAGTTAGTAAACCCTTTGATTGGCTTGCACTATTTGGTCAACAAGGAGCTGCTAATAAAACCTACCTTAAGCTCGAAGAACATTTATCGTTAATCGTTGATGAACGATTTGGTTTGTTGGCAAAAGATATTTTGCAGACTAAGTCGAAGCACATAAGATTTACAGAAGTTCTTAGAAGAGAAATTGAATATGCAAATACAAATCTGAAATTCGATTTATTTGATTCCATTTTTAATCCAGAAACAATCTTAAAATGTTCTTATGGTCCAGGGCTTGCCTACACATTCGATGTTCCACTAACCAAATTATATGAAAAAAGTTTTTCTGAGAAAGACGCAGTACCTAGTGTTTCATCCATGAAGTTTAATCCCATATTTAGAAATGTTTATGTTGAGAATTCATTAAGTGGGCTTGATGGTGTTTTAGTTCCAGATGGAATTATTGGGAATAAACCGTGTAACCAAATTGAAACTTATAATGCAGACAGAAAACTTGTTGAAATAACCTTAGGTGAAGAGCAAAAATCTCTGGTTGAGTATCTTGCCTTATTAGACTTGACCTTGAACTCCACAGATCCACTTGCTCAGAAACAACATTATCATGCACTGGTTCAATTTACCGCCTTGAAGAAATCCTTGATAAATCTTTGGGCCATTAACTCCTACACCTATAGGGGAGCAACTACTGATAATTCCTATTATAATTTCAAATCAGGTGATTCTCGTCCTCACACCAGATTTGAACCAGTATTTGTCGAAGAGAAAGTACCAACAGCATCATCAGCTAAAGTTAGAAAGTTTTTAAGTTTGCAACCTAGAAAACCAGATTTTATCGAAAAATTTGAAAAATTAGGAGTAGAACCCAGCAAAAAATATTGGAATTTTTCCGATTACTATAAGTATATCGATAATAATAATAAATATCAAAAAATGATCGGCGGAGCGTACGATGATTTTTTAAAAAAATTGAGAGCTGAATACTGTATAGCAGATCTTAGTGCAAAGGAAGCAGATAAATTTTATGTGTTCAAAGAGGGGCAGACAGATTCAATTGCTATTGGAAATATTGAAGACTACAAAAAACTTTTTAAACAAATCTTTGAAACTCCTCTAGGGTTTCGTAGTGAACCCTTTAGCAACTCACTCTCATACAATTATTACCACATGGAAGGCCCAATGCAGCCCATGTACGTGGACAAAAATACTAATACCTATATTGCTTTGGTCATCGATGGCGTTCCAGAAAGAGTGAAGGCCTTAAATGAGTTTCAAGCAAAAGTAAAAAGTTTATTTTCTCCTGAAATTATCATGAAGGCAGAAAAAGATTATTTTTGTAATTATGGATTCGGAACCCTCAACTATGATTTACTACCAGATGATGAAATAAATCCTAATGCTGTTGCATACAGCTTAGTCAATAAAATTGCATCGGCCAGATTAAATGCGATTAAAGTAGTGGTGAATGAATTTTTTTATGGAGATGACAAAGAAAATGATGAGAAAGATGAGACGGATGATAAAAATGATAAGGATGGCGAATCAGAAAAAGATAAATCAAAAGATTCAAGCATTGTACAAATGTATAAAAACAGATTTCCAGACTACAACAAGGATGAACAAAAAAAGCTTCTCAAGTATACGAAAAGCGAGTTAGATGAGCATGTTTCACTCTTTGGTTATTACTTAACTTCTTGGGTTGAAGCTGTATTTGGAGAGACACTTAATAAAATAAGAAATTGGTCTGCTTATACGCCATCTATTCAGCCAGTTGGAAGTGAACAATATAATGCTCAAGAGAAATTGCAAGGAGAATATAGCCCTCCAATTTATAATAAGGGAGTAGAAATCTTAAAATTGCTGAAAGGTAAACTTCAAGATAAAAATTTGCCTTATAAGAAACGAGAAGAAAAATTAGAGGATGTTTTAGAAGCCTACTCAGAACTTGGGGGGAATTACTTTAAGTTCAATGCTTCAAAACAAGGCATTGATTTTAGAAATGAAGGAGATCTAAGTAAAGAAGACTCTGACTTGAATCGTTTTGGAATACGGAGCCCTGAGATTTTGCAAAGATATATTTTTAGAATTTTGCAAAATCAATTTTTACATTCCATAGGGAGAAATGAAACGGATGGTGTTAAAATTGTAGATATCGATAATCTGAAAAAGGAAAAGATTGCAAATGAAAAATTTAATTTATTGTATTTGACGCTCGCTTTTACTAAAGAAGGGAAAAAACTGTTTTCTGATTTGTTTGAACGAGTAAAATTTGTATTTCAAAGAGAAATTCAAACAAAATTGCTTACCCCAAAACAAAAATCTGAAATTTTGTATTTTGTTTTCATGGACGAGTTGATCTCCGCTTATCGCGATAATTCCTTTAAAAATCATACTGATCCATTGGTTTCTACAAAAGCAACTAATGAGAGAATGGCAAGAGATAGAGCAGACTGGTGGAAAGATTTTCCATTCAAGCCTTGGTATCAAGCACACAATGATTCTTTCATCAAGGCGAGTGAGCATGCGGAAGAGGGCTTTGCGGACCTATTCACTGGCTATTTTTCATCTTCCATACCTAAGAGTGAAGAAGTAGAGCCAGATATTAGTGAAATGTTTGCTAATAAAAACATTGATACTCAGTCGCCATTGCTCATCTATAGATACTTACTAATGTTGCTTAAACCTTCTGCTATTAATCTTGGTGCTAATGATAAAGTAAATAAAGATGCCTATCTTAGTGGGATAGATGAAAGCTCCGTATTTTTTAATAAAGGGAAGCGAGATTTTGATTGGAAAACTTCATGCCTTAATGATTCGGGAAAAAATGAAATTAAAGTTAGTGAAATATGTCATTCATCATTTTTTACTATTTACGATAAATATCATAAAGCCTATCGAGATGTTTTAATCGAAAATATTAATTCTAATTTAATTGCTCCCTATCCCATTCTCGAGCAGAGAGCGGAAGGTAAAAATGATGAGCCAATTTTTAATCATTTTGGAGATATATGGGCAAATTATAGTAGTAATGGATACATTGATCCTCATGAAGGATTCAGTGACAAGAATCCAGAAATGGTTAGACAGGTAGCAAGTGCCTATGGGGGGAACTCAATAAGTGCTTTAAAAGCAAATCGAGAATATTTTGATAAAATGCGCTCTAAGGACAAAAAGGAAATAGGTGGGCTCAAGAATGAATTATCAGATCAAGATAAAATAAAACAAAGAGAAAAATTAGAAGCAAGAGTGGTTGCAGCTAACATGCAAATTGAGGAAATCGACAAAACTTTAAAAAAAATAGAAGAGTCGTCTGAAAAAAAGAAGGAATTAGAAAAAAAATTAGCAAAAGCAAAAAAAGAGGATAAAGAAAGACTTCAAAACGAAATTGATGCCATTTCTCAAAAATATTCTGGGTCACCGGTAAGAGGATCGTCGCCAGTTAGTGCTAAAACGGTATCCTACAATACAGAACTTCAAAAATTACAGATAGAAACTTATAATCAATATAAGAAAAATAAACAAAAACTTTTAGCAAAAGAAAATGGAACATTTTTTGATTATTTCGATAGGGCTTTATTGGCTGTTGTAAGTGCTTATAGAATATCAAATAATGATGTTATTCAACAGTTTGCTCAAATGGAGGAATATGAAGAAAATTCAAATTCAACTCCTACAAACCCTAATCCCATAGTTAAACCAGCAAATACAAGTGTATTTAAGAAACTTGCACCAATGAGAGCAGCCATCGTTTTGGCCCCAGACAGCTATCGTTCAGCGGAACAATTAAGTAACATCGATAAAGCAATTGATAGTGCTTACTACACGAATGGTCGCGCACTCACGAATTTATATAGAGGGATTTCAATCGTCGTGGGGGTGCTATTTACGATTTCTTTTGTCGTTACTATTGCAAGTTTTGCAGCTGGAATAACCTTGCCTGCTACACTTTCCGCCATTCTATACGTAGTTGAGATCGCAGGGTTTGTGAATATTCAAACGGACCGAATCGGTGGTATTTTTTATTATTCTGTTTACGATGTTCCAAGCGTGATGAAGGCCCAAAGATCTTTGGCCCAAATTCAAATTGATGACAACCAGGTTAGATATGTCATTAAGTCCAAGAGTGGAGAAGAAATTAATTTAGTTAAAGAAACTACTCCGAATTTACCTCGAGGATTCGCTTTAGCATCAAGATTAAATGAAGGATATAGCGCGATAGACTCTAGATTAGACCATTTCGACTTTGATAGCGGTTGGGATGCGGTTTGGTTAACCATTGATATGCATTGGGGATTAGGGTTGGTTGCTCGGCAAGAAAGAATGTTTAGTAAATTTATTGATGATGAAGTACAAGCATTGCTACCAAAAAAATATCAAAAAATTTCAGGTGAAAGATCTGCTCAGCCCTACAAAAGTCTTGAAGCAGGAGGAGAAGCGGTTACACATTCAGGGACAGAAGTAATTGAGCAAGTAAATCATACTTCTCCTCTTGGACGAATTGTATCTTTTGGAAAAAAAGCAAAAAGTCGTATTAGAAATATTTTTGGTAAGCGCCCAACAGTTCCTCGTGAATTAAAATATCAATTGATAGGCCAGGGTCGGAACGCCCCAACAGTTGATCAACTTTCCACTCTTGCTGACATAGAAGCAAAGTCACAAATTCTCTCACAAAACCCATATGTAATATTTCGTTATTTCAAAAGTTTAGATGCTAGTGTTTCAGAAACCAAAGTTGCAGAAAATATGAATGAATACTTAGCCAATACTTCAGCAGATAAAATTAGAGAAGAATGGTTATATTTTATAAACAATACAAGAAAAAATTTAGGTCAAATGTTTGGTATAAGTGCTGCTGAAAATGCTCAACTACTAAATGCATTAAATCGTTCAGGGCTTGAGGTTCTTTTAACAAAAAGATATTTAAAAGTCTGGGGACTCGATCAAGGAACTGGGCCTCTTAGTCGAAATAAACCATTTACTTGGAAAACCTTTTTTAAGAAGACTGGTAATGTGTACTCAATCAACTTAAAGGAAACCGCCTATGAGTTAAACAAATCTGATGCTACACTAAAAGACGTGTATGATGGAGCTGAGTATTTTTTATCAACACTAGAAGAGGGATATGTTCGACATATTTTTATGGAAACCATCGTTCCTTTGCAAATAAGAAAATTTAACTTAAGCAAATTACGTCGGGACCCTTCCCTTGGAAATGTAAGTCAAATATTTGATGCAAATATTGATAATATTGGAATGATAAGTGACTACGGAAAAGTAGGAATTTTACAAATTAGTGATTTAACCAATCAGCGAACCAGTGTTAACGGACCATTACTATCACTTACAGCGTTAGATCCAGCTACTAGGAATACTAGTTATATTGGTGATATAGATGCCTTTTATAAAAATGCGTACTTGGAAAGTCTTAAAACTAAAACAAACTCCAACCAACACAAAGATCTTACAAATAAGGTTGATGAGATTTTTGAATTTTTAAGTCATCGAGCAAGGTGGCGGTTAACCTTGAAGTCGCAATTGGCCAAGAGTGAAATCAGTGATAAAGGGTTGGACCCAAAGAATATTGACAATTTTTATAATCAATATGGTAACCCTCACAAGATTGGTCAATCTCAAGATTGGAGTGAAGCATTTGAAGGAGAACCTAGATTTACTGTTCATTTTACAAAGAATAAAAACGAAAAATTGTCGTGGAGTTCTGACTTTAATCGTTTAGCAGATAAGATAGTGTCCAGAAAACCAACATCACTTAGTGATCCAAAAGCAGGTGAAGCAGCTGATCAGTATGCTCTATGGCCAGGGGGTGTGAGGAGGGACGGTGCCGGAAGTGAAAATTTTTATGAGCCGATATCTAAAACGCTATATGATAAGTTAATGGTTTTAGATTATCCAAAAAATCAGCCAATCAGTAAAAAAGGATGGGATCTACATAAACGGGCCCTTGAATTGAAGCTTCATCCTGATAAAAATAGCGGTCTTGAATCCGTAACAAAGAAAGAATTTGAAGAGCAGTTTAAAGTATTACAGCAGTACAAAAATGAAATTTCTGAATTTGTGGATGGCTTAGAGTGATTCAATCTTGAAAATTGGCATCTTTGCACAATTTAAAGTTACAGCTTAAAATGTGCAAGTATGTGGTATCAAAGAGAAATTTCCAAGAAAATCCTAGAAATGAGCTCGCAGTTTGCGGTCGTGGTGCTCACGGGCGCAAGGCAAGTGGGAAAAAGCTCCATACTAAAAAAAGAATTTCCTGGTTATCGATATGTTTCCCTCGATTTGCCAAGTGAGGCCAAGCAAGCAGATTTAGATTCTGCTTCATTTTTGAAGCAAAATCCTGCACCCCTTATCATTGATGAAGTTCAATATGCTCCCGGATTATTTTCTTTCATAAAAAAAATTGTCGATAAAAATCCCTCCTTAAAAGGACAATATATTTTGTCTGGTTCACAAAAATTTTCTTTCATGAAGGGCGTGAAAGAATCACTTGCAGGACGAGCGGGCCTAATTGAGCTATACCCACTTTCATTGCAGGAAATGACCAAGGGTGGCACAACCAATCATACCTCTGCAGCCCGGCCAAGCATCGAGGAGCTCATCCTTCGCGGCGGTATGCCGGCCCTATCTGAAAATCCCACCAATAATCCACCACCCACATTTCTAAGATCTTATCTGGGAACTTACTTAGAGCGAGACGTGAAAGATATTTTGTCGGTGAGTTCGCTTCGTGATTTTGAGCGATTCTTGCGAGGGTGTGCCTTGCGCTCCGCTAGTCTTATCAACAAGTCCGATCTTGCAAGGGACGTGGGAGTGAGTAGTACCACTATCAACGAATGGATTTCTGTTTTACAAATTTCCAATCAAGTCGTTTTGTTGGAACCATGGTTTAACAACAAAAGTAAATCCATGGTTAAATCGCCAAAGTTATATTTTTTAGACACTGGTTTGCTTTGCTACCTACTCAATATCACCACAGTTGATTCCCTCAGACTAAGTCCTTATCTTGGTCACATTTGGGAAAATTTTGTTTTATGTGAAATTTACAAATGGCTCGCTTACCGAGGCGAAGAAAAGTCATTGCACTTTTGGCGAGATCGAAATCGGGAGGTTGATTTTGTCATCAATCGTGGTGGAGTTCTTGATTTGATCGAAGTTAAGTGGAATTCCTCTCCAGCGAAAATAGATTGCGAACGAATGGAATTTTTTCAAAACGCAGATTTTTCAAAGAAAATGAAAATTCGCTCCATGAGTGTGATGGGAAATAATGAAACTCCCTTTCCGATAAAGAACGCAAACGCAAATCAAGACTTAAATATTTATGCCCGGTCTATCTGGGACTTAGAATTTTTAAAATAAATTAGGGAAAAGAACTTAAGCCTGAAGTTGAGATTTAATATTTCTTACTTGTTTTAAATGAATTTGCGTGTGGGCGCCAAGTAACCAGAGCCAATCTTTCGCCCGCAGCTTACCAAACCAAGGATGGAAGTGAGAGTGTTTGCTGCTTTGTTTACTCGTTTCACTATTGATACTGCTATTAATAAGGGAGAGAATATTTTTTGAAAATAGTTCGTACTCCGTAATGCTTTGGTAGCGGTTGTGCTCATCTGAGGGCTTTACCGCCGCAATATCGACCGCTTCATTCACTGACTCACCATTGCTAAGTTGAATGATCACTTGTTGCATTTTTTCTCCCACAATCTTGAGATGGGCAGCGGTCATGGCCATCGACCAATAGCGCGAACTATCCTCGAGCCCAATCTGTGGGGGAACGAGAGATTTTTGGAACAAAAAATCTTGAGGAGTATCATGGAGCGTTTTCAAGAATTTCTCATTAGTTTTTATAAAATTATTTTCGCACTCTAACCACGATGCCTTTCTAATCACTAGCGGCTTGAGCAGAAATTGATTTAAGATTCTGGAATGAAAAGGGATCCCTGCACCAGGGCGATCTAATATTGGTTGTTCATGATTTTTAATCGTCATCTTAACGCCATCTTACTATTCCCGTTTTTTATTGGGAATAAAGAAAAAAATTCTTTAACATCATATTTTAGATTTTTGATAATTTTTTGGAGAACATTGCCCATGCACAAAAACAGATTAGAGGCCTTTAGCGACGGCGTCTTTGCCATCTTAATTACCATCATGGTGTTAGAACTCAAGGTTCCTCACGGCGCAAAATTAGAAGACCTACTTCCTTTGTCCCACACTTTTTTTAGCTATATTTTAAGTTTTATTTACTTGGCGATCTATTGGAATAATCATCATCACCTGCTTCAAATTGCCAAGCATGTGAGTGGCCCCATTTTATGGGCGAATGTGCACTTACTTTTTTGGCTATCACTCATTCCCTTTGTCACCGCGTGGTCTGGTGAAAACCAATTTCAAGAAGCACCCGTCGCCCTCTATGGATTTGTCCTTCTCATGTGTGGCTGCGCCTACTGGATCCTCACCCAATGTTTAATTTCTAAGCATGGTAAGGATTCAGAATTGAGTAAGGCGATTGGAAAAGATGTGAAAGGAAATGTTTCTCTTCTTTTATATTTGATTGCTATACCGCTCAGTATTTGGATTCCTTACTTGGCGATCGCCCTCTACATTGTGGTCGCTATCATGTGGCTCGTGCCCGATCGAAGAATTGAAAAGCGGGTCAGTGGCCACAAGATTGAGCCTCACGATTGATCCATCAAGTTATTCTTTGCAATCAACTAATTCTAATTTGATTGATGTCGTAGAAAGTTTGGCACTCGCATTTTGGGCGAGGGCAGATTTTTGTAAGCGAAAAAAAATACTTTGAGCACTTTGCCCGCAGACTGTCGAGAGGGCGACATTTTGTGCCGTCATTAGAATATCTTTGCTAAATCTACCTTTGAATTCGGATTTCAAAACTTGTTCGCTTCCGGTACCAAAAAAAATGGAACTTGTTAATCTTGCACTTCCTTTGCGACTCACACTAGAAGCCACACCATTTTCTTCAAAGGATTTAATTACGAGGGATTTTCCAGCTGGAATACTGAGAGGAACTACCAAAATACAATTGGCCCTTTCCTTTTTCTTAGATGTTGCAATGGCAAGTTTGGGAGTGAGAATATTAAGAATTCCTTTAGAAATCAATTCAGATGTATCGAAGGTGACATTGCCACTCTGACAACTGCTGCCTCCATAAAGGGGCGTTGTCGCCTCTATCATTTCTTTTAAAATTTCAGCTTGGGCGTGAAGTTTTGCGATGGAAAAAGAAAAAAAAGATCCAAAGAGGCAAAGAAGGGTGAGAAATTTCATCGTGAGCTCCTTAATTCATACATCAAACAAGTCCAAATAAGAATATTGAGTTATGATGATTCTCACAAGATTCAATTCAAGTTGTTATGAAATGTTAATTTCTACAATCTAAATCCATTGAGTGGTGCCATTATGCAAACACAGTTAAAAACTCTCTCCTTCTGGCAAAGAATTTTTTCCTTGGCCAAGACGGAAAAACCTATGCTGATTCTTGGTTTTATTTTTCTCATTTTCAGTAGCGGTAGCAATTTACTATTTCCTCAAGCGATAAAATATTTAGTGGACGGGGCGCTAAGTCAAAAAAATTTGCAAAAATTAAATTGGCTGGCCTTGGCCATGGTTGTTATTTTTGGCGTTCAGGCGATCAGCTCGGCGCTCAGGTATTACTGCTTTACGCTCGCGGGCGAGCGAATCGTTTTAAAATTAAAAACCCAACTCTTCCAAAAATTTATTAACAGGGAAATTTCCTTTTTTGATTTTCATCGCACAGGTGATCTCATCAGCCGCTTATCTTCCGACACTGTGATTTTGCAAAATGCGGTGAGTGTGAATATTTCCATGGGGCTTCGGCACATTGTGGGTGCCATTGGTGCCATGGTCTTGATGTTTTACACTTCCTGGAAACTAGCGCTGGTGATGATTTTAGTCATTCCACCAGTGGCGATCGGTGCCGCCATTTTTGGAAAAAAAATAAAAATTGCCTCTAGAAAATCTCAGGCCACCCTCGGCGACTCGGTGGTCATGGCCGAAGAATCCTTAAGTGGAATTCGCACCGTGAGATCTTTTTCCCAAGAAGATTTTGAATCGAGGCGCTACGAAAAAGGACTCATCGCCTCGCTCTCCCATACTTTAGAAAAAATTATTGCGATCACTTGGTTTGTGGGACTCGCCTCCCTCCTCGGATACTTGGCCGTCATCTTGGTTGTTTGGATGGGAGGAATGCAAGTGGTGAGTGGCACTCTTAGCGTGGGGGAATTAACCCAGTTTTTAATTTATCTTCTCATCGTCGCGTTTTCTGTGGGATCTCTCGGAAGTCTTTGGGGCGATTATATGTCGGCAGCGGGGGCTGCGATGCGTATCTTTGAAATTTTAGATCTTCCTTCGGAGAAATTGCTCAATACAACGTCGGTGGATAAAAATCAAATTGAAGGGAAGCTTCGTTTAAGTCATATCAAATTTTCTTATCCGAGTAGATCAGAGGTCGAAGTTTTAAAAAGTATCAGTTTTGAAATTAACGCCGGAGAAGTGTTTGCCATCGTTGGCCCTTCGGGATCGGGAAAGAGTACGATCGCCTCTCTTGTGTCAGGATTTTACCGTCCGAGTGCCGGAGAAATTTATTTAGATGATCGTCCTTTTGAAACGCTTAATCCTAAGGAATTAAGAAAACAAATTGGGCTGGTCTCGCAAGAGCCGGTTTTAATTTCTTCAAGCATTCGAGAAAATATTGCTTATGGAAAAATGGATGCGGGAGATGATGAAATTTCCAAGGCCGCTGAGATGGCCAATGCCTTAACTTTTATTAAAAGTTTTCCTGAAGGGTTTAATACCTTAGTGGGAGAGAAGGGTATTCAACTTTCTGGAGGGCAAAAGCAAAGAATTGCCATCGCGAGGGCGATTTTAAAAAATCCAAAAATCCTCATCTTAGATGAGGCCACTAGTGCGCTCGATTCTGAGAGCGAATTTTTAGTACAAGAGGCATTGCAAAGGCTCATGAAAAATCGGACCACGCTCGTCATTGCCCACCGACTTTCCACCATTCAAATGGCAGACCAAATTTTAGTGATGGAGGGCGGAGTGATTGTTCAAAAAGGAAACCACGCAGAGTTGCTTAGTAACAAAAATGGCCTATATTATAAACTAATAGAAAAACAGATAGGGGGATGATGACATGAGACCATTACTTGATGCCAATAATGTTGAGACTAGTGCGCTACAAAAAATAAATAATTTTTATCCGGAAATTATTGAAGAAGTGAAAGCGGAGTTAACGAAAAATAAAGTGGTCGTCGTCGGCATGTCGCAAAATCCTTTCGTGATTAAGGCGAAAAATTTATTAACATCTAAAGGAATCGAATTTAAATATTTAGAGTACGGAAATTATTTTTCTAAATGGAAGCCAAGACTTGCCATCAAATTGTGGTCGGGATGGCCAACTTTTCCCCAAGTATTTGTGCAAGGCAAATTAGTGGGTGGTTATGATGATCTAGTAAAAGTCATCAATCAGGGCCTCATTAAGTGATACGTTTTTTCTAAAGGAGCTCATGAAAAAAATTGCGGTGGCCGGAGCTTCAGGGTTTGTGGGATCAGCGCTCATTTCCTATTTATTAGAACACACAGATTTTGAAATCATCGCGCTCTCAAGGAGAGGTAAGGATTCTCCTCATCCTCGCATCAAATATTTAAGTTGCGATTTATTTTCCATGCTCGATTGCGAGCGCGCTCTCGAAAATGTAGATGCGGCCTTCTACTTAGTGCACTCCATGCTTCCGTCCGCAAAATTAACCCAAGGAAATTTCGAAGATTTCGATTTAATTATGGCCGACAATTTTGCCAAGGCCGCCATTAAGAATTCGCTTAAGCAAATCATTTACCTCGGTGGAATTATTCCCTCCCTCTATGAACTTACGCGCCACCTAATCAGTCGACTTGAAGTGGAAGAAGTTCTTTCCACCATCAAGAGCTCGCACATGAATTTTACCTCCCTTCGCTCAGGCATTATCTTGGGCCCCAACGGCTCTTCCTACACGATGATGGAGCGGCTCGTGAATCGGCTTCCGATTTTAATTTGTCCCAGGTGGACCACGACGCTTTCCTCACCCATCTCGATAAAAGATGTGGTCATTGCCCTTCATCAAGTCTTAGTAGAGGAGAAACTTCAAAATAAAATTTATGATCTTTCAGGTACGGAAGTGATGAGCTACAGGCAAATGCTCTCTAGGCTTGCTCTCAAATTTAAAAAATTGAGATTATTTATTAATGTTCCTTTTTTCTCTCCAGGATTAACAAAACTTTGGGTAACGTTAATTACCCAAGCTCCAAAAAATTTAGTTTATCCACTGATCGCCAGCTTGAGTGCTCACGTTGTGCCCGATCCAGAGAGAAAATTTCCTTTTAAGCATACTCAGAAAAATTTTGAAGAAATTATTGACGAAATACAGTCCGAGCAAAGTCCTAACTTAAAAGGCCCCAATGCCTTTAACTACTCTGGACTGACAGAAAAGAGCGAAGTTCGCTCCGTTCAGAGGCTGCATACCTTTTTTCGGACGACGGCCAATAAAATAGGAAATATTTATTTTCAGTGGATGGGGAAAAAATTTTATCCCTTTATTAATACCACTCATTATCAAAAAAATGGTGGAGAGTTTATTAGTGTCAATTTATTTTTTGTTAACGTTTCACTATTGATACTTGAATATTCAAAGGAACGCTCTAACGAAGATCGCGCCTTGTTTTATATTCGCGGAGGAATGCTGGCCAAGAAAGAGGGGCGAGGGCGTTTTGAATTTAGAAATATTGCCCACTCTCGCTATACGGTGGCCGCCATTCATGAATTTGCTCCCACCTTGCCTTGGTTTATTTATAAATATACTCAAGCGCTATTGCATATTGTTGTGATGAAATCATTTGACCGTTACTTAACCGATGAAAAATTGTAGTACGAAAAAAATCACTAAAGTAAAATTAACCCCATTTAACCGCAAGCGGAGGAAGAGACTTAGTATCAAAGGCCGCATAGAGCTGGGTATCATCGATTCTTGGGCCTTGAGGATTATAAAAATTTTTTTTCAAAGTGCCTTCGAATTCTAAGTGTAAGCGTTTCATTACTGATTCGCTCTTAACATTCTTAGAGCTACAACGAATTTCCACGCGGGCGGCCTTTAGTCCCTCTAGCGCGAAGCGAAGTAACGCATTAGTCGATTCAGTGATGTATCCTTTTCCTGCTTGTGATGTCCTCATCCAATAACCAATTTCAAAGCGAGGAATTTGCCAGTCGATTCGGTGCAATCCAGTTCCCCCTAAAAATTGATGGGATTGTTTTTCAAAAATAAACATCACTAAATCTTTTCGCAAAATCCAATCGGCCATAAACCCTCGAATGGTAATCTCACTTTCTTCCAGGGAGGGAATTTCTTGGGCCCATGGGAGCCATTCTCGCAATTCTAAGTGTGATTCAGCAAACGCTCGATTGTGTTCAAGTTCGTCCCCCATCTGAGGAGGACGAATGATTAAGCGTGGGGTTTCAATTTGTTTCGGAAGTGAAATTAAAATGGGATTAATCATAAACTCAAGTTTACTGGCCTGCGGGGATGTAGGAAGTACATCGGTAAAATTGATCAAAGCAAGTTGCTCTACCACTATACCATTGCCACGTCGCTTGTTGACAAGTTTGCCACGCAAAGTTTCGTGCCATATCACAAGCGCGAATTTCGTGATTGATCCCATAGGCAATTTGGTCACTCCAATAAAATCTTGGGCCAGGCCCTGGGCCGGGTATTGGGCCAATGTAGGGTTGAAGGTAAAATTGATAATTGCAAAGAGTATAAGGTATTTGATTGGCGGGAATTCTTATTACCTGGCATTGATAAGGATAAGAAGAATTTGATGCGAATTCACTTTCCGCATCTTCATTAGCTTGAGCCGCAGCGATAACTAAAAAAGACAATACAGTGGCCAATAAAAATCTCATAAGTTACTCCTTTAACTTTTAACTTTTAACTTTTAACTTCTCAAAATTCACAAATAAAAAACTTTGATTTAATTAAAACAAAGTTTGAATCGAAATAGCAATACTTTGGCGATACAATGGGCCATATTCAAAAATTTAATAAGGAGTAAGTGATGACAAATGTTCTTGGCCAATGGATGCTCTCTTCCATTGCCCTTCTATTGACTTCATTTTTAGTGCCCGGTTTCCGCATTATTTCTTTTGGCCACGCCCTCATCGCGGCCATCGTCATTGGAGTGCTCAATTTAGGAATTCGCCCCGTGCTGCTCTTTCTAACCTTGCCCATTAATATTTTAACGTTGGGATTTTTTACTTTTTTTATCAATGCCATTATTTTAAAAATGGCCGCCTGGATGCTCAGTGGATTTGTGATCCACAGCTGGTTTTCTGCTCTCATCGGTGCGATCATTTTATCATTGGTGAACTTGGCCCTTTATTTATTACTGGGATAATTAAATGAACAAGAAAAAAACTTATGCTCCCTACCTTCATGGATTTGATAAAAGCGAACAGCAGCGCTTAATTGATACCGCCAAATTTTCCGAACATTCCCTCTATCAAGGGGTCGATTTTTCGGAAAATAATCACGTCATTGAAATTGGTTGCGGGGTAGGTGCCCAAACAGAAATTTTGCTGCGCAGGTTTCCCAACCTCAAACTTACCTCCATTGATTTGCGAGATGAGCAACTGAATGTGGCCAAAACCTATCTTAAAGAAAATAGTTTCAAAAAAAATCGCTACCAATTATTAAAAATGAATGCAGAAGAAATTAGCTTCAAAGATGAAACCTTTGATGGGGCCTTTCTTTGTTGGATTTTAGAGCATGTGTCAAATCCCCAGAAAGTTCTGTTGGAGGCCAATCGCCTAATGCTTCCCAAGAGTAAAATTTATATTACCGAAGTGATGAATTCCTCTTTTTTCCTTGAGCCCTATTCCTCCCATGTGTGGTCCTATTGGATGAAATTTAATGATTTTCAGTATGATCATGCGGGCGATCCCTTTATTGGTGCGAAACTCGGTAACCTTCTTCTCGATTGTGGTTTTACTGATATCGAAACCAAAGTTATTTCGTGGCATTTTGATAAACGTCACCCGAAACTTCGCGCTAAGGCCTTGAGCATTTGGAGTTACTTACTTTTAAGCGCAGCTCCTCATTTACTTAAGCATAAGTATGTCACTAATGATGAAGTGAAGAAGTGTCAGGCGGAGCTGAAAAGTTTGGCGTCCAATCCCAATGCGGTTTTCTTTTACTCATTTATTCAGGCGCAGGCGAGAAGCTAAATGTTAATAATCCTTGGCAAAAAAAAAGAAAAATTCTCTCCATAAATTTTCAGCGAAACTGATTAACACTCTTGTTTTGAACAACAGTTCTTATTGCTTCGAATTTTATCCATTACTTTAAAATAGTGGTTCGATCAATGGAAAAAAGTTTTTCTAATGAAATGACATCCATAAATTTTCTTTTCCACAATGATGTTTGGATATTTTGAATATGGTCTTTGGCATCAAAGGCCTCAATCGTCCACCCCTTGAGATCTTTGTGAAAATCATGCCTCACTGATCCAACAGGAAAAGGGTTCGAGGGTGGTGTAAACATCAGTCTTGCATACTGATACGTATTTAAGACGTGAGGGCCTTGAAGATCGAAATCAAAAATATGGCCATCGGCATATAAGATAACGTGAAAGAATCCCAACATAGAGCGACGCGTAGTACTTGAGCGGGTATGAAATCCGCTAGTTTCGAAATGGCCATTACCTTTAACATTCCAAACTTCCGAGTTATTCAAATCAATCCCGGCTTGCTCTGCGAGAGCTAGAAATTTCTGAATATTTTTACCACAAAGGACGGGAGTATAATGAGTGTTGTAAATTTTTTCAAAGAGCGAGGTAAGTTTTTTTACATCAGCTGCATCAGCCATCTGAAAAGTGAATAAAAGTACTAAAAAAAATAATTTGTTTAAAATCATAAGTGAAAATTTCCTCATCCATAAAATTTATGTGGGTCAGATCGGCTGCATCTTATTCTTATCAGAAAATAGTCGCCAGTAAAAAACAATTGTTCTTCTTTCCTTTCCTTTGTAGGATTCAAGGCGGCAAGATAATCCCGCCAATCCTTTGTGAGGAAAATATGAACTCAACTCAAAAAGTAATTGTCCGTTTTATTTCATTATTTCTTTTTTCCTTTTTTGTCTTGGTGCGCCCAGTTTTGTCTCAAACCCATTATCTCATTAACTTGCAAACAGGTGATTGGTCTGGAGATGGCCATGGCATAATTAACCATTTCCTCATTTTCTCCTCTGAAAAGAGGGCCACTCTAGAAAAACTGTTAATAGCAGGAAATAAAAAACTAGGCTTTGATCTGGCGGCGGAAGTCTACGAACACGATGACAGTTTAGTCTCGCTCTCCAATACAAAGAAGCTGGACAAGTTGTTTCCGAATATAGTCAAAGATTTAGAGCGAAGCGAAGATGGCGAATGCATTCTTGATTTAGACCATTATGTCGAACTCACCATCGCCATTTTAAAATTAGCAAAACCAGGCCTGAAAGTAGAACGCGTCCAATTAAACACAAGTGTTCCCGCAAGTGTTTATGATGGAATTTTTAATATTGGCGGCTATGGACTTTATTCACCTTGATTAATCATTGATCTTCGGTTCGACGGGCCATAGCAAGGGCCTTAGCACCGTGGAGTAAAATCGTTACTCCATAACCTTCTTGAAAACCGCCCTCCACTCCACCACATCAGTTTATCAGGATATCAGTATTTTTTTTCGGATTTTAAATTAAGAAATATAAGTTACGTTTGTCTAAGTCAGTATTTCAGGATACGTTTTCGCCATTAAAACTAGTCAACGTGTTACTAGAGATATCAACAACTTTTCAAAGGGGTTTTATGAAAAAAATTTTATTGTGTTTAAGTCTATTCTTGGGATTTAGTTTTTCTTCTTTTTCCCAGGTGAGAACTACTAACCAAGGAATAGAAGGTGCGACGGGAGGACTTGCGATTCTAGGAACAAATTGGAGGGTTAACGCTCCAGGAATTCAGATACCAACCACCAATGCTTCAGAAAATGGGGTTGGTTTTGGGGCAGGACTTACTTTTATTGGAATTCATAATGGTGAAACTGACAAGGCCGGCTCTTATGGATCAACTCCCAATCTTTTTCTCATGAGTAATGTGGAGGCCATATTTAACGGAATCGTTTCAACCAAATATGTCCAAGATGCAATTACTGAATTTTCCGAGCAAAAATTTACTACTCCTGCAGCACTCGATTTAGGAATCACTCTGGCATACGCATTTAATGGTTCCAAAGATGGAACAGATTTCTTAGTAGGAGTTCAAGGTAAATTACTCTACTCTAGTGACCTGGCCCAGAATAGTATGGTTAGAAATTATTTTGATGCCTACGCTGCTCCCATCGTTGGGCTAAAAATAAACGAACATACAAAAGACGGATTTTTTAGCTTAGTCGCTGGTTTCGGTGTTGGAGTTGGTGGAATTGAATCTGTGACAAAAGACGAAGATAATACTTTTGGAAGTGCCGTATCGTCCAATCTTGCTGTCCCTACAAAAATTCATCTAGTTTATAATAATTCAAAGGGACAATTTCTTGTCGGTTCATTTGATTATGTGGCGTTCCCAGCGGTTAATAATGGCGCTGATGAATTGAAAAAAACAGCAAAGTTAATTAGAGCTTTCTTCCTATATAATTTCAAGAAAAATACTGCCATTACTTTAAAAGCACAATTTTCTTCAATTGATAATCAAGTAAATAACACACAAGCTGCCATCGGAATTGTGAGATATTTTGGAAATTAATTTTTGGTCTTAATTTATTCTTCTAAGAAAAGAACCATGAGAGAATCAAAAGTGCTTCTCTCATGGTTTATAAAATGATCACCTCTGACAGCAAGACAAATCTCATCAGCACCAAGGGTTGATGAAAAAAACCCAAATGAAAATTTTTCCAGTCTCATTTAAGGCAAGATGTAAGATTTTCATGTGTAGTAGATCTTCTCGCAAAATGAAGTAAGCTTCGGCCATGCGATTAATTCTTTTTATCAATATGTGTCTATTCACTGAAGCTTTTGCTCAAACAATTACCTTCACTCTCAAATTTCCAAGAGAACCTCAAGAAAAAGAATTAACTTGTCATGATCAAAATGCAGAAGAAGATAAAAAAATTGGATTCATTGATGGCTACAGGGATGGATACGATAAAGGGAAAAAACGAGGAATTATTGAGGGTTATGGGGAATTTGTAGCA
Source organism: Bacteriovoracaceae bacterium (assembly GCA_029865945.1). Lineage (GTDB taxonomy): Bacteria > Bdellovibrionota > Bacteriovoracia > Bacteriovoracales > Bacteriovoracaceae > JARXAH01. The sequence continues at coordinate 190 of JARXAH010000043.1, read as the reverse complement.
ACGCCAACTCCTACGCCCACTCCCATCGATCCTAATAAATTAATTAAAATGGTATCTACCTACGTGGTTTTGTAACTACCTAAGGCCCTCTGGAAATTTCGTCACGACTAGGACGACGTTTCGAGGCTTGCTCCTGGCAAGCCGCAGAAAAAGGAGTCCGTAGAGTGGCGAAATTTACGAGGGACCTAGG
>JARXAH010000102.1 GCA_029865945.1 Bacteriovoracaceae bacterium | reverse complement strand
GCCATGCGAAATTCAACTTTTCATCAATTTCTCATTTTCAATGGCGACACTTTATTTGAGGCCGATCTGCCACTCATGATGGAATTTTGCCTTACGAAAAAGTTTCATTTTTGTATCGCACTCAAATATCTTGAAAATTGTAGTCGCTACGGTCAAGTAGAAATCGACAAAAATTACAACGTAACGGCGTTCACCGAAAAAGGTACCAACGTAAGTGATGGCTATATCAATGCAGGTATTTATTTTTGTACAAGAGATTTATTAAACCAAGCACCCAAAGAATTGGCCTCCTTTTCACTAGAACAAGATATTATGCCTTACTTAGTTTCAAAAAAGAAACTCAACGCCATTCCAATGGGAGGAAAATTTTTAGATATTGGCGTCCCTGAGGATTTCTTGAAGGCCCAGACATTTTTGCCGCAATTTAAATTCATCAACCGAACACCAGCACTATTTCTTGATCGAGACGGCGTCATCATCAAAGACACTGGATATCTTTCTAATATTACAGATGTTGAGCTTTACGAAGAAATCATTCCCATCATCCAAAACGCGAATCAAAATAAAATTCCGGTATTCATTATCACAAATCAAGCTGGCGTTGCTCATGGATTTTTCTCAATGCAAAGATGTGATGAAATTAATCAATTCGTCATTGGCCGATTGAAAGATAAGGGCGCCATTATTCAATCTTGCTATTCATGCCCATTTCACCCCAATGCAAAAATTCTCGAATATAAAAAAGACAGTCTTCAAAGAAAACCAAATCCAGGAATGATTTTGCTGGCGCAAGAGGAGCTTTCGATTGATTTAAATAAAAGCATGATGATTGGTGACAAAATAACAGACATTATTGCCTTACCAGGACTTGAATCTGTCTTAATTAATAGAAATTATGATCTCAAGAATCCACCTTCTGATATTAAGATATTTACTTCTGCCAATCAGATTCCAATCAGATTCTAAACCTATCCACCAAAAAGGAATTCAAAAGGCAGTATTAGTCTTATAATTTAAGCAGTACTTGCGGAAAACTTCTTCTCTTTGGTGGAACAAATTTCTTCTGTTTAAAAATATTTGGGTCATAGCTGCCGTCTTCAAGAATCCAGCCTATTCCAAGTGATTCGCCCAGTATGAGAGGTGGCACATTTAGGCTACGAGACATGTGAGAGAAGCCTATTATTACCGTGTGTGAGCATGCTACCCGAATATCTCTGAGGGCCGAAGTGGCACAACTCGCCACTCCGATATAATCACACGCAATATCTCTGAGGGGAATTTCAGATCCAATTAACTTAACAAAAAAACCGTTGATTTCAAGATTAGTCTTAAGATGTTCGGCCCATTTTCCATATTCGCGCGGGTGAGGACGTAAATGTATTTCCTTGGTTTCTAATTCATTCGCAGAAGTAGTGATATCTCTTAGTAATGCATCCAAAGTCGAGTCAGGTAATTTATTTAACCCAAAAAAACCTGCCAATGGCACAAGTAATGATTTTTTATTTTTTCCTTGATCGCATCGACAGCTATGGGATGAAGGCTGGTTGATTACGACCGCTTTGCCTTGTTTCCAAAGAGCTAAATGGGCAGCCGCTTCAAGTTGATCACAAAAGACATATAAATCTGCCGATCCAGAACCTATTTGAGTGATCGTGTCGTTTTTGGAACGCTTAAGGTTTATGCCGGAATAAACCACGGGAAGTAAGCTGTAGTTTGCAAAAAATTCCCATTTTTTTGAGGCCCTTTGAATGGGAAGCAAGACGGTTCTATTAATGGCAGTCTTAAGAAACCAGAAAAAAAATGATCCCAAAGAGTTGCGCTCTTGAAACCGCGTCTTTAAATTTCTCTTGAACACCTGAGTAGGTTCAACATCTGCCTTTTCGACTGGGATCTGTAAAAGTGCTTTTGCCAGTTTTTCATTTTCCAGTAAGTAGCCGAGTTGTGCCATAAAAATAATTCTCTTTGCACTCGGACGCAAAGCTAGTTTAGAGAGATATCTAAACATTATTTCAATTTCAGTCGCTGACACAAGGATATCAAAGTCAAGATTTTTCCAGGTTTTTAAATGAGAGTTGAGGTATTGGTGATGTTTAAAAATGTTACAAAAGTTAGGGGCGATCCAAAAAGATTGAATGACCCCATTAGTTTTCAATTCTTCTAAGGATTTCTCTAAAACCGGAGGCATAAAATAATTTGGGATGATAACATAGAGGGAGAAATTTTCTGCTAATTCCGTAAGCATCGGAAGAATCGTATTGGTAAAAATGTAGGGGTTGCCCCAGGCAAATAACAGCTTTGGTTTTTGAATTAATTTGTTCTTATCCATAAAATGTCTTCCTATTTATATTCTATAACTATTTTTGAAATTTCAATCTGCGTCAGTAAAACTTAGACGAATGAATAAACACTTCTCGCACTATTCAATCAATAAATTCTATGCATAATAGCAGTAATATTAAGGATAAAAATGAGTACTTTTCCAAAAAATATCACCGTCGAAGAAATAGTAAAATTTGAATCAGATATTGCAGATTTATTTCGAGCAGGAAAAATCAAGGCACCGGTTCACTTACGGTCCGGTTGTGAACAGCATTTAATTGATATATTTAAACCTATCGTGGAAGAAGACTGGATTTTCAGCTACTGGGCAAGCCATATTCATTGCCTTTTAAAAGGTGTAAGCCCAGAAGACTTAAAGCAACAAATCTTGGAAGGGAAAAGCATCTCTTTATGCTTTCCTGAAAAAAATATTTATTGCTCTGGCATCGTTGGAAGTTTAGCAGGAGTCGCCGTTGGTACAGCTTGGGGTATTAAAAAACAAGGCAAGAAGGGCACTGTTTATTTATTTACTGGGGATATGGGATCAGAGTGTGGAATTTTTCATGAGTCCGTAAAATATGCTTTAAATTTTGATTTACCTATTAAATTTATCGTAGAAGATAACGGAGTTTCTGTCATGACAGACACAAGGCAAACATGGGGAAGCCAAAGGCCTTGGTTTGAAAATACGATCTACTCTCAAAAAATAATTTACTATAAATACGAAAATTCATGGCCCCACTCAGGCCTTGGGCAAAGGATAGCATTCTAATGAATTATTTTGACGAAATAAAAAGAACAATGGAATGGGCCGCAAAAAAACAAAATGTAATTTTTCTTGGTCAGGCCGTTGGTGTTCCTGGAACTTTTATGTTTAACACCCTAAAAGACGTTCCTGATACACAACGAGTGGAATTACCAGTGAGCGAAAGCTTCCAAATGCAGATGTCCATTGGTGCTGCCTTTTCTGGCTACATCCCGATTAGCGTCTATCCTCGCTTGAATTTTTTAATGTTGGCCATGGGTGACTTATCCAACATCGTAGATAAATTACCCGATCTTTACCCGAAAAAATTTCCAAAAATCATTATTCGATCTTCCGTAGGGCCTGACTCTCCCGTGCATCCAAGCCACCAACACGTGGGAGATTTCACAGAGGGATTTAAAAAAATTTTCAATCACTTGGAAGTTGTTAAACTTGAAAATCCAGAAGATATTTTTCCAACTTACGAAAAAGCACTTAATCCAGATAACCCAAAAAGCTACCTCTTGATTGAAGTTGGAAACTATTACAGCCAAAAGTAAATACTAGGAATGCTAAGCATTTTTTGTTTTAAATTCTTTGATAACAATATCAAGACCATCTTCAAGTAAGATTTTTGGGAACCAACCGAGTGATTCAATTTTGGAATTATCGAGTAACTTTCTGCTTGATCCATCTGTCATTGCTTGATCGCAAACGAGCCGACCTTGAAAATTCATTTTCATAGATATGAGTTTGGCCAATTCGAATATTTCAATATCAATCCCTGTTCCAATATTAAGAAAATCAGGCTTTTCCCCTTGATGAGAAATAAAGTGAAGGCAAGCTTTCGCTAAATCATCCACGAATAAAAACTCCCTTTTCGCTTTTCCAGAGCCCCAAATTTTAAATTCAGCATCATCATTTTTCATGGCCTCATGCATTCGTGCAATCATCCCTGGGATGACATGAGAATTCTGAGAGTGATAAGTATCATTAGGCCCATACAGATTCGCAGGGATAACAGTAAGCCAGTTAAGGCCATATTGTTTTCTAAAATTTTGAGCACACTTTAGACCAGCAATCTTGGCAACTGCGTAAGGTTCACTTGTGGTTTCCACTGGTGACGTTAGAAGAGAATCTTCTTTCATGGGTTGGGGTGCATTTTTCGGATAAATACACGCGCTGCCAAAAAATAAAAGATTCGGTGTCTTAGATTTAAAAGCGGCATTAAAAACATTTTGCTGTATCAGTAAGTTTTCAAAAATAAAATCTGCTCGGTAAGTATCATTCGCAAAAATTCCCCCAACCTTGGCCGCTGCCATAAATACATAATCTGGACGATGAATGGAAAAATAGTTTTCTACCTCAGCTTGACGAAATAAATCTAACTCCGGTCTAAGAGGGGAAAGTACATTCAAATAACCCTGGGCGAATAGCTCCCTCATAAGGGCAGATCCAACTAAGCCTCTCGAACCTAGAACTAATATTTTGCTCTTCTTATTCATTCGCTACCTGTATTTAGAGAAATTTCAAGACACAATTTATTTTGGGCGTTATCTCAAGTTTTTAAAATTCAAGCAGTAGCATTCCCTTCTTAGCTCAATAATGCTTTAATTACTCTTTTGAACATCTATATAGGAATAAGCTTGAGTGTCGCCATTGTCATCCCTACACTAAATCGTTCCACGTATGTTATACGCCAACTTGAATTTTACCAAAAGGTGGGCAACAAACACAGCGTTTATATTGGTGATTCAAGCCTATCAAGTCACCGAGACGACCTCTCAAAACACATAAAAACTTCAAACTACTCTTACCCTATTCACCATTTAAGCTGTAGCAAAATGAATGACTCTGAGGCCATTTATCATTGCTTAACCCACGTGAAAGAAAGCTACGTAACTTTTGCAGGAGATGATGATTTTCATATCCCAGAGACCTTAACCAAATGTGCTGAATTTCTAAAAAATAATTCGAGTTATTCCTCATGTCATGGACAAGGAATCCTCTTTGAAATGAAGAATACAAAAGGAATATTTAAACTCAACTTTGGCCCGTACTATATGTCCAACTTACTACAAAAATGCGCCTCAGAACGCCTTCTAGAATTTTTGAGAAATTATTATGTACTGCTTTTTTCTGTTCATCGGCTAGAAGAATTTAAAAAATCATTTGAAATTATTTTAAAGATTAGCGACAAGAGCTTTAGAGAAATTTTTCCGAACATGCTAACAGCAATTGACGGAAAATCTAAAATATTTAGTGAACTGGGTTTTATACGGGAGACCCACGACAGTCGCTATCTTCTTCCTAAGACTATCGATTGGATCTCTCATGAAGAATGGTCTAAAAACTTGGCAGCCGGAATTAAAATGGTAGCCGAAGAAATTAAAACAAAAGAAAATATCGAAAATACCAAAATCATCAATAAGGTGCATGAAGGCCTATTAGCTTACTTTGCATTAAAACATTTTGACTTATTTAACCAAAAAGATATTTGGCCCATTAAATTTTGCAAACGGATCGCTAATAAATTTAAGCTCATCTTCATGCTATTAAAAAATAAATTCTACATTAATGCTTTAAACCAAGTAACTCTCTCAAGGAATTGATAACAATGGATGTACTATTTGTTAATCCTGGAAATTCATCAGAGGTTTATCAAGACCTCGCAAAAGACTACTCAGCCATTGAACCACCCACATGGGCGTTACTTTTAGCGGAATCTTGCAGGTCTTCAGGTTTTAAAGTGGGATTAGTTGATGCCAATGCAGAGAAACTAACTTCACTCGAAACATTTAATAGAGTTAATTTACTCAATCCGAGGCTAGTTTGCTTTGTTGTCTATGGTCAGAATGTTAACGCTGGAACCGTGGGCATGGCGAACGCGACCCACCTTTCTTCATTTTTTAAAAAAAATTCCCTCAAATCTCCTATTGCCTTTATCGGATCTTACGTTCAAGCACTCCCCAAAAAAGCTCTCTTAGATGAGCCATCGATTGATATGGTTTTCACCAACGAAGGGGTTTATGCATTAAAGAACCTTCTATCTTTATCTAAAATAGACATCAACTCTCTTGATTCGATTAAAGGAATTGGCTGGAGAAAAGACGGAGTGCCTCACCTAAATCCACCTGAACAAGTTGTTCCCTCAGAAAGAATGGACATTGATCTTCCAGGTTACGCTTGGGATTTGCTGCCAAAAAAAATTAAACCACTAGATCTCTACCGGGCACCCATGTGGCACGCAGAATACGACCAAAATAAAAGATCGCCGTATGCTGCGATTCAAACAAGTATAGGTTGTATGTTTTCATGTTCTTTTTGCATGATTAATATCATTAACAGAAATGACAACGAGGAAATTGGTGTCGCTGGAAACTATAGCAAAATGAGATTCTGGTCACCTGAATTCATTATCAAAGAATTTGATAAACTTGTTTCGCTTGGTGTTGAGACCATTAAAATTACAGACGAAATGTTTTTATTAAATAAGAAATTTTATGTCCCCTTATGTGAAATGTTAAAAGAAAGAGGTTATGGCAAGAAATTAAGAATGTGGGCTTACTCACGAGTAGACACGATTTCGAACCCTGAATTACTAAAACTCGTTCGAGAAGCAGGCATTAAATGGTTGTGTCTGGGTATTGAGAGCAGCAACAGAAAAATTCGCCTTGAAATCGCTAAAGGAAAATTTCAAGATGTTGATATAAAAAAAGTAGTTGAATACGTACACTCCTCTGGAATCAATGTTCTTGCGAACTATATATTTGGACTTCCAGGTGAAACAATGGAGTCCATGCAGCAAACACTCGATTTATCCTTAGAGCTTTGTACTGCCGGTTGGAACGCTTACGCTGCGATGCCGCTACCTGGAAGCTTGCTTTACAAAAATGCTTTAAATAAAGGGCTTAATCTTCCAATTAATTATATTGAGTTCTCCTTCCATTCCTACGAAACAGCACCCCTAGCAACAGAATTTTTAACATCCGCCCAAATACTAAAATTTCGCGATGATGCGTACACTACTTATCATTCTGATCCTAAGTTTTTAAAAAAGATTGGAGACCTTTTGGGGCCTGAAGCAGTTGATAACATACAAACAATGGCCAAGGTAAAACTAAAAAGAAAAATACTCGGCGATTGAATTTAGATGGACGATTAAAATCGATAACCAGAAATGTTATTCCTGAACTTTTTGGGCATGATGATTCAAGTGGGAGGTTAGTTGTAGAAATTTATTTCCCAGCTTGGCAAAAATTGGCCGATGAGTGACTATGATCACCGTCATTTCAGGAAAAAGGGATTTAATATTTTCAGCGAACAGACACTCTGTCTCATGATCTAAGTTCGAAGTACACTCATCCATAATTAAGAGCTTGGGTCTTCTTAATAAACCCCTCGCAATGGCGATCCTTTGTTTTTGCCCCGTTGATATTTGCGCGTTTTCAGAAAAAACAAAATTGAGTTCCTCAGGAAGACTTTCAACTAAGGATTTTACACACGCAATCTCCAAGGCATTCGAAATTTCATCATCAGTGATACTTTCTGGCTTTGTGTGCCCAAATTTTAAATTGTCACGAATCGTGCCATCAATTAAATAAGGGTCCGGCCCTATGTAAGTAAGGTGCTCATATAGCAGCTCTTTGATTTGGCCAAGTGGTTTTTGATTGATCAAAATTTCGCCCTTTTGTGCGAGGTTAACACCAAGAAGCAGCGATAATAAAGTACTCTTCCCCGAGCCTGATTCCCCTGTAACAATGAGGCAATCTCCCTTCGTTAGAGAAAGAGAAAAATCATGAATGCTCCACTGGTTTGGCTTAGGGTACTTAAAATACAGATGAGAAATATGAACGCTCACACCTTGCGTTTTTATTGATTCTTGGAAAAGGTCTTGCTCTGCCTTAGAAAGGGGGGCTTGAGGCAAAGTTTGAATCTCGCGATATTTTTCGTCGATCACATTATTTATGTCATACAAGTCTTCAAAAGTTTTTTTATTAATGGCAAAACCTGTCATTGAACCAAAAAGAGCAGAAGCTGACTGTGAGAAACGTATGAAAATATAAAAGAAAGAAAGAACAATGCCGCCCTTCGCATTCCCATATTTAATTGAAACGAGAGCAAGAATGGCAATAATGAGTATGCCTAAAAAATTTGGGACAGATGCACGGATGGCAGAAATAAATAAGTAATTACAGCTGTGCTTAAAGTAGGAGTTAATACTTTTTTTTATACGAAGTACTGAGTCATCAATCAGTCCATAAATTTTTAAATAAAAATTAAATTTCATGCCCTTGACTAGAAAACCTGTAATATTCTGCCACTCGCCTGCAAGGCCATTACTTGATAGTGTCACTCTTGAATCTAAAATTTTAAAAGGAACAACTAATACAAATAATAAGAAAGTTGAGAACAACATCTCCAACGGGGCGATTCTTAAACCTAGTATAAAAAATAAAACCGTCAGGGCAATATTAACAATGATACCTGCCAAGGCTATAATTCCTGAACATGCCCTCCCAATGGTGTCCGTAAAATCCGAAATCACTTGACTCGAACTCCTGTCATTAACAAAATCGAGGGAAAAGCGAGCAATTTTATTGCGCTGATCTCTTTGAAAAGCATTTCCTGCAACACTTTGAAAATAAGAACAAGAGGCAAGAAAAAAAGATCTAAAAAAACCAATGGCAATTAAAATCAGTGAATTTTCTACCATGCCTTTCGGATACCATTTAGGTAATAGTTCCGCTGAATTTATGATATTTAATGCCCCGAGAAATCCTTGTAAAATAAAAGCGAAAGATGATTCAGTCAGAAAAACGATGAAGGAAAGAACAATGGATGTTACTAAATATAAAAAACTATCCCTTCCGATTAATTTTCGAAAAGCACGAAATTTTAAAACATAGGATTTGAACATTTTCTTCTCAATTTAAAATTTATCAATTTTGATAACCGAATAGATAACCGCTTTTATTTTACTATCATGGGCAACCTATTTATTCATCTTTATTTAAGGATTGTGTACAAGAATAATTGATAGTTCTATACTTACTTTTAAATTTTTAATTTTAAGGTTTTGACATGAAAACAGTAATGATAATTGGTGCTGGCCAATTGGGAAGTAGACACCTACAAGGTTTAGCAAAAATAGGCATGCCCTTAAATATTTTGGTTATTGATCCAGACTCAAATTCTATTAATCTCTCTAAAGATAGGTACCAAGAAATAAATAATTCTATTCATCAGATTGAATTTTTAAATGCGATACCAAATGAAATGCCTCCTATTGATGTGGCGATTGTCGCCTGCAGCTCCCATGTGAGATTTTCCGTTGTTAAAGCGTTACTCGCTAAAACTAAAGTTAGATTTTTAGTATTAGAAAAATTGCTTTTTAACAAACGAGAAGAATACGACCTGATGGAAGCTGTTTTAAAAAATACGAACACAAAAGTATTCGTCAATTGCTCCATGCGAATGATGCCCATTTATGTTTATGCAAAGGAAATTCTTAAATCTTCTGTGGTTAAAGCTAGTATCTCGGGAAGCCAATTTGGCCTGGTGACAAATTCCATTCACTACCTAGATTATTTAGTTTATTTGAGCAATAGTCATGAATTTAGATTAGATACTTCGCAATTAGATTTTCCAAGCATAGTAAGTAAAAGAGCTGGTTTTAAAGAGCTCAATGGGACATTGAAAGCATTATTTGATAATGGATCTCGCATCGAAATTAATTGTTATCCAAAAGGAAAAATGCCCATTATTGTTCAATTAGAAAGTGATTCTGCTCGAATTATTTGTAAAGAATCCGAGGGGCGTGCTTGGATCTCAACCGAGGAAAATGGTTGGATTTGGGAGGAAATAGAGGCAAAAATTCCTTTTCAAAGTCAATTAACAACGGAACTAGTTAATACGTTATTGAATGAAGGAGCTAGCAAACTTGTAACATTCCAAGAATCCTCTTCAACACACTTGCAACTTTTAGAGGGACTAAAAAGTTTTTTAATCGAGCATGGTGATACTAACCACGAGTACCCTTTCACTTAGGAAAATCTATGTCTGAGAATTTGTTATTAATTGGAGCCGGGCCAATTGCCGTAGAGTATTCCCAAATTTTAAAAAAACTGAGTGTCCCTCACTCTGTAGTAGGTAGAGTAATTTAAACGGCCGCAATTTTTCAATCTAAAACAGGCATCAATCCTGTTCTTGGTGGTTTTGCAAATTGGCTTATGCAAAATAACAGTACGCCTGATCGCGCGATCATTGCCGTCACAGAAAATGAACTGACAAACACTCTCGAACTTGCCATTGAGCGAGGTATCAAATCCATTCTGATTGAAAAACCAGGATCTTTCAAAATGGAGGACATCAAAATTTTGCTGGAAAAATCAAAAAAAGTGGGCGGCAAAATTTTCATTGGCTACAATCGTAGGTTCTTATCTTCTGTTGAAAAGGCCAAAAAAATCATTGCCCAAGATGGTGGAGTGACTTCTTTCCATTTTGAATTTACGGAATGGGGACACGTGATCGCACCTTTAGTGAAAGGTGAGGGAGTCAAAGAAGAATGGTTGTACCACAACTCTAGTCACATTATCGATTTATCATTTTATTTGGCGCAAGGAATTCCTGTAAAAATGACTTCCGTTGTGGGAGGAAAAATTGATTGGCATCCTGCTGGTTCGATTTTCACAGGAACGGGCATAATTGATAATGGAGCTATCTTTACCTATCACTCAAACTGGTGCGCGCCAGGGAGATGGGGAATAGAGCTGATGACAAAAAATCATCGACTTATTTTAAGGCCTGTTGAAAAACTACAATTGCAAAAAATAGGCGAAGTGAAAATTGAGTTTGTAGATATAGATGATGCTATCGACAAAGAACATAAGCCTGGTTATTTCAAGCAAGTAGAAAGTTTTCTCAATGAGGATGAGCGACAATTTTGCATGTTAGAAGAACAAGATAAAATGATTAAGACTTATCAATCCATTAAGCATGGAGCAAATAATTAAATTTATTCCAAATCGTAAACCGCCTTCCTAAGTGAGTATTCACCTTTTTCATTTTTCTTCCAAAGATGTGGTGATCTAAATTGATCACACAATTCATGAAATCGCACCGGCTTCATTTCAATATATTCCATGACTTCATTAAAATATCTGTCTGGAAATTCTCCATCATATTTTTTAACAAGGGCAACTGCTTCCTCGCGAGTGATGTGCTGATTCCTTATTTCTTGAGAAGCGTCGTAAGTGGCCCTTCCAATTCCAAATTTGATAAATGTTGTGTAGTAATGCAAATCATCAATTTTATCATCAATGCTATTATATTTACTGTAGGTGCCTTGTGTTCGAAATGGTCTCGCCTTAAAGCCAGTATTCTCAACTGCATAATAATAAACTTCTTGAGGCGTCCACTTGAGATAATAGCCAAGATAATGAACTTCAATTTTTGTTCCTTCCAGTTGACTCGACTCTAATGGGAAAAATGAGGTTAAATCGCTCACTCTAATTTTATATTTTTCGGTTAACTCTCTAACGGAAACCCCGCCAAGGTAAACTTCATCTATGTTTTTATAAGTAAAATAAGATTTATCTCTTAGAGAGAGCGCATTATCAGCAATGGGGTTTCCGTACTCAGCTTCGTTTTCCCCATAAAAAATAAGAGGGATGCCAAATTTTGCCGCTAGTTTTGGTGCTAAATTTTTTTGGCCTAAAATAAAAGTTTGAAAAGGATGTAAAATATTTTCAATAGAAAGTCGGGTGAGTAATTTCATTACTTTTCCATTTCTATTAAAACTTAAATTATCAAAACCGCCCACGTCCAACCAATTTCTAAAATTTTTTAATCCGTATTCTGTATACATAATGGGTGGCCAAGTTATCGTAAGAGGATTCATCCCGTACTTATATTTAAGAACATGGGCCTGGTAAGCGCTATCTTTGCCCCCACTTCCTGGAACGATACAATCATAGCCACCGTCAGTTCTGCGATGCTTATCTAGTAGAGCAAGTAATTCTTCTTCCCGCATTTTCCAATCAATGGCATTTTTTTGCTCATTAAAACGACACGCATCACACACACCGTCATCAGAAATATTGAGCGTCTTCTTTTTAGAATCAGCCGTATGCTTAAATTCTAAGGTAGAAGTGGGCCTCTGGTTGGACATGACGCATTTTTTGCAAAAAATTACTTTTCTTGGTAGTCCGTATTTTACTTCCAGATTCTCTAAACTCATACAATATCATCCTCATTTAATCTTATTAATTATTTATCCAATTCTT
>JARXAH010000058.1 GCA_029865945.1 Bacteriovoracaceae bacterium | reverse complement strand
CATGATTCCTTCTTTGGATCCAAGGAGCGGCAAAATTTCTGATTCAAAATCTAATTTCACCAGGTAGGTTTGCTCAAGCCAAATGGCCATGGATTTCCTGAGTTCAGGAATGGAGCGATAGCTTGCATAGCCATGGGTGTTGTCTAGGTTAATCGCCTGGGTGGCGGCACGTTTCACTTCTGAAGCGGGGGCCAAGTCTGGGCTTCCGATTCCAAGGTTAATAATGTCTAGTCCTTGTGCGTTTAATTTCTGAATTTCTTGCAGTTTCTTAGAAAAATAATATTCTTCAATGTTCTGTAAACGATGGGCCGACGCAATCATAATTTCACTCGCTTTCCAGCAATATAATCACCAAAATGAATTAAGTTTTGGGTCTTCTCTTTTAACTCTTGCAGCATGAGATGATAATTTTTTTTATATTCCCACTCTAAATCCACATGGAAGCCGTAAAAGTAGGGCCTACCGATCACAGGAGTCGATTGAATTTTGGTTAAATTCACCTGATAGGACTGAATGATATTTAACACTCGAGCAAGACTTCCTGGTTTATGTTCGGCCTCAAAGCGCAGTGTAGATTTATTAGCATGTATATTGGCCACGTAATCTTCTTCTCTGGATAATATTAAGAATCTGGTAAAATTTAAACTATTGGTTTCAATTCCCTCATTTAATATTCTTAAATCATATTCTTGGGCGGCCAAGCGACTCGCGATGGAGGCCACTCCTCGCATTTTTTTTTCTTGAATTTCTTTTGCACTCTCGGCCGTATCGGCGTGCTCGACAATTTTAAGATGGGGATATTGATTGAGAAATTCTTGGCATTGAATAATCGCCATAGGATGAGACTGCACGACTTTTATGTCATCAAAATTATCTTCAGGTAGAGACATTAAACACATTTCAATTTTTAAATATACCTCTCCCACTATTTTGACTCGGTATTTTTCCATCAACGCATAATTGGGAAGAATACTTCCGGCCAGCGCGTTTTCAATGGCCATTACTGCAAAGTCTACATTCTTACTATCTAAGGCCAAAAATAATTTTGGAAACGAAGGGCACTCCTCTAAAGAAGAATCGGTGATTTGATCGCCCCAAAATTTTCGAGCGGCCACATCATGAAAAGAGGCCTTAACTCCTTGGATGGCGACTTTCATTTTTGACCTACCAAGGTGGACATTTTGGAAGTTTGCATTCTTAGATAATGATCCGCAAGAACAATGGCCGCCATCGCTTCCACGATGGGAACAGCGCGAGGAACCACGCAAGGATCGTGCCTTCCTTTTCCTTTGATGATGACTGCCTTTCCATTTTTATCTGTCGTCTTTTGATCTTGGATAAGGGTGGCCACTGGTTTAAAGGCCACGCGAAAATAAATATCCATTCCATTACTTATTCCCCCTTGCACGCCGCCAGAATGATTGGTGAGGGTGACCATTTTTTTATTTTTTTTATGAAATACATCATTGTGTTCAGATCCTTTTAATTTTACTCCTTCAAAACCAGATCCATATTCAAAGCCCTTAACCGCATTGATACTGAGCATCGCTTTCCCAAGATCAGCGTGCAGTTTATCGAAGACAGGTGACCCAAGTCCTACGGGACATCCTGTAATGACGCCTGTTATAACTCCACCAATGGTATCACCTTGGGATTTGACTTTTTCAATTTCTGAGATCATCTTTTTTGCCACCGCACTATCTGGGCAACGTATCAAATTTGATTCAATTTTTTTTAAATCAAGTTCACTATATTTTTTTGTTAATTCAATACTCCCTACTTGAGAGACATAGGCAGAAATTTTAACTCCCACAGTATTTAAGAGCTGCTTAGCAATAGATCCGGCCATCACCCGCGCCGCTGTTTCTCTTGCAGATGACCTTCCACCTCCACGATGATCACGGTGTCCATATTTTTGATCATAGGTAAAATCTGCGTGGGAGGGACGATAGGCAGACGCGATATGGGAATAATCTTGAGATCTTTGATCTTGATTTTTAATGTGGCCAGCGATTGGTGTCCCGGTGGTTATTCCTTCGAAAATTCCAGAAACGAAATGGGGTAAATCTGGTTCCTCTCTGGAAGTGGTAATTTTTGATTGGCCTGGCCTTCTTCTCCTCAAATCTTCTTCCACGCTTTTGAAATTAATTTTTAATCCTGCAGGACATCCGTCAATGACCATCCCAATCATTTCACCGTGGGATTCGCCGTAGATGGTTACTTTAAATAAGTCACCCCATGTATTTCCACTCATAAAAACTACCTTCTTCTTCGAAGTAAATGATCCCAGGCCATCTGGATTTCAGGTGGCGTGGATTTTTGTCTAATTTTCACTTTTCCAATTTTAGATAATAAGAGGAATTGAAATTCACCATTGATAGATTTTTTATCTTTTTTCATGAGATCCATAAGTTTCAATATTGAAACTTTCTTAGAATCAGGAATGGGAGTTACTGGTATTTTGTCTAATACGGACATAATCAATTCTAATTCACGCTCACTTAACATTTCTTTAATCCAAGACAAAAGCAACGCAAACTTAATCCCCCAAATCACTGCTTCGCCGTGCTGAAAATAATGATAGTTAGTGTAGGTTTCTAGTGCGTGCCCAAAGGTGTGTCCAAAGTTGAGAACTTCTCTTACGCCTTTAGTATCAAACACGTCTCTTTTGATAGTTTTAAATTTCCAATCTAACGATTTTTTTATGGCAAATTCTAAAGACTTCTCGTGACCTTGCATGATTTTGTTTAAATTTTTTCCGGCCCAACGAAAAAAAGCAGGATCAAAAGTGATCCCATACTTAAGGATTTCTCCAAGACCGCTGACTAATTCCTTTTGTCCTAGCGTCTTAAGTAATGCGACATCACAAATAATTTTATAAGGTTGATGAAAGGTTCCTAAAATATTTTTACCTAACTTATGATTAATCGCCGTTTTTCCACCCAGCGAGCTATCGACCTGTGCCACTAATGTAGAAGGGATGCCGATCCACTCGACTCCTCGCATATAGATGGATGCAAAAAATCCGACGGCGTCCCCCACCGTTCCACCGCCCAGGGCAATAAAAAGAGATTTTCGGTCTACTCCCCCCTTCATACAAATATCGGCAAAGATCTCCATTTGTTTCATGGCCTTAATCGACTCTCCAGCGCTTAAAGCGACTAAAAGACAGTGAATCGAATGAGATTTGAGATTTTTTTCTATTTCTTTTGCATATTTCTTTAATTTCAAATCATAAAATAAGACAACTTTTCGGCACTGAGGTGGAAGATAGTTTGCGATCTTCTGGGAAGCATTTTGTTCAATCACATAATTTTTTTTCATTGATGCCCCAAAGATTGCAAAACTTGAAAAGCAACGTCTAAAGGTTGAAACGAATCCGTATCTATACTCTGGTGTGCTGTCTCATATAAAGGACTTCTCATTTTAAACAAAACACTTAAGTCTAATTGAGCAAGAGGGCGCTCTTTTGTCTTCTCGTCTTGCTTTAATCGGCCCATGAGATTAGTCATCGACGCTTTCAAGTAAACGACCTCTCCCTTTTCCTTGAGCCACGCTCGGTTTTCCTCTTTATTCATTGCCCCACCCCCGAGAGCGACAATGCTTAAATTGGTTGCATCGAGGGAAGTTAAGATTTCAGTCTCTAATTTTCGAAATTCACTCTCTCCACTGTCTTTAAATATGGCAGAGATTTTTTTTTTCGCACGATCTTCAATCAAGGAATCTAAATCATAAAAGGGAGCTCCCAGTAACTGAGATAAAATTTTTCCCACCGTGCTTTTTCCTACGCCCATAAAACCACATAAAAAAATCGGGCGGCCATTTTCTCTCATCTTGAGAGCACCACTCAAGATCAGTAATAATTCTGATCGCATTAAATGATCTATTTTTTCTCCCAACCAGATTTCCCAAGTCTTAATTGCCTGATCCACTAACATTCCTAGGCCGCCCACATGATGCTTAACTTTATTTTTCATGCGCCTTAAAAAAGGAGTTTCCACCGGAGTATAAATTAAATCAAAGGCGATGGCATTTTCCTGAAACTCCATTTCATCTAAAATCTGAAAATATTTTTCTGAATTTTCGTTATCTTTAAATCCCGTCATGCCTAAAGGAGTCGTATGAACAATTAAATCGATTGGCCCATTACTTTTTTGAGATGGATACCGATCCCCTCTTTTCAAAAGAGCAACATGAGGAATTTTTCTTTTTTCTAAGTCGTAGGCGACTGATTTGGCGGCGCCTCCTGATCCCAGGATAACAGCATTCTTAATAGCGTGATGATGAGAAAAGGAATTTATCGTTTGCTCAATTCCCCAAATATCTGTGTTGTGCCCAATGAGTTTTCCAGCTCTATTTTTAACGACGTTACAAACTCCCATTTTTTTTGCTTCAATGCTCCACTCATCCACAAGTTGAAAGGCCGCTTCTTTCCAAGGCAAGGTCACGTTCACCCCAGACCAATCATTTTGTTTGCGCAAATTTAAAAAAAATTGCTCAACCTCTCCCTTACTCTTCAAATCGATTCGATCATAATTTATTTTAGTATTTTGTCTTCGTCCTAAGAATGAAAAAATAAGCGGAGAAAGGGAATGAGTTACGGGATGGCCAATGACAGCGGCCTGTTTCAACATAGATAAGGCCCCTAAGGATTTTCTTTTGTTAATTTTTTTAAATCTAAATAAAAATCTGGATACGAAACGGCAGCACACTGGGCATCTTCAATAATAGTTTCTCCGTCGGCAACTAATCCCGCCACCGAAAAGGCCATGGCGATTCGGTGATCATGAAAAGTTTTGATGGTAGCACCCTTTAATGTTTGGGGGCCTACAATTTTAAAACCATCCGGATAGGTTTCAATCACGGCTCCCATCGAGCGCAAGTTGGTGGCAACAGCTTCAATGCGATCACTTTCTTTCACTCGCAGCTCTTCAGCACCGCTGATCACTGTCGTCCCTTCACACTGTGTCGCTAACACGGCCAATAAAGGGATTTCATCAATCAATGAGGGAACTTCATCCTTTTCAATAGTGAAACCTTTCAAAAGGGAATGCTGAACGCGCACCTTCCCAATCGGTTCAGGATTTTGAATATGAGTTTTCGTTTCAATTTTGACACCGGCCCGTTTAATGACTTCGATAAATCCTGTGCGAGTCGGATTGAGAGAAATATTTTGAAGCTCTAATTGAGAGTTGGGAATTAACGCCGCTGCCGCAATCCAAAAAGCGGCCGTCGATGGATCACTTGGCACGATTACTTTTGCCGCTTTTAAATACTGACTTCCAGGAATATGAATTTCGCCACTTGAAACTTTAATATTGGCCTGAAAACTTTCCAATAAGCGCTCGGTATGATCTCTACTACCCACTTCTCCAAAAATCGTTGTTGTCCCTTTTGCTTGCAAGGCGGCCAAAATAATCGCAGTTTTTATCTGGGCACTAGCTATTTTCAACTCATAATTTATTCCTTGCAGGGCAGATCCTTTAATGGTGAGCGGCGAAAAATTTTCATTCGTCAAAATTATCTCTGCTCCCATTTCTCTAAGCGGGCCACAAACGCGCTTCATCGGCCGTTTACTTAAGGAAGCGTCCCCAAATAAAGTTGCCTCAATGGTGCTTCCGGCCAGCACCCCCATCATCACTCGCATGGTGGTTCCAGAATTTCCACAATCTAAATTTTCTGTTGGTGTCTGAAAACCTTTTCTGCCTACTCCTTCAATCCAAGTCGAGCGACCTTCTTTCCAAATTTTTACACCAAGAGCGCGCAGACATTTTCCTGTGGATTGCACATCTTCACCTTCTAAAATATCAACCACCTCAGTCAATCCTTGTGCAATCGCACCGAGAATAAGTCCGCGGTGAGAAATCGACTTATCTCCAGGTATAAGAATGGAACTACCTACAAAACTTTGGGGGCGTTTGATAATTTCTTTCATGCTATTAATTTTACCAGATTTAAGAATTAAAAGTTCAAATTTATAAAACGAAATGAATGAGTGTACTGGGTAATGGCAGAATATTTTACATTCATCCAAACGAGTTTAGTCGAACCGTAGTAATTCCCGAGAACAGTAGTCAAACAATGGCAAGTAAGATAAAGAATTACCAGGAATATAATTTTTTCTTAGGAGGAAAAGTGAAATTAAAATCAATAACAGCCCATTTACTTACAATTAATAGTTTAGTGATTGCATTTGCATCTATAAATGGGCATTCAAAAACGATAAAACCTCATTCAAAAAACAGTGCGCTAGAGGTTGTTCGCAATCAACTATTGGAATTAGATCCTGAAGTTTTCAACACACTTGATCAAGAGGAGCAAGAGGGATTAACTCAGTCTGCTATGGAATCAATCATCAATAGTTCTTCCCATTCTGCTGATTCAGAAGATCTTTCTAAAAAGCACTCTCTCACTCTGAGGGAAATTGTTGACGCTTCTAGAGAGTACCGAGCGTATAAAAAAACTCACCGTCATGACATAAGAGATTTTAAAAAAAGCTC
Source organism: Bacteriovoracaceae bacterium (assembly GCA_029865945.1). Lineage (GTDB taxonomy): Bacteria > Bdellovibrionota > Bacteriovoracia > Bacteriovoracales > Bacteriovoracaceae > JARXAH01. Next base: position 5 of record JARXAH010000058.1, on the reverse strand, counting down.
GCGCA
>JARXAH010000035.1 GCA_029865945.1 Bacteriovoracaceae bacterium | reverse complement strand
AGATGAATTTGTCTTACAGACTTCTTTTAAACCTGAAAATCAGACGTCTCCTACGCCAGGAAAAGTTTCCTATCAGTGGTTAACTCTAGGTGGAGGAATGAACTCAAGTTTATTTAGAATCGATATCCGCGGGGAAAGTGTTGATCAATGGGATTCTAAGATTGCGCAAGTGAAAGAAAAATTTTTATCACTAGTCAAAATTTCAAAAGTGCAAAAGCTTCAACAAGTAGAACTTAATTTTCCCAATAATCGCATGCTGAATATGGGTGAGATTATTGATTTTTTTGCACAAGGACAAAAAAGAATTTTGGCCCAGGCCACTTTGCTACCAAAAATTTCGGAGCACTTAAAGAAGCTCACGGATAAACTCCTGGCGCAAAAGAATTTATTTTTATTAGAAGATTACAAAAAAGAATTAGAGCGGTTAAAAATTTGGTTAACTGATTTATCTACTGATCGCCCGGATCCTTCTTTTCAAATACCCATAAATCAATTTATTTTAGAATTAGATAGCTATAGGAATATGATTCAAACCGCAACAACCACCCCCTCGTCGGCCCCCAGTACTTCCACTGCAGCTCCTGCGGCGCCACCAACATCACCTTAGTATTTTTGTTAAGGCTTTTTGTTGAAGTAGCGAAGATAGCGGGCCGTATCAAATAAGTGGTTCGCCATTTTTGATTTTGTCTCAACTAACTCAGGAAATTCTGTGGCCACATTTTTCACCGGCCCTGTTGCGAAGATATCGATTAACTCTTTCGTACTATCTGTTTCGACGTAGAGATATTTTTTATCCACCAAAGAAATGTGCTTTGGCCTTAAGTGAAAAGAAAACAAAAAGGCCTGATTACTACTTTCATCCAATCTTGGATCCAATAAGTTTCGGCCAAAGGTCCTCGTTTCATAACTGCGACCTAAAATTCCCATCACAGTTGGAAAAATATCAACTTGAGAGCAAAGCACATCATCTACTTGCTTGGGCGCCAACCACCCTGGGCCATAAAACAGCAGCGGAACATGATGATTGACCAACCTAGTACTGATAAAAGATTGGGGCAAATGATCAGAATGTTGGGAGGGAAGCCCATGGTCTCCAAAGATAACAAATAACGTTTTTTCAAAATATTTTTCTTTGCTAGCGAGGGCGATAAAACGAGCGATCGCATGATCTTGAAAACGAATAGAGTTATATTCATCGATGGAATCAAAACCAAACCTCACCACTTTCTCTTGGGGAAAATCGTTTCGAATTTGAAACTCATCGTTATCCTTGGGAATCGTATAAGGCCGATGAAATCCAGCAGTTTGAATATAGGCGACGAAAGGTTTGTTTAAAGTGCTTAAGACCAAATTGGCCTCTTTAAACAAATCTAAATCACTAATCCCCCAAACATCCCCTCGTGGAGATTGAAAGCTACCTTCTTCAAATATATTAATTCCCGTTACGTTGCGAGTAAAAAGGGCGCGTATATTTCCCCAATTGGCACTTCCGCCTAAAAAATAAAATTTTTCATGTTGGGGAAACTGATTCATTAAAACGGCCTGATCCGTGAGTAGCGGATTTCTCGAACTTGATTTTTCAAAAGTGACGTCTGGTATTCCCGTTAACGTGGCAAAAACTCCTCTCGCCGTCGCTTCGGTGGGAGTGTAGCAACGAGAGTAGTAGAGCGATTTTGGGCCTAATTCTCGAAGAAGTGGAGTAGGATCCAAAGGATTTCCACTGAGAGAAGTTTTATTGAAGGCCAAGGATTCTGTTTGGATGACCACCACATTGTAGTCATCTTTATCGTGAGCGGTGGCCGAATAGCGCCTCATAAATTCTAAATTTTTGGGTTCTTGATCCTGAGTCCTCACGCCAAAAAAATCAGCGGCCGTTTGATAGGATTTTTTTACCGCCTTCATGTCGTACTCGGGTGATTTAAATCTCCAGGTTTCAAATAAGCTTAAATGGGGATTGGTCGCCAAATTTCCCAGAAAAGGATTGGTGGAATAGAAGGCCTCTGACCACCGAAGAGGAAAATAGCTCAACTTTCCATAAAAAAGTAGGGCGAGAAGAATAAATCCCATCATCCTCTCGAAGGGAAAAGGAAAACTTGCGTTGGAAAATTCTGTGATGAGCCAGTACCGATGATTGATTTTTCTTAAAAGGTACCACATCACAAAGGCCAATAAAAAAATGCCCATAAAAAGGGGAATGACCGGATAAGTTTCCCATACCATCTGAGCGGAAATGATCGGATTTTCTAATGTATCTAAAAAACTGGCATTGACTCGAAAATTTAAGTAAGCATAATGACCAAAGTCGACGACAAAAATCAAAATAAAAATAAGCAAAATCCAATACTGCAATGCCCAAAAAAAGCGGCGCAGATTATTTTGAATTTTGGTATGTTTGGGATTAACAAATAAAGTCATCAAAATAACGGGCAAAAGTGTGATGATGATGACTCGGAAGTCAAACTTCCCGCCGAGATAAAATCCCATCAGAATTTCTTGAAGGTGGTCCCAATTCTTTAGATCCTCTCCGGAAAATTTAAAAAAGAAAATCAATCGCATCATGAGGGCAACGGCCCACAAAACGAAGAGACTTAATGATAAAGTGAGCAGACGAGATTTTTTTTGTTTTCTAATGATGTACATAATTTTTAATCAAGCATAAAATTTATTAGGAAAGATCATTAAACCAAGATAATTCAAAAAAGTCCCTATGATATTAGAAAAAATGCATCTCCTTCCCGTTGGCCAAGAAAATTCTGAGTGGAAAAAACTCCTCTTAGAATTTTTCGCCCAATTTATTTCTCCTCACACGAGAAGATCTTACAGTAACGACCTCGAACATTTTTTTTATTTTTTAAAAGAATTTTATCCCTCTCATTCGCATCCGCACTCGCTAGAAAAAATTCACATCCTTGCTTACCGAGAGTGGCTAATCAAGTTGGAGCAAGCTCCCAAAACCATCGCACGAAAAATTAGCTCACTCTCAAGCCTCTTTGCTTTTCTTACCGAAAAAGGAGTGATGGAATATAATCTGACTGAATCCATCAAGCGCCCCAAACAAACGGTAAAAACTCCCACCCAAGATTTAAATGACGAGCAGGTACAAAATTTGTTGGCCGAATTGCAAAAAGCCACTGGGCCAAGTGCCCTTCTTCACCAGGCGATTATTTTGACGCTCTTTACGACAGGAATGCGCGTCGGAGAATTGGTGGCACTCAGGCGAAAACATTTCCTTAAACATCAAAACCACTACCTGCTTCAACTGCGCGCCAAAGGGGGAAAAGAACTCACCAAGTTATTGCATCCCGTTGCGGTGGCCGCCATTGAGGCCTATCTCTTCTCTCGGCCCCAAGATATGCATCCAGAAGATTTTTTATTCACACCGACGAGAAATCCGGTGGACGGAAATTTAGAAAAGTCCCTAGATCCAAAAAGCGTGGCCTACATGATTAAAGAATGGTGTAAGCGCGCCGGCATTCATCAGCGCATTTCACCGCATTCGGCGCGCGCCACTTATATCGGGTCTGCGCTTGAGCAGGGACATGATCTTTACAAGGTGTCGAAAGACGTCGGCCATAGTAGTGTAAAGACCACAGAGGAATACAACAAGCGCGCGCGCCAATTGAAAGATAGTCCGATTTATCATTTGGGATTTTTAAAAGAAAAGGAAAATAAATAATGTCCACCCACTCTAAAAATGAAAATTCTGATAACACTGAAAATGCTGAAAATTTAGAATCCACCCATTTTTCATTTGTGCAAACCGAACATGCCACCTTGAAATTCTGGAAAGAAAAACAAATTTTTAAAAAAAGCTTAGAGCAAACGAAAAATAAACCGCCCTACATTTTTTATGATGGGCCACCCTTTGCCACAGGACTTCCCCATCACGGACACTTAGTGGGATCGACTCTCAAAGATATCGTGCCTCGCTATTTTACCATGAGAGGAAATTACGTCGAGCGCCGCTTTGGATGGGACTGCCATGGGCTACCCATTGAATATGAAATTGATAAATCTCTCAACATGCCGGCCTCAGAGGCCGTAAAAAAATTAGGGATCAAAGGTTACAACGATCAGTGCCGAGGCATCGTGCAAACCTATGTTAAAGAATGGCAAAAAACCATTGAGCGCATTGGGCGCTGGGTAGATTTTGAAAACGATTACAAAACCATGGACACTCCTTTTATGGAGTCGGTGTGGTGGGTGTTTAAGCAATTGTGGACGAAAGGATTAGTTTACCAAAGTACCAAAGTCATGCCCTTCTCAACGGCGCTAGGAACACCTCTTTCCAATTTTGAAGCGGGATCCAATTACCAACAAGTCCAAGATCCTGCGATTACGGTTGCCTTTACTCTCAAAGAACCGTTTCAAGGCCGAAACGTCGCCATGGCCGCCTGGACCACAACACCTTGGACTTTGCCCTCCAACCTAGGCCTTTGTGTTCATCCTGATCTGGAATACGATCTTATCAAATTTGAAACCTTTGCCACTCCCCTTTTTATGGCCAAGGCCAGGGGCCTTGCTTTTATTGAAAAATATAAAGGTGAAATCCTTGCAACCGTAAAAGGAAGTGAGCTCGCAAAAAAAGAATACTTGCCCCTATTTCCTTACTACGCAAACCTAAGTTCCGAAGGTGCTTTTCGCGTTTTTGCCGATGAGTACGTAACAACTGAAGATGGGACAGGTGTCGTTCATCTCGCTCCCGCTTTTGGCGAAGATGATCACCGCATTTTTAAGGCCAACCAGTTAGGTCATCTCAATGCTGATCCCATTAACCTGGATGGAAAATTCACTACTGAAACAAGTGATCTCGCGGGCCTCTACGTTAAAGATGCCGATAAAGAAATTATAAAAACTTTAAAAACTTCACAAAAGATTTTTGAGCACAGCTCCATCGTGCATAGCTACCCATTTTGCCCGCGCTCAAAAACGCCGCTCATCTACAAGGCCATTCCATCCTGGTTCGTGAGTGTCGAAAAAATTAAAGATCAGATGCTAAGCAGCAATGAGCAAATTCATTGGGTCCCAGAACATCTTAAGAATGGACGTTTCGGAAAATGGCTTGAAAATGCGAGAGATTGGGCGATATCACGTAACCGAATCTGGGGAACCCCCATTCCTCTTTGGATCAATGATGAAACGAAAAAAATTCATTGTATGGGATCCATTAAGGAACTCACTCAACTTACTCACGTTGAAGTCACCGATCTTCACAGAGAAAATGTGGACGGACTCACCTTTAAGATCGCCGGTGAAAAAGGTGTTTACCACAGAATCCCTGAAGTTTTAGATTGTTGGTTTGAATCAGGAAGCATGCCCTACGCTCAGCTCCACTACCCTTTTGAAAATCAAAAATTATTTGAGGAAGGATTTCCCGCGCAGTATATTGCAGAAGGCCTCGATCAAACTCGCGGATGGTTTTACACCCTCACTGTTCTTTCTTCCGCGCTCTTCAACAAACCGGCCTTTAAAAATGTGATTGTGAATGGACTCGTGCTTGCGAAAGATGGAAAGAAAATGTCCAAAAGCCTTCGCAATTACACCGCTCCCGATACCCTCATGGAAGAATACGGCGCTGATGCCCTTCGTCTCTTTCTCATTAATTCTGGACTAGTGAAGGCCGAGGATTTGCGTTTCCATGATGATGGCGTCAAAGATATGGTTCGCCGCGCACTTCTTCCTTGGTATAATAGTTTTTCTTTTTTTCAAACTTACGCCAAAATTGATCAATGGGTTTTGCCAAAACCTGGAAGCGATTTACACAAAAAAATTCACGCGAAAAATGCTCCGATATTAGATCGCTGGATTTTGTCGAAACTGCAAACCCTCATCAACACCGTTAACACGGAGATGGAACAATACCACCTCTACAATGTGGTACCGGCATTGCTTGAATTTATCGATGACTTAACGAACTGGTACATTCGCTTAAATCGTCGTCGCTTTTGGAGCGAAGAGACAGACACTCACGCTTTCTTAACCCTCGGCCATACACTAAACACACTCAATACCCTCATGGCGCCCTTTACTCCTTTTTTGTCAGAACATTTGCACCAAGAATTTCGTAAATCTGCGCCTTGGATGGGGGAATCCATTCACTTAGAAACTTTCCCGCGCTCTAGTGTTCAAGATATTGATGTGGGCCTAGAGAAGGCAGTCAAAGCGATGCAAGAAGTCATCATTTTAGGTCGGCAAAAACGCACGGAAGTAAAAATTAAAGTTAAAACGCCGCTTCGCAAACTGACAATTATCCATGAAGACGATGAGTTACTTTTTGATTTAAAGACTTTAGAAGCGACGATAAAAACGGAACTCAATGTCAAAGAAATTGCTTACGATCAAAACGAATCCCGATATGTTTCATGGCAAGTGAAACCCAATTCGCCCATTCTAGGAAAACGTTTAGGGAAAAAATTTGCCGACATCCAAAAGGCGCTGCTCAATTTATCAAAAGAGCAATTGAAGCAATTAGCGGTCGAGCAAGAGATTACGATCCTTGAAGAAAAATTGGGGCCAGGAGATTTTTTTGTTTCAAAAATTCCACTCTCCGGAGTAGAGGTCGTCTCCAATCAGCACGTCACGATTCTCTTAGATTGCGTACTTGACGAAGAATTGGAATCTGAAGGCGACGTAAGAGAGTTGCTAAATCGAATTCAAAAGGCCCGCAAGGACGCCCATTTTTTAGTAAGTGATCGAATTAAAATTCAGCTTCAAGTACCGAGCAAGTTACAAAATTCAGTGACTAAAATGTCTGATTATTTCAAAGAGGAAACGTTGTGTGAGGAATTGTCCTTCGCTTCAAGTCTCAACAAACAATCCCCAAGCGTCTTTTACTTTGAAGATGAATTAAATGAGGAAAAAATATCTTTTTGTCTTGAGAAAGTGAGCATCTCAAAATGAAGATTTCTTTTTTTATTTCGCTTATTTTTCAAATAACTTTTTACCCTGCCCATTCCTTTGAGCTCAATTACCGATTACTTGAACGCAAAGATATTCAAAATAACATGCATAATCAATTCACTTCCATTGAGAAGAATTTCTTTGAATTGTTAGGCATGCTCACTTCTCCCGTTGTTTTTAAAGAGCAAAACAATTTACTTAATAGCTATTATCTATTTCAAAAATCGCTACCTGAATTTAGGACCCAGTGTGTAAATCCCCTTGTTAGTATTGGAAAAGAAGAGTCTAATGCTTGCCAACAGGCCATTTCCGTAGTGATTAAATCGATTCGTCTACTAGACGAATCACTGCAAAATTTACTTCTTCTCAACCCCGCCATTCAAGCAAGCGACCCCACCGCGTTTTTAAATTATGAATTATCACCAATGGCGATGAATTTAAATTTTTCTCTCTCGACAGAATTACACCGCTACGAAATTTTTTTGCATGAAATGAGTTATGGCGCCGATATTGATCCTGAAAATACCAGGTGGATCGGCCTTGAGCAGTTTAATGGGCTCAAAAATCTCGCCAAGCAACTTCAGTCCGCCATACTCGCAGGATCCCTTAGCTTTATGCGCGACGACCTAACGCTCTTTTGGCAACAATACATTGATATCATGATTGAGAAGTCTTCCCCTCAAGAGAAGCGGGAGTACTGGATGATTAATCTCTTTCAACTCAATCTCAGGATTAATGAATTTTTTTATTCTTGTGAGCGCCACAAGCAACGCATGACAAAAAACAGCTACAATTTGTGTGAAGAAATACACAACGCTTGGAATCAAAATTTAAAACGCACCCTACAGTTTAAGAAAAGTGACTTCAAATAAACATTTAATAAACTTGTCCGAAACCATACATTACGCGATCTTTTCCATTTCCGATCGCTTTATTAAACCAATCCCCTAGAGGGACCATTTCGTTTCCAAATAGAAGCGGATCATAAACTCCAAGTGAGCCATAATACTCAATTAAAGTTACTGAGTGATAAAAATAATGATAAGATCTAAATTTTCCATTCATTTTTAGAGCAAGTACGTTAGACGTTTCAACTGGATAAACATTTAGAAAATAAATTCTTAAATTATTAATTCTTTGTTTATTATCGAAGTATTTTTTTAAACTTTTTTGGATACAACTGCATTCTTCCGCACAATAATGAGGGGTTCGATCATTTCGATCCGAAATCTCCCAATAGAAAACTCTGTTCTCATTAACTAATTGCGTCCAAAATTTGCTGATTTCACTAGCAACATATTGATCAGTTAATAACGGTCTACGAAAAATATCGTTTTCCGTTTTCCCATAAAGGCCCAACTTATCAAGTAAAGTAGAAAAATTGATTCTTTGAGCGTAGAGATTTGTGGAGAATAAAAAGAAAAGAAAAAAAATTTTTAATGGCGATCTCACGCTCGCTCCTTGACTGTTAGGAACGCCAAATATGCAAATTTTTTAACAAGAAGTCTGTCTCTTTCTCCTTACAAATACCAACATCTCACCACTAAAACATTTCCTTAGGCTTCATCTCTACTAAATTCTGATGTATCGCTTCAAGAAATTTTCCACCAAGCTCTCCATCAATAATCCTATGATCATAAGTATGGGTTCCATACATCATACTGCGAATCGCTAGTGCATCGTCATCCACAACGATGGGACGCTTCTTAATCACTCCGGAAGCATAAATACCCACCTGAGGTTGAAGGATCACCGGCGTCGCCATAAGAGTTCCAAAGCTTCCCACATTGGTAAACGTAAACGTTCCTCCAGTGAGATCATCCATGGTTAACTTGCGGGCGCGGGCACGATTGGCCAAATCATTAATGGCGCGGCATAGGCCCAGCATATTTAAGTTATCCGCATTCTTTATCACAGGAACAACTAAACCATTTCCAGGAACGGCCACTGCACAACCAAGATTAATATCTTTTTTCATGAGAATTTTATCTCCATCAACCGAAGAATTGACGAGAGGAAATTGCTTAAGTGCCATCACAATGGCGCGCATGATAAAAGGGGTATAGGTGAGCTTAAAGCCTTCTTGTTTCTCAAAAGTATTTTTAAAACTTTCTCTAAATTTTACAAGATGACTCATATCCACTTCGCCAATAGAATTGACGTGGGGAGAAGTGAGTTTGGATTCCACCATATTTTTCGCAATGGCTTTTCGCATGTTATCCATCGGGATCACTTCAAATTTTGCATTACTCGTGGCCGGACTACTACTCGGTTTACTAGCGGTCGCCATTGTTGGCGCTGAAGTATTCGACTGAGGCCTTTTAGAAATATAGTTTTCTAAATCAGATTTATTAACTCTTCCACCAGCACCACTTCCTGAAATTTTAGACAAATCATTTAAGGGAACTCCGGCCTCTTCTGCCATTTTGCGAACAAGGGGAGTATAAAAACGGCGCTCGTGATGTTCTTCCGTTGCAGGCGTTTTTACTTCAACCACTTTATTTTCCCCATTGTTGTTCATGGGGGACACAGCTGAAACTGCAGGTGCAGATGGTGATGTTGAAGCTGATACGGCCGCATTGACGTCGGAATCAATATAGGCGATGACTTTACCCACATCGACTGTCGTTCCCACCGGATAAAGAAGTTCTACGATTTTTCCAGATATAGGCGAGGGAATTTCTGATTCCACTTTATCAGTGGAAATTTCTAGCAATATCTCGTCAAGTTCAATGACTTCTCCTACTTGCTTGTTCCACTTTGTTATCGTTCCTGTAGTTATGGATTCTCCCATTTGGGGCATAACAACTTGTTGCTTGGCCATATATGTTACTCCGTTTCAATAATGAAATTAAAAACCATTTATTTTATTATTAATAATTTAGCGATCTTCCTCTCGCGGCCAACACGGCCTCTCCTAAAAACTCGCCCAAAGTTGGATGAGGATGAATGGTTTGAAAAATTTCTTCATCAATCCCTTCGCACGTTCTCATCATCACATACTCGTGAATTAATTCTGTCGCTTGCGCCCCTACAATGTGTGCTCCCAAGAGCTCGCCGTATTTTCCTAAAAGTACTTTGACAAAACCTTCTTTCTCGTTCGATGCCAAGGCCTTGCCGTTCGCAATAAAAGGAACTTTACCCATTTTATATTCTATTTTATTAGTCTTTAAATATTCTTCGGTATAACCCACACTTGCGACTTGGGGTTGGCAATAGGTGCATCCGGGAATGTTGAATTTATCGATGGGATGCACCGTTCGTCCACTCAAATGTTCGGCCGCAACCACACCTTCATGAGAGGCCGCGTGGGCAAGAAGTGGTGGGCCACTGACATCACCAATAGCGTAAATATGGGGCACATTTGTTTGGTACATAGAATTAACTTTGATAAATCCTTTCTCTACTTGAACCCCCGTTTTTTCGAGGCCAAATCCTTCAAGAACACCCGTCATCCCCACGGCAATGAGGCCCATTTCAAATTTATAAGTCTGCTCCTTTCCTTGAGACTTAACGGTAAACTCCACTTCTTTACCAAGATTCTTGGCACTGATTCCTTCAATCCCCAAAGACATTTTTATTCCATACTTTTTATAGGCCTTTTCTATTTCAGTAGAGCAATCTGCATCTTCGATGGGAAGCAATCTGGGTTGCAATTCAAAAAGGTGAACATCAACACCAAAGGCATTCCAAAAGTAAGCGAATTCCACACCAATCGCCCCGGCGCCAATAATCCCCATACTTTTTGGAAGCTCTTCTAACTTGATGGCCTCCCAAGCTCCGATAAGACGTTTTCCGTCGTGCTCAAGGCCTGGAAAAGTTTTATATTTGGCACCCGTCGCAATAATAAAATTTTTGGCCTTCACCAACTCGCCGTTAACTTTCATTTCATTGGGCGTATGGAAAACTCCTTCACCGCTGATGACTTCAATTTTATTTTTCTTCATTAAAAATTCCACGCCCTTACTGATGCGCTCGGAGATTTGCTTAGAGCGCTTCACCGCCGTCGCCCCGTCTAAACTTTTAAGCTCGACATTGATGCCGAGGGATTTTAGATCATCGAGCTCATGGATCATGTGTGCCGACTTCAAAACGGCCTTCGTAGGAATACACCCTTTATTGAGACACACGCCGCCCAGTTTTTCTTTTTCAATGATCGCGACTTTTTTACCTAATTGCGATGCCCGAATAGCAGCTATATATCCGCCTGGGCCAGCACCCAAGACAACAACGTCAAATTCTTTCATGGCCATGTCCTTTTAAGTAATTTTATTTTCTTCAGGATAGAGACTTTTCTGCAATTTTCCAAGGAATTACCTGTCAGTTTGAGTATGGCCTTGCTCAATTGCGAAAAAAAAATTATAACCGCACATGGACATAAATTTCCCATGACAAAAAATACCACCCCCGGCCGCGCAGGTAGCGAAACCAAAATTGAGCTTGAATTATCACCATTGGAAATTGATACCCTTAACTATTTTTTTCCTGACCGAACACTTATTGCTTTTGATTTAGAAACCTCCGGATTTTCTCCTCATGTTCACGAAATCTTAGAGCTTGGCGCCATCTCCATCGAAACCAAGGAGACGGGGCCTTCGATCAAAATCTTTCATGAATTAGTAAAAAATTCCGCTCCCATTCCAGCGGAGAGCACCCAGATTCATGGCCTAAGGGACAGGGATTTAGAAAATGCTGCTGATATCAAGACAGTCTTAGAGCTATGGGAAGAAGACTTGCGAACGACGACATATTGGCCCATTTTATTGGCCCATAATGCGATTTTTGATGTCGGGCATATCCTTGCACAAGAACATAAATTTGGCATGAAATGTTTTCCCACCTTAACTCCCGTTTATGATTCTTGCTCCCTTGCTAGAAAAATTTTTAAAATGAAGGATGGGAAATTAAAGAACGCTAAGCTCTCAACCCTGGCCGAAGAATTTGGCATACAACTCACCCATCATCATGCGCTGTGGGACGCGTGGGCGTGTGCAAAAGTATTTTTAGGATTACTGGACCGCGCCCGAAAATTAGAAATGGGAACGAAGGAAGATATTTTGAAGATGGCCTATTTGTTTAAGATTGCGGATGCTGAAAGTGTAGAGATGTCCGAAAAAAATAATGGGCCAACGGAAATCCTTGAGGCCCTTCGTGAATCGGTTAAGACAAATTCCATTATTGAGATTTCTTACGCTGCCGGCAGTAAAGGAAAAACCTTTCGTCCCATCAAACCGATTTCCCTTGTTCCCACCCCTCAGGGAACGATATTGTTTGCTGATTGCTTAACTGATAAACAAGGTAAACACTTTAAGGTGAAAAAAATTATCGAAACAAAAAAAGTTTCCCCATGAACATGAGATTGGCATTCCATATTTTTACCATTTTTTCTCATTTATTTTTATTGGCCTGGATTCTCATCGCACTTCAACGCAGTGGCACATGGAATTCCACGATTATTTTTTGGAATTTTGCAGGAATTTCGTTGTACGGGGCCTTATTAATATTTTCAACGGCAAAAATTTCAAAATACTTTCATCTTAAGGAACTTATGAATAAAAACAAAAAATTTCCTAAAAATAAAACAACCATCCAAAGATAGTTGTTTTATTCTTATACGATCAAATAATTAAAAAAATAAATTGAAAATTATTGTTTAGCTTTCTTTACTTCACAGGACCATTTATTAACTGTAACGGCCGGATCAGAAGGAGCGCCGCCCGCAGGATAAGATCTTTGCGGCATTTTAAGTGTAATAACTAATGTCGACTCAACTTTAGGCGAAGGTCCGCCGAACATACCTCCAGACTTAACGACAATAGTATAAGTTTTACTTTGCTCACTTTCAGTCAATTTATACTTACCGACAACACTGTCTACGTAATGATCTTTATGATTTAATACTTTTTTTCCTGTAGTTGCATTGAGTGAATAACAATGGGCCATAGCATCTGCTAATTCCTCAGTGTCCACTTTATCCTCATAAATGTTGGCGTTTACAGAACTAACAAAACCCAATGTTAAAAACAAAACTAAAAAACGTAACTTAAGATGCAAATTTTTCATGAGTGACTCCCTTAAAAAAAAGTTAAAATCTCAAGAACACGTATAGCTAAAAGGGCGGCCTCTACGCAATAAAATTCTTAAAAATGCTCTAATTTGTAAAAAAATAACAGAAAATTGCTGGCCTAGTTTCGTGAAGAATGTTCATCAATCCTAGAATTTTTTCAAAGACTCTGTATTTCCTGGCAATTCCATATCTTCGAAGTTGTTTAGTATTGCAAAATACGTTATGTTCACTTGATTCATGGATATAACCAGGAGAAAACCGATGTCCCCAAAAATTTCCTTTTTGTCTCTTTTTTTAACTTCAAGTTTTATCTTATCTCTTTTCCAATCTATAACTGTGGCTTCTGCTGCCTGTGACCAGAACACTTTACACACGGTTAAAGTCTATTCTTTTGGTTCTTCACCCTTAAACTCTCAACCTAGCGATAGAGAGGTTTTAAACATTGGCCTTAGTAATAATGGCTTTAAAGTTGCGAATTCAGTGACTGGTTTAATTGAAAAAGAATTAGATTTGTCGATTAGTGAATACTCATACCTCAACATCTTAAACAACATTTCACCTAAATGGTTTAGCACCCTCAATGGTAGCAAAAATGGTTTTTTTAAATTAGCTGAGTTTGTTAGCAATGAAACTCGCTCAGAGTTCTATGCTAGGTATTCTGTGAGTGTCGTTTGGGAGAATAATTTTTGGCCCAAAGAGCTTACTATCATTGATGTTCCTCTTTCGTCAGTTGCCATTGAAAGTAACCGATCGAGCGAGCAAAATGGAGTTGGCATAAAAAGTATTGCTCAGTCAAATTCACAGATCTTAAGCTCTGCCCCAAGTGCGAAATTTATTCAGGCCAAATGTGGTCAAACTGATGGCCAGATATCATTTTTAAATTAAATTTATTTTTCCCTTTAGATAAAATTCATGCAGCCTAGTGGTCTCCAAAATTGAGGGCACTAGGTCTTAACTAGAAATTAACTAGGCTAATTACTTTTCGTCGAATACTATCACACAAAATTTACAGTCCCCAATCCAAAGGAGAATTTTATGAGTGCCCAGTTTCTGAGAGGCAAATGGTTATTTGCTTTTTTATTTGCCATCGTTCATGTCAATCTTTTTGCCCAACAAGCAAGTTTCTCCAACACCTTATCTTTTGACGACCCGGCCCTTTTAGATAAGGCGATGGCGGAAGAATCCAAGACCATTCGCTTGGGCGATTGGACTAAATCACCTTTTGAATTTTCTCCCGAGACCGTTTGCTATTTAGTTCTTTTAAATAAAGGTGATCGCAAGTTAACAGCATTAGAAGAAAATCAAATTCGTTGGTTTGGTAAACTTCCAACTGTGCAAGAACAAGTCGAAAATGATTTTTATGGTCGAGTAAAAATTGTACAGATTGAAGTAGTTTTATTTAAATCTTTGGATCCAAGAGAAAAGGCGCTACTACAAGAAATTTATCCCCATATAAATTTTCAAGATGCTGCTATAGCTAAAAAATACTGGAAAACATTGGTTTCAAAATTAACACTTTCTCAATTTTAAAAAAGTATCTGCCATTAAAGCTGACGTTTAACTACCGTCAGCTTTAAACTTGCGGCACGTAAAAATCAATTACAATTTGTTATCAAATTTGGACAAGTTGCTGAAGCATCTATCCAACCGAAAACATTTTTGCCACTGCTCTCGTCAGGAAGATAAGACCTAATTCTATTTCCCTCACAACCAAGAATAGTAATGAGTGGGCCAGCAACATCTTTCTGAATCTTCCCAATGAATTCATTACCTTTTGCAGAACCATAAATTTTTAGATCCACTTTCGAATAACCTTTCAAATAAGTAACTAAAATGGGAGTTCCATTTTTATACTTTGAGGCCATATATCCCGTTACTTTTATAGCAGACTCAAGAGTTCCGTTAAGATCAAATTGAGCAATATTTGCAACTACCTCGAACCAACTTTCTTTCTTTGAGTATTGGCCTTTTAAGATAACTTGGGAAAATTCGTTTGAAACTTGAGCCGTTTGATTATAAGGAAACACACCTACCACTTGAGAATGAGGCAAGGAACCAGGAATATTTCTAATATTAGTCCCATTTTGATCAGGATCGTTCACTAGTACCACAATATTTTTGCACTTTGTTTCATTCTTTATACTTTGAGCGAAAACCAAATGATTCGAATTCATGATCGGAAGTGCTACTAATGTGATCAAAACGGCCAAACATTTATTCATCTCTCCCCCTTGTTGAAGTTTCAAGTTTGTTTTTACAAACATGTCGAATTAATGTCAATCGATGAAGTGTAGGCGAGATAGATTTACTAGGATTTTTTTTGCAAGGAAAATGCCCATTTTTATGGTCACTTACCCTAATGGGAAAATCAGTGTTGGTGTGTGATTTTGTCTAGTTAGCAGAGGGAAAAAGAATTTTTCTTAAAATCCTTTAGTATAGGAGAAGGTAGCTCCGATAAGTCGGTACGTTTTGAAATTTATTAATTATATGGGCAAACAATTTTACATTTTTTTCTTAGTTATCTTTGCCTCCCATTTAAGGGCACAAGTACCTACGTTTACTCCCTCGCCCACTCCTACGGCACAAGTCATTACCTCTCAACAGTTGGTTGAAACGTTTTATAATGTTGCCACTGCCAATCCAGCAAACACAGATGTGAACGAAGTCAATGAAGCGTACAAGAATTTAATGGATAAATTGAAACTAGAGTGTATGGATGCTAAAACAGAGTATCCAGATAACAATGTGGTAAGTACGCCAACAAATAATTCTATCAACAATTGTATTTCGAACAAAATTAAAAATTTTTCTCCAAGTACACCTCCAATTGCTCCGACGACAGAAGAGCAATGGAAAACAAATTTGCTAAAAAATTTCACAAATAGATTCTTAAAAACAAGTGATACCTTTTACGAAGAATGTACGGATCACAGTACTTGCTCACCTAGCATCACAAAAAAGAGTTGTCTTCCTTTATATGAAATTGATCAGTACGGAAAATCAGAAACGGCCGATCAAGAAAAAAACATGGGCCTCTTAAGCAATCTCTTTGATAAAGAAATTATCGGTAGAAAACCGGCCGATGGCCCAGTATCGGCAATTATTCATTGCCCATCTTTGAAACTCTCAAGCACGACTCCAGTGACTTGTGAGCCCGAAAGGAAAGGATGCCGCAAGGCGGGCGCAGGAGAAATAAATATAGTGGGAAGTGTTGAAGGATGTGAAGATGGGTTAGAGCTTGATCCCAACTATTCTGGCCTGCCAGGCGAAAAATTATGTAAGTTAAAAAGTAATTTCATTGTTGATAAATTACCTGAGATGCTAAAAGAAATTAATAGTTCTACAGACGGTAAGTTGTCTGAGCAATTTACTATGGCCTACGCAAAACTGGGCCTTCGCATCGATGCGGCGGAAATTGTTTTTCGATACACCAAAGATCATGATGGAGATGGTTGCAGTGATCGCAGAGAGAGAGATAATACCCTTGAAAGATTACCCTATATCATTAATGATAAAGTAATTAGTCCCCATGTAGAATTAAAAAATGCTTCCATTAAAAAATTTAATTTAAAACTCAATTCATTGATAAAAGATTTTGAATTACTGAAAAAAGAAAATCCTGACCTATCCACCGTTGTTAATTTTACGGCCTCGCAGTCTACGATGACACTTAGAGAGTTGAAAGAAAAAAATGCTGGCGGTGCCCAGTATCTTAAGGTGATGAGAAATTATCTCATCGCTCAAGGAGAATTATACAAAGAACTAGTTGATATTTATTCTCAATATAAAGAAACGACTAATAAAATGGTAGAAGATTTTGCCAACATCGATGCTGACGATAATAGTTTTACATTTTTTACCTTATCTGGAGGTGGAAGAAAAAATTTCAGGAATTGGAAGTATCGATTCACAACTAAAGACAAACCATTTTCTGGGGGTAAAACTACGACTGAAATGGTTGATCAAATGGCAACCAACAATGAAATCGAACTTGATACATTAGCAAGATACCAAATTGTTAAACCTTTACCCGAGAATACAAAATATATCGATCCCATTATCCCGCAAAATTATTCTACCTATATTCATTGGCAACCAAGATTTTTCGCAATGGACCCATTAAGTAAAAAATGCGTTTCCAGAGACCGGGATAAAGACGTCGATGATCGCTACAAGCTTAGACATATGTATAAAGCATGGGAAATAAATGCAAATGCATTCTACGAGGAGAGAATCACTGATAATTCTTTTTCAGATGATATCTTGAGTCCAGAATTATCATTAAAAGTAGGATGCTTTGAAAAAGGTAAATCGCGCACTGCGCTCTCAACTAGTAATTTAATTAAATGTAATGACAAAGATCAGATCATCAAAGAAGTTGCAAAAGTCGCAAATACGATTCAATTTGCTTACAACTACAATCATAGATCCCTTAACTATAAGTTTTATCAATTTGGAAAAAATCAAAATCATAAAAAAATAAAGATTGAAGGAATCCCAGATGAAGTTTCCACAGCAGACAATAACCCACGATTTTTAGCTCTCATCGAACTCGACCGCAATGTGAAAATTATGGCCCACATCGTCACAAAGCTTCTGGGATTTTATGAAAAATCTCTTGATCAAATTAATATAATGATCGACGGCCCCAAACCAGATACCAACACAACGAAAATTGCCAATACCTATCAGGATTATGGCGACAATAAATTTGTGAAGATCGAAAATCAAGTTGGAAAGGCCATCGCGGAACCCATCGACGCTGGATATGGAAATGAAACTAAGACCATCACAGGGAACAACAATGGTGGAGAAACGAGTGGGACCAATAATAACTCGGCAACCAATAGTGGCCAAAGCAATCGAGCTGGCAATCCACAAACAACCCTTGGAGCAAGTGGGTATGGTGCAAGTGATAGTTCTTCCGGTTCGGCGATGACGGAACGTGGAGGATACGATCCCAACAATCCTGCATCAAGTAGCGGTAATAGTGTCGGTTTCAATAATGGAACGAATCGAACCGTCGCCGTTAAATCCATGGGTAGTGGAACGACCATTAAGAAGGCCAATGGCAATGATTTAGGTATGGGAGGATTTGGTAATCTTTTTGGAAATGATTCTCCTTCGATATCTCCCCAATCAGGCCTGGCACAAAAAGATGAAAACGATATGTTACAACATGCCTCTCGAGATCCTGCGAATAACTCTGACGAAGACAGTTCGTTATTTGAAGATATTACGAAACGCTATTATCGGCATTACAACGATATCTTTGGAAAACAAAAACCCGCTAAACAACCAATTACCACCATGCCCGATCATCAACTTTACCGAGCTAGGTAAAATTTATTTTTCTGAAAAATCCCTCACACATAAATCATAACGAACTTTTCCATCCACTAGGTTTTTTGCAGCAAATGCGTTGTGATCTAAAGAATAGTCTTGCTCTTTTTCAACGTAACGAAGAGAGATAATTTTATGAGTAGTAGGCTCTGAGAGAACGTATAATTTCATGACGACTCCGGCATGATAAATGGTGGTAATATCTAATCGTGGATTTTCGCTACAAAGCGTTCCGCGATCTTTAACGGTATAAGTTTCCACCATGGGTTTAACACAATTTTTCTTTTCAGAATCGTCACGATAATTTCGAAACATCCCCAAAGTTTCTTTCCCTAATTTAATTTCCACTCCGAGGGTTCCTTTATTAATATTTCCGTCAATAGCAACATCAAAAAAATTCATCTCGTGTTTTCCAGATAAATTCTTCTTATGCTCATTATCGTAAAATTTTACTTTTTTAAGTGAAGTTCCATCAACAATACCACCTTTAATCGAAAGAGGTTCTCGAGGGCCTTTATCACCGAGGCACCAAATGTCGTCATTAAGAGATTCCAGTTCCGCGGAGGTATTGGTGTAAGTACTGTTAGGAGCTATTTTTATCTCCCCACCATTTGCAGGATTTGCTTTATCTGGTTTGTTGAGATCTTTATCATCTAATTTTCCAGCGGCGGTCGTTTCCAGTGCCTGGTCTTGAGGTGCTTTATTTTTAGTATTTTTCTTTCCACAACTGGAAAGTGAAATAAGAACAATGATAAAAGAAAATAATTTTAATGATCTTAAAAAACATTTCATAAATGATAGCTCCTCAAAAGATTTAAATGATTATCTCATAAGAGGAGCTAAAATTTTCATAGTAAGAAAAAACTACAAAGGAATTGTCTAAAAATTGATCAAAGCTCCAAGGGTGCCCCGTGGCGCATGGTATTGAGAGCATAGGATCTCTCAAAACTTAATAATTTCCTGTAATCATGAAATGAGTATGGGATCTTAGATTGCTCCGCGAAACTCATCAACTTTGGCATTGACTTAAAATCCTGGGGCAGATGCTTCAATTTTGATACTTTGTAGGACTTGGCCCAGTTTTCATTGGCCATTATCCAATCGAGATCACTACCAAGGACAACGGGACTCTTCATCCAATCTAAAGTATTCATTGGTTTAAGTTGAGTGGATTCGCCTAGTCCGCAGGTATTCGCATGCGCAAATACTTTTTGCCACATTTCTAGGACTTCGTGACCAAAACAAACCACTTGAAACGATAGATTTGATCCCATAGTAGTTGCTAAAAATAATAAATCTGGGACGTTAAGTTTTGATTGGTGGGATAATATTAATAGGGAATCCCGAGTTAAGTTAAAATCACTCCAATTTTTTTGTCCTGGGATAATCAAATTATCTCGTTTAATAGAAATGTTTGATTTCCCATTTTTTTCAAAAAAATGGTTCCAGATTTTCTCAAACTTAAGTTCGTTCGTTATTTCTTGATTTTGTAATTTTTCCATCAATGCCATGATTTTTTCTTGGGAAAATTCCTTGTCCTCTTGTGCGGGCGCAGGATTCCACTTCAATAGCGTGAGGGAAACTTCCGATGTTGTGTCCTTGCTACCCTCAGATAGGGGCCTCAATGCCGCTGGGTTTAATTTTTGAAACGAATTTAAGTAATCCACCCCTCCGGCCTTAGGCCCCGTACCAGATGCGTAGAAACCTCCGAAAGGTTCAATCGCTACCCGCGCCCCAGTACAAGTGCGGTTTATGTATAAATTACCGCAATGGAGATGATTCATTAAGTAATCCGTTTCTGAACTTGATTGACAGAAAACGCCACCAGTAAGCGCGTAAGGAGTGGCATTAAAAATTTTGATGGCCTCATCTAAGTTTTGATAGGAAGTTAAATGTAAAACGGGAGCAAAGAGCTCGATTTGCGAATAGCTATCACTCTTAAAAAATCGCTCCGCCGGAAGTTCAATGAGGACCGGGCCAACAAGAGCGGGATGGGAAAACTCTTGGGATCGATCCACCCAAACTCGGCCCCCGAATTGCTCGGATTCTTTTTGTGCAAGCTTCACTTGTGAAACGACCCGCTCTTTTTCGCTAGCACTAATTAAAGGATTAACTAAAGTTCGATAAGAATCTGGAAGTCCAACTACGGTATCTTGGAGTGCCAGCGTAAATCGCTCGATAAAAGTGGATTTAATTTTCGAATCAATAATGATACGTGAACAAGCCGAACATTTTTGTCCACTGTGCCCTAGCGCTGAGGCGAGTACTCCCGCAATTGTTTCATCTAATTCCGCCGTATCAGTAATGATAATAGCATTTTTACCACCCATTTCTGTCACCACTGGATATTGAGAAGAATAGTTTTTAAAAAGCATCGTTCCTACGGCGCGTGAACCCGTAAAGACTAATCCCTGGTTTTGCTTGGGATCTAGTAACCAAGGCCCTACGTCCTCTCCTTCCCCACTGATTATCGTCAAAACTTCTTTTGGAACTCCGGCCGCGTAAAATATTTTGGCCATGAGATTAACAATCAATGGAGTTTGTTCCGCAGGTTTTAGGACCACGTGATTTCCGATTGAAAGGGGGCCAACTGCCATGCCGCAAGGGATCGCCAAAGGAAAATTCCAAGGAGAGATAGCGACTACTTTTCCTAAGGGAATTAAATCCAAGTCCATTTTTTTAACTGATTCTCTTACATAAAACCGTATAAAATCGATCGCCTCATCAACATCACCTAGTGCCTCTTTTATTGTTTTGCCTGCTTCATAAACGATGAGTGATGATAATTTTAATCTCTCTTGGGCCATTGATTCTGCGGCCTTTAATAAAGTAAAACATCTCCCCGAAGAATCTGATGCCCATTTATTCCTGACGGATTTTACGATATCGGCCTGATCCCATTGATGAAACGAAATCCCATTTTCTTTCTTCCACCAGGGAACTGAACCCAAATTTATATCCGGATAGGAATTACTATGTATTTCCTTATTCTCTAAATTTATACTAGAAAAATAATTTTCAGATGATAAAGGAAAACTTTGTTTCATTAAATCCAAAGCGGTCATCATCTCTGCTTGATTTTTGTCTTGATACAAAAGGACAGTGGGATGATTGAAAAATTCAGGTGTCATTTCAGAGAGATCGGCCTCCCAGGCCCACTCATTACCTTTTTGTATTTTATCTAATGTTTCTTTGGGAGTTTCAATTCTGAAATTTTTTGATTTCTGAGATCTCATCATATTGAGAAAACCTACTTGCGAAGAATTTTCCATAATTCTCCGTACAAGATATCCCATCCCTACGAGCAAATCTCCCAAAGGAACATAATTTCTCGTTGGCCAATGTTGCTGAGCTAAGGCCAAAGATAACGCCTCATAGGTCATGTGCAAGCACTGATGTTCGATAACATGTGACTTAGGATAGCATTTTTCTCTTACCGCTTCACCCCAGGCATGATCAAATAAATTGTGAGAAGCGAGGCAAAGTTGAAGGTACGGTGATTGCAAAATGATTTTAACTAAATGACGAAAACAAAGATCACTTTCTATTTTATTTAAATACTGAGGGGCCTGATGACCGTGGGCCTTTGCCTCAACGGTTTCCGCATCCCAATAAGCGCCCTTCACAAGTCTAAGAGGCATAAGAATTTTTCGCTCCATGGAAAAATCCAAGATTTCTTGCAAGTGCTCTTTTGCATCTTTAAGATAGGCCTGCACCACAATACCAGTTTGATTCCACTGATATAAATCCCCACTATTTTTGAGAACGGCAGCGTAAATTCTCCAAACCATATTTCGATAGTGGATGTGCTCGGCATCAATATTAATAAACACTTGCTCATTTTTTGCGGCGTGCAAAATTTCAAGAAGCTTAGGCGCAATTTGCGAATAAGAGTAGTCAAAATCTTCGGCACTAAAGTGGGACGCGAGTGCAGAAACTTTTATACTTACGTGCGCGTTGTAGAGTCCGGCGCCATTCTTTGATCCCTTGGGAACGTGCTGACAAAGGCCTCGAATAATTTCTAACACTTTATTTTTATAAATTTCTGATTCTTGCTTCGATAAAACAAGTTCTCCCAGCTGATCGAGGGTAGCGGTGCGTTTCGTTTTTGATAAGTATTCAAAGGTATCTTGGCTTTTATTAATATTTTCAGAAGCAATAAAACGCTTGGCCATGATTTTAACTTGGAGGCGGATGACGGTTGCGATGATAAAACTAGGTATCAACTTTGAAACAACTATGGCCACTGGCAAACATTTTTCCATCCACCAGGGAATGTTTTCTTTGGTACTCTTAAGTTCCGCTAACATTTCCAGGAATACTTTTTTGACCGTATCCCCTTTTAGATCAAAGGCCAGGCAAGGAAGCAAGGCCAAAAACTTCAACAAGGTCACTCTTAAAACAGGAAAATCGGCGATAAGCCCAAGAGACCAATCCGAAATTTTCTCAAACATGGAGGCCTGATAACCTTGCACATCTTTATGCAAAATCTTAGTAAGTTCCATTGACCGCTTCCAGATCTCTTCAGATTTTTCATCTGATAAGTCCCATTGAAAACCCCACTTAGATTTAGAAATTTCAGGAATGAAACTCCATGATTTTTCATGGGCCAAACTTAAAATTTCTGTATTTTTTAAATTAACTTTGGGGAAATTTTTTTCAAAAAATAATTCTTGGTTCATCCGGTAAGTCATGACTAAAACAAGAGAACTAGAAAAATCAACCACTAATGTCATGGGATAAGATTGAAAATACCAAGTACTAGTCATTCTCATTTTTTCTTGAAAATCTCTGCCAGATTGAAAATTTTTTGATTCCAAAACTAGTTGGTCAAGTTTTTTAAAAAGATCATTTCGATACTCTGATAGGCGATCGTCCCAATTGATGAAGGGCGATACCACAATGTTCCAAACAACATCATTAACATTCATAGAATTTGTCCTTAAAAAGTAATGCAGTATATAATTGATTTATGATGTGGATTATAGCTCATTTTCAATTAAAAAGAATTGCCTTGAAGATATTTGTTATCCTTTTTTTTAGTGGAATCTGGGAATTAGAGCGATTCCACCTAAGGGCGCAAGAAGCGGCCCCCCATTTACCTGCGGCCACGACTTCTTCCTACTCCATGAAAGACCTAACTATATTGTTTCAAGATAAAAACTATGTAGAGTTTTTTTCCCATGCCAAAGATATTCGTCCCTCAGAGCGAAATAAGGATTGGAAATCCATGGTGATACAAAGTGCGACCGATTGGACAACTCAACAAAAAAATCTCTTGGCCATGGACCCAAAAAACTTTGATACTTTGCGAGACATTGCCGAATGGAAAGAGCTCTTGGAATCGGAGTCTTTTAGTGCTGTGTGGCGAGAGTGGCTGCTTAAAATTTTTGCGGAGTCTGTAAAAGAAAATTTTTCCTGGGATCTCATGCAAAAAACGTTAAAATCGGTTCAATCCGAATGGAATAAAGAACGTGGCGATAAAATATCTTTTGGACAAGATCTTGCAAAACTTTATCAATCCCTTTTCGATTTAAAAGAAATGCAAAAAGAAGAAATGTCTTCTAAAATGAGCGAAATTTTATTTCCTCATAAAAATCAAAACGAACTCATCCTTGCGCTTTTAAATCCCGCCATGAAGTCTGCCATCTCTCAAGATCTTTGCTCGCAAGATCATATTTATTTATTATTGATTGAATTACTTCACCCGCTTGCAAAAAACACGTTAGAGAAGCAAGGTCTAGGATCTAAAGTCGAAGAATTTGATGTTCAAATTTCCAGTTTCATGAACCGAAACTGCTGGATCTCAGTTCGAGAAAAATTACTTGGCCTTTTTTTTGATGGCAATACGGATGATCGCCGTAGAATTTATCCACTTCTGCTCCTGGATCGCAGCCTTGAAAAAGATAAAATGGACGCAATTTTTATTTTTTACTTGCTTGACGGGGGTGATGAAAAACCTCAAGTGGCCTGGAGCTATGGAAAACTCAAGGCCCTCTCCCTAGATGAAAAATCCAGAGAGAGAGTCATGAGCTATGTTATTATACGAAATTTTTTAATTGATGAATTTGTTTCCAAAGTGAGCGCTCAAAGAAGTAGTTTTTTATGGATGTCTTTTCATCGTTATTTTCCGGAGTACCCTCAATACTATTTCAAAACTTGCTCCAGTTATCTGAAAGGCGAGAAAAAATTCCCTGCCGGAAACCCTACCGCCCATTGCAAAGAACTTATTCTAAAAACAGAGAAGATGTCCTCATCAGCAATCAGTCGAAAGCTCATAGAGGACATCAAAAAAAAATTCCTTCCTCTTTAATCATAATTCGACAATCTTGAGTTCACTATCTTTCCAATCCAACTTAATTTTTCCCGTCGGTAATTCAGCGGCCAAAAGCTTTTGAGACAAAGGTCTCACGACTAATTTATTAAACACGGAATTTAGCGGTCTTGCCCCAAAATGAGAATCATGGCCGCGCTCTGCTAACAATTGATAGAAGGCCTCACTCAACGTAACCTCAACTTTTTTGCTACGTAAGCGATCATTAAAATGATGCAATTGTTTATCCACAAGCGAACGCATGACGCTCTTATCGATGGGTTGGTAATGCAGGATCGAATCCATTCTACCCAAAACTTCTGGCTTAAAATCTTGGTCCAAATCTTTACTGTTACTTGTCATAAAAATAATCGTATTTTTAAAATTGATCACTCGGCCTTTATTATCCGTCAATCTTCCTTCGTCTAATATTTGAAGCAAAATGTCTGAAAAATCCGGGTGGGCCTTCTCCACCTCATCAAATAAAACAATCGAGTAAGGATGCTTCCTCACCGCTTCGGTTAAAATTCCGCCCTCCTCGTACCCCACATATCCGGCGGGCGATCCAATGAGTTTAGCGACGGAATGCTTTTCGGAATACTCACTTAAATCCATGCGCACAATTTTATCTTCATCTTCAAATAAGTACTTTGCTAACGCCTTCGCCGTTTCCGTTTTACCTACTCCGGTTGGGCCAAGCAATAAAAAAGAACCAAGGGGACGGCCTTCCGAACTTAGTCCTGCGTAACCAGTCATTAGTGTTTGGGCAATTTCGTGCATGGATTCCGCTTGTCCAAATATTCTCGAATTCAAATAGTCTTCCAGTTTTAAGATATGATCTTGTTTGACTCGCAAAATCTTATCAACGGGAATTCCTGTCTGCCTTGAAATGATGTTGGCAATCTGCTCTTTACCTAATATCCAGTTATATTCAATCGCCTCTAGTTCTTTTAATAAACCTGGCAATAAGGAATACTTTAACTTGCCTGCTTCCTCAAAATTTCCCTCCCTTTGAAAGCGCTCAATATCAGCATTACATTTTTCTACCTTGTGCTTCAAATCTGAAACTTTTCTTAAGGCCACTACTTCCTTATCCCATTTTTCTTTTTTTCCATCAAAAACCTTTTGCATCGATTCAATATTTTTCATAACTTCAGGATTATCTTTCTCTACCTGAAGTAAAACCTTTTGAGAGCGTATGTGACTCATGAGCTCTTCTAGATCTCTGGGCATAGACTGCGCTGCCAGCTTCAATCCTGAAGCGGCCTCATCGATTAAATCAATGGCCTTATCTGGCAAATTTTTATCTGTAATGTATTGATCAGATAGCAGCACTGCTTGATAGATCGCCTCATCCGCAATTTTAATTCCATGATGGACTTCAAATTTTTCTTTTAGCCCCATGAGGATTTCGATAGCATCTTCCTTCGTTGGCTCATCAACCGTTACACTTCTGAAACGACGCTCAAGCGCCGCATCACCTAAAATATATTTTTGAAATTCTTCGGGAGTCGTTGCCCCTACGCAGTGCAATTCTCCTCTTGCCAAAGCAGGCTTAAGCAAATTGGCGGCGTCCATCGCCCCATCTGTTCTCCCCGCTCCTACGAGCTGATGAATTTCATCGATAAACAAAATCGCCTCTCCCTGTTGGGATTTCATAAATTTTAAAAGTTGCTGGATCTTCTCTTCAAACTCACCTCGATACTTTGTACCGGCCATGAGGCCTCCCAAATCAAGGGAGTAAACTACTTTTCCTTTCAAGACATCGGGAACTTGGTTCTTCACAATATGATCTGCCAATCCCTCGATAATCGCCGTTTTTCCGACACCTGCTGGCCCAACGAGCACCGGATTATTTTTACCGCGTCTCCCAAGGATTTCCATCACGGCGCGAATTTCTTTGGTGCGTCCGATGACTGGATCCAATTTTCCTTGGGCCGCCAATTCATTTAAATTAATTAAAAAGGGCGGAACTTCACTCTCTTCCCCCTCCGTTTCACTTTTGAGAAGTTCATAATCAAAGGAGTACTGAGGAAAAATTTGCGGCATAGCTTTCACCAAATTTTTCTCGGTAATTTCACTCTTTCCACTCTCCGCCATAAAAGCATTCGCCATCGTCAGCCATTTCACCAGACCAGCAGAAGGCCTGAGCTCATTGAGAGGAATTTCTTGGGCGGTCGTAGGCCTTCGCTTCAACTCTCCTTTTATCAAGGGAAGGTACTGATGAAACGCCTTGCTTAAATAGGATGATTTACTCGTTATCAATCCATACAAGAGATGATCAGGAGTAATTTCGGAGTGCTTTTGAACTGCCGCCTCTTTTTGCGCTATGGTAAAGGCCCCCATGACAACTGAATCAAATTGATACATTTACTCCCCCTCATTTAAATTATTTTTTCATTATTTATGTGCTTGCCTCATTCTGATTTAAAGATGTGGGCACGTCACTTAACGTCAAGGTTTGAGTTTTGGCGCTCAAAGTAAGGAGTTTTCATGAAATCTGAAATTGTCAAATGACTTAAGTGTTTGATTTTACATATTCTCTTCCAACGTTTAAAAATTAACAAAAACTTTGCAATCCCTACTTTAAAAGTCAGAATTTTCAAGACCTAAAAATAACAGAGCAAGATGCTCACTATTTTCAATATTAATTTTTTTTTATTTTCAAGGAGAAAATCGATGAAAAAGACAATGACAAAGTTAGGGATCCTATCAATTATTTTTTTAATGGGAGTTGTCGGCGAAACTCTGGCCGAAACTTTTAATGTAAAATTAGATTTTACTAATGTTCCACAGGCGGCGTTACATAGAGAAGGAAAAGTACATATTCTAGCTTGGAGAAGAAAAAATTTTCTCGATGACAACATTTTAGAGATCGAAGGAAAATATATTTCCAGTCTTAGTCCTGATTCAATCATTACTATGTCGATTGAATTAACAAAAGAACAATTAAACTTTTCTGAAGATCTCGCCTTCACGGTGTTTTTAGACAATAACGGCAATGCGGATTTCGATAAGAAAAACGAAATTTTTGGTTGTACGACGACCAACAAACGTTTGCGCGACCAGGTCAATGCGTGGAATTATTTATTTAATCGGGGACTCATCTTTAAATCCTGTCGAGTCAAATTATCTGACTTACTTGTAAAAGATGCTCCGCTTTCTTTTTTACTAACAACGCTCGATTAGTATTTTACAACTTATATAAGGAAACCTTTTGATGGCCCCATTATTCAAGAGGGCCATCAAATTGAAAAAAAGTTACCATTAATTTATTCTATTCAACAGGTGGTTGATCAATAAGTCTTGAATCGTAACTTTTGAAATATTGAATTTGATTTAAATTCTTGAAACTAAAAACCTGAGCATTTTCAAACCGAAAAGTTTTTACAAAGCTTTCTAGTTTTTTTCCCAGTTCAGGATCCTTATCCATGTAAGGGTTAACGCCAGACCACACTCTTAAGACATAAGGCAACATATGAGTTGTTAGCTCTTGAATGTCATGCAAGAGTACAATTCCACCTTTAAAATTTACTTTCAAGTAGGAAGAATTTAAATATCCCCTTGCACATTGCCAAACTAAGCATTCCTGCAAATCCATTTTGCTAAACTGGTTATGACAAAGAGTTTGCAACTTTTGATGATGGGAACAATTCCAGTCAGCAGCATCGATAGGAGTTCCCTTTTCGCTAAACTTAACTTCGCCTCCTATATCCCAAAAAATTGGGCCGATATACTGCTTTAATTCCTCATGGGAATTATAATCTTCGGCCCTACTTTCTTTCCAATTTCCATAAGGAGCGCGAAAAAACCAATGGTGATTAAGATCATCATTGGGAGTTAAAAATCTTTCAATAACTTTGTGTACTTCCATTAATTCGGAAATAGAAATTTTTAAATTTTTATGATGATCTAAGTAAGGAGAACCCATTCTTGAATGAGTAAATCCGTGATTTCCTATAAAATGACCAGCTTTGATTATTTTTTCCACTAATTCGATGGATTTTAAATTTTCTGTCCCAGGTTTTTTGATATAACCCATCGAGTCTACCTCGTAATTTTCCACCAGTGATTTGCCTGAGAGAAAAAAAGTAGCTCGAACGGGTGTGGGTAAAAAGGAATTAAAATCTTCAAGTGTCTGCAAAATTACTGGGGTCGTTTCGAGCAGCGGCCCATCATCAAAAGTCAGAACAATGGAATTTCTCGTCTCTTCAAGTTCTTTGGCAAATCCCGCTTTGGGTGAAAAATAATCAGGATTATCTGACCAAGTCTGATGGGAGAAACCAAAAAAAAGAATGATAAAGATTTTCCACTGATTCTTCATTTTATCTTCTTATCTTTAATTACCAAAGAATTTGGGAAAATTTAAACACCGGTTCATTAATCAACCCCAATCCTGAGTTTAATAGTTCATTAACTCCGTAATTCATTCTTGCATCGTATGTTCTATCTGGAGAATTTCTTAAGCTTTGCTGGTTTTTATACCACAAT
>JARXAH010000015.1 GCA_029865945.1 Bacteriovoracaceae bacterium | reverse complement strand
ACCGTTAGGTGTAAAACTAATGATGGGAAAGCATCAGGCCAATCGTCAATATCCATCGGTCATTCAAATAAAATTATGGTTAAAAACGGCCACTAGACGAGTGAATGAACTCTTTGTGTAGATTTCGTCCCTAAATCAAGAGTAAAGGTTGAGCTAAACAGAGATTCATTTAGGCCGTGTTTTGGGCCGTGCCCGGGATCTCCAGAGCCAGATCCGGTAGTTACCGTAGAATTGAGGCTTGCTAACAACAAGCTGCAGGTTTCACGTTCAAATGATGTTAAAATAAGTTCAATTGAAATAGCTCATCCACCAGAATACCAAAAGCAAATGACGACATTGCTTAATTCTGATGGCTCCATTGCTGGCGAATCTGCCGCGCCTATTTTTATAAAATCAACAATTTTTGATGCAACCTTTGAGTCACCATTGATTCCAAAAGGATTTATAAAAGTAAGTTGCAAAGAAGTAGTGCAAGCACCATCATTTGATGTTTTGAAATAGGCTATTTTTTAAAGACTAGATTGGTAGAAAGATTAGAATCTTATGTTATTAGATTAGGTTTCGACTAAAAATTGCCGTAATTTATTTTGCAGCAAGAGGTCATTTGTGAATTTATTTTTAAAACAATTACCCTATTTTTTTATTGTCACTCGGCTGCTTTGTACACCTCTTAATTTATATTTAGTTTCGTTGGGCGAAAATTATTCTTGGATTATTGGCGTACTTCTTATCTATTGCTGCTTGAATGATATTTTTGACGGAGTCATTGCGCGTTTTTTAGGAACTGATACCGTGTTTATGCGTCGCTTTGATTCCGTTGCCGATATTTTATACGTATTTTCACTCTACTATGCATTCTATTCTTTTTCTCCTGTTCACTTTGCATCTATTCAGGGCCTATTATTCACGGCCCTATTTGTGGAAGCATCGGTTTATCTTTTAACGATTCTTCGTTTCGGTAAAGGTCAAAGTGCACATAATTATTTATCTAAATTTTTTGGATTTTACTCTGCCATTGTATTTACATTTTATTTTTTGGGTGGAATTTTTAATGAATTTACACGGTTTTCATTTGTACTCGCGATTATTGCTAGGATCGATACCTTCCTCATTTATTGTATTTTAAAGAAATGGGCAAACGACATCCCAAGTTTCTATCACGCCATTTTGTATAATAAAGGAATTTCATTTAAGAGATCAAAGTGGTTTCACTCTAAGAGTGGGGCAGATTTGGATCATGCATCGGAAAAATAATTTTTAAATGCTATGATTAGAATAATATTTTTAAAGATAAATTGACGTGCCTGTTACGCGCCAGACACTAACTAAGTTGAAGCGCATAATTCATCGTCTGCAAAGTCCCTATAATCGACATTTTTCCGCTTTGAAATAAATCGAAGGCCGTCCCATGATCAGGACTCAATCTCACAAAAGGAAGGCCGACAGTTCGATTGATCCCTAGGTGGCCGTGAATAGATTTAAATAAACTTAAGCCTTGATCATGATAGGCAGACACCACTAGTGTTTTTGCATCTAAATTAGGATTTTGGATAAGTGAGTCAGCACTAATTGGGCCAATGATTTCAAGATGAGGAAAAGACGCTTCAAGATTGAAAATTAATTTTGGCCATAAATCGTCCACATGGGAGATCACGCCTTTGTCTCCGCAATGGGGATCAATGCCCAAAATGATTAACTTAGAAAGTTCTGGCAGTGCATTGATCGCCAACTTGAGTTTTTCATTGATCTGCATACTTAGGAGCGCCTCGTGAACACTACTAATCGAGATGTGTTCCGTAAGAAGTAAAGCATGGAAGCGACTCCCCACAAAAAGCATGGAAATATTTCCATCGCGGTAAAACGACCGGAAAAAATCCGTGTGGCCTGAGTATTGGTAATGTTTATCTATAAATTGATCTTTACTGCTTGGGAGCGTAATCAAAATATCTTTTGGAGAAATTTTATTTAATGAAATCTCTAAGGCCTGCATGGTATCTGAGTAAGGAGAGAAATTATTAAAAAGATTTAAATTTAAATTTTTAAGGGCGGGGTTTTTAAAATAATGTTTGTGAAATTCATAGGCCTTGTGAGAGATAATTAATTCAAATTGCGAGTACGTCATAGCGGGCAAACACAGCAAAGATCTAAAGAAACCTTCTAGACCAATACCTCGCTCATGTCCTTGGCTGACTATTATCATGATTTATAGACTGACTTGAACAAAATAATTCGAACGCTTGGCATCCAGCCACTTCTCAATTACTCCTTGAGATTTAATTAAAAATAATTCCTGTCTCACTTGCTCTTTATTATTTTTAAAGACGACCGTTTCACCATCGAAACGATTTTTTAAGAGCACAACTTGCCACTGGCTTTTAATTTTAAAGGGCGCAGAAATTTCACCGGGCGTTAATTTATTAATGGCGTCCTTGATTGAAGGATTGAGAGAATCTGAGGAGACACCACTGAGCGGCGTCGAGCCAATTCCTTTAAGGGACTTATCCATGGGTTTTCCGTCACTGATGTTGTTAATTTGTTCCTTTAGCCATGCCTGTTCGTGGGCATCTTTTTTATAGTTGTTGGGAAGCGCAATCAATACTAAATCGTATTGGGTTGAGCTGGCCGATTGATGCGCCTTGCTTACAAAATAATCTTTTATTTCTTGGTCAGTAATGGCAACGATGGGCCCAATCACTTTGTGGCTGAACTGGGAATACTGGAGCGATTTTTTGATGAGGTCAAAATACGTTTCAAAAGTGATATTTTTCTTCTGCAAAAATTCAATCAACTGATCTTGGCTAATTCCTTGGGCGGCCTTAATGGAATTTATACGCTCATTGATAACATCGTCGCTGAAATTATATCCCAGCTCTGCCAGTTCCTTTTCAATAATGAAACTTCTCACAATGGAATCAGAAATATCTTTTAGGGAATTTTTACTTTCTTGGAATACTAAAGGAGCAAGCTCACTAATACTTCGATAATTTTTTCTTAGGTCGCTCAATTCTCGGTGGGTCATCACCTTATCGTTAGTAACCAGAGCGATCTTGTCTAAAAATTCTGGTGTCGCAAATGAAAAAGCGGATGAGAAGAAAAATGAGAGATAGAAGAATTTTTTCATGATTACATTTTTATTTTTTCTTTAAAAATTTTTACGCTTGTTTTTTTGCGCAAATCTTTATAAAAATCATCCACCAAGGCATCACGCTTTTGATCGAAGATAATTTTTTTATAAAGATCTTTATTGATATCTTTGTAATCTTTTATACCAGTAACCTTTGCGATATGGTAGCCAAATTGAGTTCTAAAAGGTGGCGTAATGTGACCAACGCTCTTTCCTTTAATCGCTTCATAGTACTCAGGCGCTAAACTCGGCGCTGGTAAAAAACCCATTTCTCCGCCCAAATCCCTGTTGGCAGTTTGCGAATGATTTTTAGCTAATTCTTCAAATTTCTCAGGCTTTTGATTGGCCTCCATGTAGATGGATTCTATTTTATCGTAGGCCGCTTTTAATTCTTGAGGCGAAGGAATGGCCTGAACTCGAATCAGGATGCTCGAAGTGCGATACTCTTTGTTGTCGCGGTAATATTTTTCCACTTCTTTGTCGGTTACTTCAATTTTACTTACTTCCTCAGCTAAATTTTTAGTAACGTATGCAGATTGCAAAACTTCCTTCATGCGATTTTGAATTAAGGGTTCTTTGTCGAGCCCCTCTTTAGTGGCTTGCTCTGACGTGACTTCGCGGTTGATGAGATCATTAAGTACGGTCTCTGGACTAATTTTTTTTGATGATGGCTCTAAGAGATGAACTGCAAAGGCCTCCTGGAGTTGATCAAGTGTAATATTTTTTCCGGCGACCACTGCCACCACCACATCTTCCGGGTCTTTCTCTTTTTCACTATCTTTTTGAATCGAATCAGTAGTTGTTTCTTTGTCTTTGGTGACTGATTTAGTTTTTTTCTGAGCGTAAAGGGAGTTCGCAAAGGTAGCAGCAATGATAAAAGCAAAAATCATTGTTTTAAATTGTCGGGATAACATGAAACCGTCCTTTAATAATGTTAACTCCCTTAAATGATACAAAAAATATTCCTTGAGAGCAAAAACAAAAGATTAAGAACCACGAGGAGACGGGGAGAGAGATTGCAACAATTCTTCTACGTCCTTAAAGGTCATATCCCGCTTGGATATAGTTTTGCTGAGAGAGTAGTCAGGAGTAATTTTAAAAATTCCAGGATGATTGATCATTTTTTGCACCAAACTTTGGGCAAATTCCACTTCCTTGTCTAGAAAAGGCCTATAAAAACTTATCTTGATTTCGTTTTTCTTTAAATTTACGGAATCAATACCATACTGTTTAACTTTATTTTTTATGAGCATCATCGCAAAAAGATTTTTTAATTCCTGAGGAAAGTCACCAAAGCGAAACGTTAACTCATCTTGAACCATTTGCAGCTCATCGGTGGTTCGCGCCATACTAATTTTCTTATAAAACTTGAGACGCAAATGCTCTTTTGGAATGTATTCATCGGGAATAAATGAGGGCAAATAACTTTGCACATCCACACTCCAAATGAGCGCCGATGTTTCATTTTTGGATTCGCTCTTAAGTTCATCCATCGCTTCTTGGAGAATTTCTAAATAAAGTTCAATCCCAATTTTTTCCATGTGGCCGGATTGTTCCGCGCCCAAAATTTCACCCGCACCTCGAATATCAAGGTCACTATTAGCGATCGCAAATCCAGAACCAAGTGTCGTATATTTTTTGATGGCCTCAATGCGCTTAGCACTTATTTCGCTGAGCTTGCTTTCATCAGGAATCACAAAATAGCAGTGGGCCTTTTCGCTCGATCGTCCCACGCGGCCGCGCAATTGATGGAGCTGAGCGAGTCCAAAACAATGAGCGTTGTTGATGATCATGGTGTTGGCCATAGGAACATCTAGGCCCGATTCTACAATGGTAGTCGCAATGAGAATTTGAATTTTTCGCTCGTAAAAAAGGTCGACAATTTTTTCAAGTTGGGTCGTCGGCATTTGGCCGTGAGCAAGGCCAATTTTTACTCCACTGAAGCGTTTTTCTAATTCAATTTGGATGGATTCAATATCTTGTACGCGGTTATGAATAAAATAAATTTGACCATCACGGGCCAATTCTCTTTCAATGGCTTTATAAATAGTAACCGGATCATTTCGTATCACTAATGATTCGACCGACTGACGTCCCGACGGTGGTGTTTGAATGAGGGATAATTCTTTTAGGCCCATGAGTGAAAAATTGAGGGTCCTCGGAATGGGAGTCGCCGTCAAAGTAAGGTTGGCCACATTGGTTTGAAGGAGTTTTAATTTTTCTTTGTGGGCGACTCCAAAGCGGTGTTCTTCATCTACGATCATGAGTCCAAGGTCTTTAAATTTCGTTTTATCAGACAGCAATTGGTGCGTTCCAATAATGATATCAATTTTTCCGGCCTCTAAATCTTGCAGCGTTTTGGCGGCGTCTTTGGCCGACTTAAAGCGGGATAAATAATCTATTTTAAAAGGAGTATCCTTGAAGCGCTCTTGAAAATTATGAAAATGTTGCAAACATAGAATGGTTGTCGGAACTAATACACAAACTTGTTTTTCATCTTGTACTGACAAGAAGGCCGCACGCATGGCGAGTTCTGTTTTCCCAAATCCCACATCACCGCAAATGAGTCGATCCATGGGACGACCTGAAGTCATATCTTGGGCAATTTGATCCATGGCCTGAAGTTGATCTTCCGTTTCTCGGTAAGGAAATTTGTGACAAAAATCCATGTAATCCACTCCCGGCCCACTAAAAATGTGGCCAGATTCGCTGGCCCGCTTGGCCTGTAATTTTAATAAATCGAATGCAAGTTTTTTAACGGCGTTTCGAACTTTTTGTTTTTCAATTTCAAATTTCTTAGATCTTAAACTTTCAAGATTTACCGGCGCAGACGCGTCAGCATACTTACTAATTAAATTAAATTTATGAACAGGAACATAGATTTTATCGTCATCTTTGTATTTTAAAATAATAAAGTCGGTTGTCTGCGGGCCAAAAGTTAATTGTTGAATGCCTTCATACTTGCCAATTCCATGTTGCGTGTGAACGAGATAATCGCCGACAGTGAGTGAGCTAAGTGCTTCTGCAAAAAATTCATCCCGTTGGTTTTTTTGTTTCTTTTTTGAAGCAAGGTGCCTGTGGGCAATAAAAAAAGAAAAGAATTCATTTAAAGATAAAACAAACCAAGGCGCATCTGGAAAAAAGATACTTTCGTCTATGTGAGTAATGATGACGTCTTTTATGCTTACATTAAATTGGGGCAAGTGTTCTTTGATTTCTTCAAGTCCAGCTTCGAGAGCATCCTTATCTGTGTGGGTGTAGGTTATTTGAATACCAGAGAGATCTTGAAGCAATTGAAAGATTTGCTTTCCGACATCTCTTGTGGGTTTTTTAGATTTTTTTCCAGTGGATAGGATTTCACCAGACTGCAAGTGGTACCATTCACTTAAACTCATTTTAGAAAAGGAATTCTCCCCATCTCCAAAATCCGACAAAATTAATTCGATGGGCAGTATTTTATCTAAAAAATTTTCTGTTTTCTCATAAAATAATTCAGGTGCAGGAAAAAAATTTTTACTTTGCGCTTCATCTTGATGGTATTGATATTCTTCTTCTAAGTTGATGAAAAATTTTTCAAAAATTTGTTGCCCATGATGTTCTTCACCCATATTGATAGCATAGGCAAAACAAAGAGAATCACCCACTAAATAATCTTTGAGTGTCGTTAGCTTTTCTTCGGACAGTGGCCAAATATGAAAGAGCAAAGGATCAAACTCTTGGTTCTCTATACTTTTAAAAAAATTAATTCGCCTCTCATGTTTTTCTCTTTGAACATGGGAAGGAGAGGGCAATCGCTCCCGCATACGCTTGATGGATTCTTCATTTGAAAATAGGGTAGAGCTCGACGGGGCGATCACGATTTCAGCAAAGGAATTTTGCAATTCCGTGTTGGTGTTAAAATCTAGCTCTGAAATTTTTTCTATTTGATCGTCGAAATATCTGATTCGGAAAAATCGCCCCTCAGGTGTGAGTAAATCAAAAATTTCCCCTCTTCTGGCAAATGATCCCGGGCCAGAGACTTCAAAATCATTTTTCATTCCTAAGCGCAAAAGTTCTGCATTCAAATCTTCTGGCGGGAAGTAATCATTGACCTTGATAACTAATTCTTGGTGTTGCCAAAAACTGGGAGGAGGAATTTTTCTTGCCACCTGTGCAGGGTGGATAAATAAAAACTGGAAATCTAACTTGGCCAAGCGAAAATATTTTCCCCAATCTGATTGGATAGTTGACCATTCTATTTCTGTACTTTCATAGGGTGACATTGGGGGCGCATCCAGAAAGAGACAAGCGTTCAATTCACGAAGCTTACTGGAGGCCTTGATGGATTTTTCATCAACTAAAAAAACAAATTTTTGGGAGGAGAATGAGGAATTATTGAGGAGATAAAAAAGAAAAAATTCTAAATCTAATCCCGCAGCACAAAAGGGAGATTCACGCTTTTGTAAAATTCTTAGACTTAAAAATTTTTCTAATTCTTTAAAAGGATTTTGTTTTAGCATCGGTTAATTATCGTTTAATTATCGGTTAATGATTTTTTTTATTTGTTTTAAACTTTAAATTTTAAATCCTTCTATTTTCAATGGCATCATGATGTTGTAATCTGACAAAGAAAAGACAAGAAAATTTTCCCATTTTTAGAGGTTCGCTTATGAACGCAGCGGTGTCTAGTTCTGTGACTTCACCATCTTTGCATGTGCTCACACCTTTAATCGTATTTATGGTTATTGCCGTTTTACTTTTTGGTGGCGCCCTCTTAGTGGCCTACCTTATAAGTCCAAAGGCACCAAGTCGACAAAAAAGTATGATTTATGAGTGCGGGGAAATTCCGGTGGGAACAGCTTGGTCGATGTTTAATGTTCGCTTCTATGTCATAGGATTGGTCTTCATCGTGTTCGATGTGGAAACAGCACTTCTCATTCCGGTAGCATCAGTATATCGCACACTCGTTGCTGAAGGTCAGGGCCTTTACGTTTTTATCATTTTAATTTCTTTTATGGCCGTCATTATTGAAGGCCTGGCCTATTTATGGAAGAAGGGCGATTTAGATTGGGTTAAAAGCTATAAGAAATAAAGGGTAAAGGTATAAGATATGAGCGCAAACGAAACTGTTATCGATCATCTTTTACAATTTGAATTTTTTCAAAAAATCTCGACGGCCATTGGATCTCAAATAGGCGTTAGTCATATTTGGGTTTGGTATATGGTGGCGCTGATTTTAGTTGCGGCCGTGATTACCGGAATTTTAGCTGCGGTTGGGGGATTTGGAACCTACGCAGAAAGAAAAATTTCTGCTGACATTCAGGGACGTTTCGGCCCGAACCGTGTTGGGCCCTATGGATTGTTTCAAGTCATCGCCGATGGTCTAAAAATGATTGGGAAAGAAGACATTTCTCCCAATGAATCAGATAAATTTCTTTTTTACCTAGCTCCTTTCTTATGCATTTTTGGGGTCGTTGCCACTTTTGCAGTGTTGCCCTTTTCTGCAGGTCTTACCTTAAGCAAAACCAACGTTGGTATTTATTATGTCGTCGCCATTTCATCACTCGTTGGATTGGGAATTTTTATTGCTGGTTATGCCTCCAATTCTAAGTGGTCTTTACTCGGTGGAATGCGAGGAGCCTCTCAAATTATCAGTTATGAAATTCCCGTCACACTATCAATTATGAGTATTCTTTTATTATCTGGCGGCTTGTCGTTCGAAGATATTTTGGCCAATCAGACGGCGTGGCCAGCAGGTTGGTACATCTTCCACAATCCTTTTACCTTTATTGGATTTTTCGTTTATTTTGTAAGCGTACTCGCCGAAACAAACCGCGCCCCTTTTGATTTACCTGAAGCGGAGTCAGAATTAGTTTCTGGTTACCACACTGAATACACGGGAATGCGATACGGGCTTTTTGCTCTCGCTGAATATATGGAAGTCTTTGTCGTTTGTGGATTGGCCGCAACTCTATTCTTAGGTGGCTATCATGTTCCTTTCGATATCGGTAAAGGAACTATCTTTGGCGATATTTTACAAATTGGAACTTTTTTTGCGAAAACTTTAGGCCTCTACTATGTTGTGATTTGGGTCAGATGGACGTTTCCAAGACTTCGCGTTGACCATCTCATGTCTATTTGTTGGAAGTACTTAACTCCGATTGCTCTCTTTAATTTGCTTGGTGTTTCAGTTTGGATACTTTTTTTCGATGGAAAATCTATTCTCGATTTATTTTTAAGTGCCATTAGTTCCGGCCCAGTAGGACATTAGAAAAACTCAGTAATTGGAATAAGGAAAGAGATATGTTGCCTGAAATCGTACTTCTGTTTTCCGCCTTCATGGTTTTTTTGGGTGGAATTCTATTAATTTCCACTAAAAATTTAATGCACTCTTGTATTTTTCTACTGATGTGCTTGTTTGGTGTCGCTGGTGTCTACGCCTCTTTGGGTGCAGAATTTTTAGCAGTTACTCAAATTATTGTGTATATCGGCGGGATAGTGATTTTAATGTTGTTCGCCGTTATGTTAACTGGTGGAAAAGAATTCATCAGCCGCCTTCACAAAGTTCTCAATCTTGCGCCCCTCATGGGAGATAAGTCCACTTACATGAAAGGTTCCATCGTAGGACTTATTATTTTTGGCGGTTTGAGTGCCTTTTTTTATCAACTTCTCAAAGTACTTCCGCTCAAAGAGCAGCAGGTTTCTGATTACAAAATTATTGGTCATTCCTTGTTAACAGATAATTTATTGGCCTTTGAATTGTCTTCCTTTTTGTTGTTGGGCGCACTTATTGGTGCTGCTATTATTGCTAAGCCAGAAAAAGTTTCAGAATCGAAACCTACTGATATTTAGAAACAGCTAATTAGTAAATTGGGATTCTTATATGTTTGAAAAAGCTTACTTATGTTTATTGATGGCCAGCTTTCTTTTTGCCTTGGGCTTTGCGGTTATCTTTATTCGCAAAAGTATTATCGCCATTTTAATTGGACTCGAATTATTGCTCAATGCGGCCGCTATTACTTTTATGACGTTTAACCGCTATGTTGTGGGAAAATCGGACGGACAAGTTTTTTCTTTATTTATCATTATGGTGGCGGCCGCTGAAGCTGCAGTTGTGTTGGCGATTGTTATACGCTTGTTTCAGACGAAAGAATCGATCCATGTTGATGAAATGTCGGAATTAAAAAATTAGAATAGATTAGATTAAGAAATTTGAAGATAGAAGCTTAAAGAGGACACATGAATATTGGTTTAACGGAAATTCTCATTGTTTTTTTGTCGCCGTTTATTGCCTACATCATCAACGCGTTGGCCTGGAAAAAGCTTCCCCGCCACGGAGATTTTGTTAGCATCCTCGGGATCGCTATTCCCTTCGTGATTATGTTGGGACTTTTCTTTCAAATGTTGAGTTTAAGTGATCCCAATTTTTTATTCATGCAAAGTTTTGAATGGTTTCGCCTTTCTGATAATCCGGTTGATATTTTTAAAGTCGGAATTTATATCGATAACTTGGCCATTGTTATGCTTACGATGGTGACCGGCGTTGCGACTTTGATACATATTTTTTCTTCTTACTATATGCATGGTGACCCAAACTACGGACGCTTCTTTACTTATCTTTCCCTCTTCACGGGCGCTATGATCGGCTTGGTTCTATCTCAAAATTTACTTACGCTGTTTATTTTTTGGGAGCTCATGGGATTTTGTTCCTATGCACTCATTGGTTTTTATACCGAAAAAGATCGCGCTGGTTATGCTTCCATGAAAGCGTTTTTAACAACGCGCGTGGGCGATGTGATTTTACTACTGGGAATTGTGGCGCTTTGGATACACGTGGGAAGCGTAAGCTATAGTGATATTTATCAGGCCCTAGCCAGTGGTTCACTCAATGATAAGCATGTGCTCGGGTTTAGTTTAATTGGCTTCGCAGCCTTTTGTATGATTTGTGGAACCATTGGAAAGTCGGCGCAATTTCCTCTTCAGATTTGGTTGCCCGATGCGATGATGGGGCCAACTCCGTGCTCCGCTCTCATTCACGCGGCCACCATGGTTGCGGCAGGGGTATATTTATTACTAAGAATGTATCCACTCATTCACACTGCTCATCTTGATTTATTAGTGGCTTATATTGGAGCGATCACTGCCTTTATTGCTGCTTCCATTGCTCTCGTTCAAAAAGATTTGAAGGCCGTACTTGCTTACTCCACCGTATCACAGCTTGGATACATGGTTTTAGGAATCGGAGTGGCCGCTTACAATGCCTCTTTCATGCATTTGATTACCCACGCTATCTTCAAGGCCTGTTTATTTTTATCTGCGGGATCAGTGATTCACTCCCTTCATGATGATGAAACGGGTGACGGTGTTCAAGAGCTTGCCCGAATGGGCGGCCTTAGAAAAAAACTTCCCCTCACTCACCTGGCCATGTTGCTCGCGACTCTGGCCATCAGCGGAGTTCCTTTCTTTTCTGGATTTGTTTCCAAAGACAGAATTTTAGGAGACGCCCTTTTCTGGTCTCAAGGAATTAATGGCGGCAGTTTTCTTTATCTTATTCCTACCATCTTAGGTTTCATTAGCGCCGTGCTTACTCCTTTTTATATGTTCCGTATGATGATCTTGGCGTTCTATGGAGAAACAAGAGATAAAAAACTCTATGATCATTGTCATCACGAACATTTTGCTTGGAACAGCAATCTTCCTCTTTTAATTTTAGGTTTCTTATCACTCGGTGTTTTCTTTTCAGGATCTTTAACCGGGCAAAGTTGGGGAGTCATTCTTCCTTCTATTAGCGAGTGGTTTAGTAAACTTATGGTTCCGGTTTTTGGATCCATCAACATGGCGACCGCCACGACTGAAGTACTGGAGCATGCTCAGCATAGTGCCCACCACACCGCTACCTTGGTTTCCCTCGCTCTCGCTGCCACTGGTATTGGCTTTGCTTTTTTATTTTATTTTTGGAAAATTTTTTCATCCGAAAATTTATCCAAATCACTTCACGGAATTTACAATTTTTTATCAGAGAAGTGGTATTTAGATAAAATACTCATGACCATGACTTATAAAGTTTCACGCTTCTTTTATTCTATTGCCAAATGGTTTGATAATGTTTTTATCGATGCTATTTTAGTGGATGGCTCTGCGGTATTAGTCAACTTGGGAAATATTATTTTAAGGTATATGCAGTCGGGACACATTCAACGTTACGTTACTGTCATGGTGGTTGGAGTTGTCTCTTACCTTATGTATTTGGCTTACTTCGTTAAATAATTTATTTGATTTAGTTTCAATATTGAGGAGTTTTTGTGGGTGCTATTATTCTCAATTTAGTTTTGTGGTTGCCGATGCTCTCTGCACTTGGCCTACTCATTTTTACTTCTCAGTCTTCAGAAGATGTTAAGCGAATAAAATGGATTTCCCTCATCTCAACTGCTTTCACTTTTCTACTTACGCTAGATCTTTTGTTCTATTTTGATTTTGCGAACCCATCTATCCAGCCGGCCCTCTCCATGACAATCCCTTGGATCTCTTCTTTTCATATCAATTATACGCTGGGAATTGATGGAATCTCTTACTCCATGTTGTTTCTCAATAATTTATTATTTCCTATTTGTATTTTGTGTTCTTGGAATATTGAAAAAAATCCCAGATCCTTTTTTGCCCTCATGCTATTTTTGCAAACCACCATTATAGGCGTATTCTCCTCACTCGATTTTTTTATGTTTTATTGTTTTTGGGAATTTATGCTCATTCCGATGTTTTTTCTTATTTCCGTTTGGGGTGGTGAAAACAGAGAGTACGCCGCTACAAAATTTTTCCTCTATACATTCGGTGGCTCAATTTTTATGTTAGTTGCTATCATCGGGATTTATTTCGTGAGCGATGCGGGGCCTGATTCCCTCAATATGATTGCGATGCAAGGCGGACTTTTTGCTAAAAAAACCATCGCCCTCGGATCTTGGAAAATTCCTTTCTCCGATTTTGCCTTTTGGTTGCTCTTTATTGGTTTTGCCGTAAAAGTTCCCCTCTTTCCTTTTCATACTTGGTTGCCTCACGCACACGTGCAAGCACCCACTGCGGTGTCTGTCATTTTAGCGGGCGTGTTGTTAAAAATGGGAACCTACGGTTTTCTTAGAATTTCTTACCCTATTTTTCCAGAAGCAGCGGCCGCTTACTCCTATGTTATTGTGTTGCTAGGATTAATATCTGTTATCTACGGCGCCTTTTGTGCTCTCGCACAGACCGATATGAAAAAATTAATTGCTTATTCCTCCGTATCTCACATGGGATTTGTGATGATGGGGCTCGGCTCCCTTTCCACCAGTGGAACTAACGGCGCAGTCCTTCAAATGTTTAATCACGGACTAAGTTCTGCCATGCTATTTCTCTTAGTGGGCGTGCTTTATGAGAGATCGCATCATCGTTGGATCGTTCGCCCGGATCATACACTTGGCTATACCGGACTATCCAAGCACATGCCCAAGTATACTATTGTGATGTTGATTTCTTTATTTGCGGCGCTCGGTCTTCCGGGACTTTCTTCCTTTATTTCAGAATTTTTAATTTTCTTAGGGGCCTTTAAATCTTTCACCTTGCTCACCATATTGGGAGCGATCGGTTTGCTCTTCGGTGCTGCTTATTTACTTTGGATGTACCGCCGAATGTTCTTTGGAACTCCAAGTGAAGAAGTGAAAACTTATGAAGATATGAATTGGCGTGAGATTTTGTACATGGCGCCCCTTTGTTTTTTAGTGATATTTTTAGGAATTATGCCGGCACCGTTAATTGATTTGGTGCGGTTTTCTGTCGAGAATTTAGTGAAAAAATTTACGGTCTTAGTTTAAACTTAGTTCGGTGAAAAGGAGCTCAGTGTGTTACTCAATTTTTTAACGAACTTGTCCTATCTGGTTCCAGAAGTTTTACTTCTCTTCACCATTTGCTTTATCCTCTTTCTGGAGGCCACCTATAAGCCATTGGCCACACGAAAAATGTTATACTTTATTTCGTTTGCCGGTTTGGGTCTGTGCCTACTTGCCCTCGGTTTCAATTCTGATTTGCCTACTTCTGTTGTCTTTAATCAAACTTTTGTGGCCGATCGATTTGCTATCGTTTCAAAAATTCTCCTTATTTTGGCCACCATGGGAATTTTATACATTGGAACTTTCTCCTCTGAAATTTATAAAGAATTTAAAGCAGAATTTTTTATCCTAACGCTCTCAGTTCTTCTTGGTGCGATGGTGGTTGCTTCTGCAAAAAATCTTTTGCTCATCTACGTAGGCATTGAATTAAT
The DNA here is from genome assembly GCA_029865945.1 of Bacteriovoracaceae bacterium. Classification (GTDB taxonomy): domain Bacteria; phylum Bdellovibrionota; class Bacteriovoracia; order Bacteriovoracales; family Bacteriovoracaceae; genus JARXAH01. The sequence goes on along the minus strand of JARXAH010000015.1, from coordinate 4,604 downwards.
TTCTATTCTTTCTTACGCACTAACCGCGATAAAAAAGAAAGATACATTATCCCTAGAAGCGGGTTTTAAGTATGGCCTTTACGGCGGGATTAGCTCTGCCGTCATGCTTATGGGGATGGCGCTTTTCTATGGAGTTTTTGGATCGCTCGATTTGGCCACCATTGCCGCAACTCAAACGACCGTTCCTACCTGGATGTTAATGGTGATTCTCACCCTCATCTTTTCTGGAATTGCCTTTAAGCTTGGCGCTTTTCCGTTTCATATGTGGTCCCCTGATGTTTACCAAGGGGCACCAACTCCGGTGACCGCGCTCTTTTCGCTTCTTCCAAAAATTGCCGCCTTTGTTGTACTTGCGAGATTTACTTTTGCGTTTCAGCAAGTCGGAACTCTCTATCCCTCTTGGCAATCACTACTAATCATGACGTCGATCATCACGATGACAGTCGGAAATATTTCGGCGCTTGGGCAAGATTCTGTTAAGAGAATGCTGGCCTTTTCCGCTATTGGTCACGTCGGTTTAATTCTTTTAACGATTGTCTATTTAGGGCCAACATCCATTGGCGCCCTTTTGTTTTATCTCCTTGTTTATCTTTTTATGACCGTGGTTGCATTCTCAATCATTTCAGAAATTGCCAATAAATTTGGCAGTGACTCTCAGTTTTTCTTTAAGGGGCTTGTCCGCAGGCATCCTTTTATGGGAGTTGCTTTTGCCATCGTTCTCTTCTCCATGGCAGGCATTCCGCCCTTTGCAGGATTTATTGCAAAATTTAGCATTCTTAGTTACGTGATTTCCCAAAAAAATTACGCAGTTGCTCTGGTGGTTGCTTTCAATTCCATCATTGCCATTGGTTACTATTTAAAACTAGTGAAAGTTGTGATTGTTGATGCTCCAGAAAACGATGAAAAAATTGAAGGTATGCACTTCTTAAGACAACTTTCTATCGGTCTTATGATTCTGCCCATAATCATTTTAGGAATTTTTTGGAATGGACTCATTCACTTATCATCCATAAAAGATTTCATGAAAATTTAAATTTCCATGAAACTTTACCGGCTTAATATCAACAACCAAATCTCAGAGTTTTTGACGACTCGAGAGGTTGAAGATCTGATAGCTAAGGGATACTTATCTCCCATAACGCTTTGCCAGGAAAAAGAGTCGGAGATGTGGCTGACTCTCAGGGAGTTGCCAGAATTTCATGATTTATTTCCTGACTCCAAAGAAGATTCCTTTATTCGAACCCTGAGATCGCTGAAAGAGTCTAAGCAAAAATCGCCACAGTCCGTTAGTTCCAAAATTGAAGCGAAAAGAATTCAAGCACGCCCGATTCTTGTTTCCAAAGAAAGTCCTAAGGATACTCCCGTAAGCGATCAAGTTTCGCCCCAAAATGCTTTTCCTGTAAATTCCCCGAATTCATCTCAAGAATTGGTTAGAGTTGATCACGATAAAACTAAAGTCTACTCACTGGAAGAAGTTCAGCGTGCCTTGATTGAAGAAAAAGAGGAGCGAAAAAATGATCCTTTGCCTCTTTTTCCAGATTATCTGCCTCCGTATGATGATTTTGGGGACGAAGGTGGACTACAGCGAAAGAAAAAAGCGACTAAAAAAAAATCCGTCGGGCTTTTTTCCATTATCTTAACCTTGGTTGCTCTCTTAATTTTATTTGATGATGAAGAAAAAAAAGAAGTGGCAACTCCCGATGACATCATTAGCTTTGATTTAAAATTTCCTGAACTTGAAAAAGTCAAAGATGAGGCGGCTTCACAAAAATTGATGGAGGCCGCAAGCGAACAATTTAAGTTAATGGAATTTCCCAATTTAGTTAAGGCCTACGAATTATACAAAGAGTCTTATGAAAAAAATAGTGACCAAAGTTACGCCCTCTACCGACTTGCGCTCACGGGTGCGATGCTGCTTCGCTATCAACTAAAAAATCGTTATGCGTCCGCATCCACCGTCTACAAATTATTGCAGTTTGCAGGGGAGGGCCGAGAGTTTACTAACCTTGATCTAATGACAGCAAAGTCCTTTCTCCTTTTTTATAACGAAAAATATTCTGCGGTTAAATTTCTTCTGGATAAGTATCTGAGAATTAATAATAAATTTTCCTCGCTTCTTTATTCTGTCTATTTGCAATGCTTACTTAAGCTTGGTGATTTGAGCGCCGCAAAAATTATTGCGGAAAAACTCTATGAGCTTCCTGAAAAAAATCTCTATGTGTTTAGGTCGCTTCTTGATTACGAAGAGGTGCAAGGCCGCTATGAAAAATATAGCTCCCTTTTTATTGAGGGTTTAAAAATTTATCAAAAATCTCTGGACCTCATGCTTGCGGCGCTTAGTTATTCCATTCAATCAAAAGATTTTGAGCAATCCAAATTAATCCTTGAGCGAATAGAAAATTTAAATTTTGGAAGATCACACTTATTAAAATCTCAGGCCTTGGAATTAAAAGGCCTCTACTTAGGTGCGACAGGTAAGCCAGATGATGCTGCCAAGCAAATGAGAATGTCACTTGAAATTCGTGACTCTGATCAACTTCGCTCGCGAATTGCGGCCTTAACGCCATCAAGCAATGAAGAAAAATTTAAAGATTCGAACCAACTTATCCTAGAGAGTAAATCGGCGCACTTTTTAAAGCAGTCTCAAGATGAAGAAAAAAATGCCAATTGGGATATGGCGATTATCTTAGCGCTTAAGGCGGCAGATGCTTATCCATCCTACATACCCTCCCAAGTTCATTTGGCGCGCATGCAAGCAAAGATAGGATCTTATATCGAGGCCATGAAAAAATTAGAAAACATTCGTAAAACTGATGCTCTCAATTCCAAAGTAAACGACGCTTTAATTTTAGTTTATGCTCAAGCCTCACATTTTTCAAAATCTCAAGATCTCATCAATTTACTCTCACAAGCGGAAAATTATAACTCCTATGAGTATTGCAACACGCTCGGAGAATATTATTTTTTAAAAAAAGATTATACCAAATCTGTTCTTTGGTATGATCAGGCCTTAAAAATTAATCCTACCGCAGATGAGATTTCTTTTCGGATGGCAGAAATTTATTTGGCCGCCAACAATTTCAACAATGCCAAACAACTGATTGCGCGCTCTGTGGATTTAGATCCCTCACAAATAAAATATCGTTTGCTCTACTCAAATATTTTGTACGAAATGGATGATGCCGAAACGGCCATTGGGTATTTAAGACAACTGGAAAAAGACTTTCCAGAAAATCCTATGATTTGGAATCAAATTGCTATTTTTTATTATCGCAGCGGCCAGATTAAAGATTTTAATGAACTTCACCAGAAAATGAAATTGGTGGGGGGAGATCTCAGCTATCTCTATAAATTTTTATTGTCGGTTGCGGAAAAAGAAAATTTATCACAAGAATATATTGATAATGCTAATGAATACTTAAAATTAAATCCCGGTGATTTAGTAGTCAGAATGGGACTTGTCGAGAGAAGAATTGATCTCAAGAAATATGAGGAAGCGGCAAAAGATTTAGACTATATTCAAGCGCGGGTGGAATCTTACCCGAGAATCAATTATTTTAGGGGACTCTTACTCATTCAAAACGGCGATCCCGATGGGGCGCTGGCGTACCTTAAAAAAGAAGTGGAGCAATATCCTGATCAAGAATCTTCTCGGATTTTACTTGCCCAAATTTATTTAACCAAAGGGCAATTAAACGATTCTGAAAAATGGTATAAATCTGTGCAAAGCCAGTTTCCCAAGTCGGTTGAAGCACTGAAAGGATTGGCGTTTATTAAATTTAAGCGCGGCGAATTTGAGCCTGCGATTAGTATTTATAAAAAAGTGATTAAGCTAAGGCCCGATGATGCTTCGGTGTATTTGATCTTAGGAGACATTTATAAAAATTTAGGGCAGTTTAAAGATGCGAAAGAGGCCTATAAGATTTACTTAGAAATTGATCCCGATTCAGAAATGTCTTTGAAGGTACGAGAAGAATTCAATAAAATAAATAAATAAAGAAAGAGGAAGATATGATTGATATTAAATTTTTTCAAGATGACTTAACCATTCTTAAGGCCAAATTTGCCGCCAGGCATATTGATTTTAAGATGGCGCAAAATGTGATTGATCTAAATGAAAAACGAAAATCCCTGATTAAATTTGTGGAAAGCGCTCGCTCTGATTTAAACAAGCTATCGAAAGAAATTGGCCTTGCGATGAAAGAAAAGCGAGATGCTAACGCGCTGAAGGAACAAGTCTCTGCTATTAAAAATAAAATCGAATCCAGCGAGGCAGAGCTTATCAATGTTGAAGCGGAATTTGTTCGCGCCCAGTCTATTATTCCCAATTTCCCGGCCGATGATGTGCCGGTGGGAAAAAGTGAAGCGGATAACAAAGTAATTTCCACTCACGGTAAAGTTCCAACCGTTGCTTTTGAAGTTAAGGATCATGTGGCGCTCGGTGAAAATTTGCAGATGATGGATTTTTCTACGGCGGTAAAAATTACCGGATCGCGATTTGTGATTTTAAAAAAAGAATTAGCAAAATTGGAACGTGCTCTGATTAATTTTATGTTAGATGAACACCTCAAACATGGTTACATTGAGATGAACCCTCCATTTAT
>JARXAH010000085.1 GCA_029865945.1 Bacteriovoracaceae bacterium | reverse complement strand
AGGATGGAGTCCCTATGTATAACACCCAAGCTAAACTGGAAGAAATTTTGAAGAGCCGTATGTGGGAAATCTACAAGTACGGTTCTGTGAGGGGCCTTCCTTTTTCTAATTTAGGGAAAAGGTAGGTCTACTCGATGAATTCTTTTTCTGCTAAATATTTGTCCTTTATTATTGTCCCATCATTTTTCGATACAGCCTTTAGATTATCCATAAGTAGAAAAAGATTATTTTCGTTTTCAGCTGATAAAACCAAGGGAATAGTTGACGAGCAACCATTTACGGAGGATTTACGGGTTCTATAATTATTCATGCCTTCAGCTTGGCAGTTTGCAGTCCCTGCTGAACAAATAACTTCATCTTTTATACCAATGACACCTTGTAATTCATTGCAGCTTTCTTTTCCTTCAAACATACTTCTCATGTGTAGAAAATTTGAATAAGCATTTACTTCGTTTAACAAGAGCCCTATGCCACCATTTGAATTAAACTTATAAAGTTTATGCTTCTCAATTAGTTCGGGGTAACGATGTAACCAGTAACCAATGTTATCTTTACTAATAGAAATTTTTTCTAATTTATCTTTCGATATAACATTAAAATCTTTTGCTAAGTCACGAGCTTTATTTGACTTAATATCAGGTTCAAGTATCAAGAAGATTTTTTCTTTTAAAAAATCTTGCGCATCACTTAGTAATTTTCGTTCACCAGAAGTTTTGTCTTTGGAAAAAAATCTAGCATCCCTCAGCTCAGTGACTACATCCGAAATTTTCGTGTTCGATTGAAATTGGTTACTCTGCCCAAACGTTTGATAGAAAAACAAATTTAAGCAAAAAAAGATCAACCATTCTTTAATCGCTAGAAAATTCTTAAAAGTATTTTTTTTAAAATTATTCGATTTAATTTTTATTTTTTGAGCAGAGGAATATAAAAATCTATAATACATAAAAAACGCTACCTATACCGTTGCAAAAAAATCAAGCATGAAGCTTAATTAATTAAAAGTTTGCATTCAATTATTTCAAAGCTAAATAACTCATAATATTTTGCTTCTCTCTAAGTAAACAATTGCCTTATCGGATATTAATAAAAAAGATGAAATAGTAAAATGAAGAAAAAAATGAAAAATGAAAAATGAATAATAATTTCGAAGGAGGATCCAAAGACAACTTGAATAAAATATACTCATCTCAATGAATTCACGACGCTAAATAAAGTATAAATTAGTAGAAGCGACCAGAAATGTTTAAGCAGTGAAATAGAACAATAGACCTCGATCAAAAAAGTTTTTTACTACATTTCTTCACCAGATTATCCGTAATCAAACCACAGTAAAACGAAGTGAAAAAAGTATAAGCGAAGCATGTGAAATAAAATTATCAACTTAATCGCAAGTATTTTAAATTCAAAGGATAATGCTTTTGCCTAAAATTGAGAAATTCCTAATTAACTATGGGTTTGAAGATTTATTGACAACATATAAACCGTTTCAGTTAAGTATCAAGAAAGTTCAAATATTTAATTGAGAACTTTGGTAAAGGAAAATATTACCCGATTGTTAATTCTTTGAAATATCATGAAAATACTAAGGAGACTTATTAAGCGATTTATAATCACAAGCAGGATATAATTATAATGAGCAGGACTTTTAAAATAATAACACAACTAATTCTTTTCTTTTTTTTATTTTTCTCTAAATTTTCCTTATCAAAACCCATCCTCGCAAACTCTAAACTAAATGTAGCATTTTATACTGGCCTTAGATACATGGATGGGCTTGGAGATCTTGCTCTTAATAAATATCTTATCGATCGAGTAGTACAACTTTACGAGAATGACCCAACTATTAATTTCAATATTGTCTTTTTAAGCGAGCCAGGTAAAATCGATGACTTCTCATTTGTCTTAAAAATATTTACCAATGATTTTTATAAAATTCCACTCCAATATCTACAAGGAAATCCTAACAAAGGATCGATAAGTGAAGGAAAATTTACTTTTTGGAAACACAGTGCTTTCGAAAAATTTATTAAGAATAATGATCATAATATTGATCTGGCGATAATGGCATCAGACACGTCTTTAACGCTCAAAGGATCTGAAAATGAAGCTGCGGGTTACTACTTTAAAAAAAATGATCCGCTGGTATCTAAAGTCAATTTTGTATCATTTTTGGAATATAGCTCAGGGAAAATGCGATCAGAAGAAATTAATCCAAGCGGATTTGCAGCAAATAAATTTAGGCTAAACCTAGACCAACAAATGACCTCTAGCAAGTTATACATACAAAACCCAACCGGCCCACAAGAATCTGGAATGATTTTTCCACTTAGAGACAACACTGTCACCAAAGAAAATTTGTTAAGCTTATTTAGAAATGCAATAAAAACTAAAGCAATCAAGCAATCAAACATAACTAATAACTCAAAATTTATCGTATCCTATATCAACCCAAAATTAAGTGATTACACTCCTGATGCAGTAATTCAGCAACAGATTTTAATTTCTTTTCTATATGACAAAAATAGTAACTATATAGTCTATAGTTCAGTATTTAAAGATTATGATGAAATAGCTTTAGAAAAATTTTTAGATAATTTAACTTTCTCTGGGATATCTATGCTTAATGAAAACAATCTAGATGATGATATACAAAAGTTCGATGATTGGAGAAATTTTGTAAAAAATAATATTAGTTTGTATGCACCTACCGAAATAGCAATGACGCCAAACGAAATGCAAGCGCTGTTTAATTTTGAGTATGGTAGTGTTTTTCCATTTGTGTCTGGTTTCGCAACCCTTGGGGAAGCATATATCTCAGGAAATCTTCCTCTAATAGGTTGGAGAGGCTACCACCGCAACAGTGGTTTCATATCTTCTTTGTACAGAAGCTTAATAAATGAAATTACAGTTGATGATCCAAATTTTAAAGAAGATTTTACCGAAATTTTAGAAATCATGGAACTTCCAAGAATGACCCTATATAGCGTAAAAAAAGTAGCCGATTTTTACAAAAAACATGGGGATGATATACAACAATTACTTTTAAATTTCACACAAAAAAATGATCTTAGTTTATATGTTAAAGACGCCATGGATGCTTTTCAATTTTCAAAGACTATTTCTGACGCTGGTACATCTACAACCGAAACAAATATCTTGTGGGATGCTTTTGGTATAGATCCTTTAGCACCCACAACGGCGAACAAGTTCCTGAACACTCTTCGCTATTCAACTGAAGTTTTGCACTTACTTGATGAATGCTTTGAAGCCCAATTTTCAAGGCTTATGAGAGGAAATTAAATGCATCTCTTTTTATTTCTATTTGGATTTATCACTTTTAGCTTTAACTCTTTTGCAGATACCTTATGCTCTCAGAATACGATTAACTTAATTAGCAAGTGGTATTCTGAAATAAGCACACAAGTACCTGAAGTAAATATTTTCGTGCAATCGCACAACCCACCGTTTCGCCAACGTGTCATTGATTATCTATACGTAATACATGTTGCTGGAGGGCCTATTGATGAAAAAATTTCATTCTCACAATTAAAAAGCAAAGCAGTGATAATGAAAAACATGATTAACGAATTAGCTGACCAATCAAACTTGAAAATTATTGATTATCGCAATTATCTTAAGAAATTTTTTGACAAACGAATTTTAGGAATTGGCTTCAGAAACCCAGAGACTACATCAATTCAAGATCTGTATCAATTATCCAATATCAGATACAGTAATTATTTTGAAAAACTAAAAGCTATAAGACCAGGAAGAATTTTTAATGGTTTATTGGGTGCCGCAGGGAAAAATGGCTACATAAATGAAACAGAAATAGCTGATCCAGAAAAAATCGATCAAATGTTAAAGATTTTTGACAAATGCACAAACTGATTTATCTCTAATCAAATTTAAATGAAGACTGATCAAGATGAGTCTTCAACCCAAGAAAATAGGGAAGCGGCTCGTCTTATACCCAAAATTAATGGCCCCTTTGATCAAATCATTACTAGTAACTAACACGTAGGATAAATGCCAGGACGTCGGTGATATTCAAGTGTGCCTTAAGTTCATAGTGACAAATACCTTGAAGTTATAGCATATTTCCGCCTTATGGAATCCAATACTCCTTCTATTTATCTTTACGATTGCCTCCATCGCTACCTCTTAGATGTAGTCGCCATAAAACAAAGCAAGCTTGCAACTAATAGTTACCGTGCGATGGCCGGCCGATTAAAATCTGTTAGTCACTCTCAACTTTATCAAATCATCCATGGTAAAAAAAAGTTCCCTTTAAAACTTCTAGACCTCATGTGCTCTCGAATTCTTAAACTTGGAATTCCAGAAAAAAGATATTTTCGTGCTTTAGTTGAACTCAATCACAGCACATTAGAACGTCGTGCGCAAAATGAAATTGACCAGTTAAAAATTAAATTAAGCGAACTTATTCCCCTTGAAGTTATTCGCATGGAATTTGACCAACAAACAGCAAAACCAGCGACGATGATCATTTTTGAAATGCTCGGACGACATGATATCCAATCTATTTCGGATCTCACTAAACGCAAATTTCTAATTCCCATAACAGAGGAAGAAATAAATCTTTGTCTTAACTTTCTAAAGAATAGTAAGCATATTGAAATCGATGAATCTGGGCATATTGAGCGCAAGGTTAATCATCTCATGTCTTTTAACGATGTCCCCAGTAGTTTCATTCGCGATTACCATCGAACTGTTGCAAAATATGCTCATGACATTATTAATGATGTCTCCGTTAACTTAAGAGAGTTTCAAAGTTTTGCTATTAACATCGACCAAAAAGAAATTCCTCAGGCCAAGGAATTAATTCGAAATTTCATCAATGACTTCGCCAAGATAATGGAGAAGCACGAAGGAAAAGAACTTTCTACTTATAATTTCAATATTCAATTTTTTCCCATTACTAAGGAGATGATCTCGCCATGAAAACACTATTGTGCCTATTATTTTTTTCTACTTCTTTATCTTTATTTGCCCAAGTAGTAGACCCCAACGTTGTTAGCGACTTGAGGCGGCTGAAAACTTCCGAAGAAATTGGAGGAGCAGGCAATGGTGGTGGAGCTTTGGCATTGGCCATAACACGTGAACTAAACCTCACTGCCCTAAATAGCGGAATAGATTTGGTTAGACTGCGTTCTCGATATTCCCTTTTGGTGGGAAATTACAATTTTGAAGAAGGTTTCTCCCGAGCAGCGCACTATTATAAAAATGAGCATGCACTTCTCGTAAATCAAAGTTCATGGGAATTACTAAGTACCGAAGAAAAAAACAACCTCCTCCTAAGTCTTGTGCAACAAATAGCTGATGAATAAATTCATTTATTTTTTTCTTTTTCATTTTTTATTAGTGGACGTTTTTTCTGCGGCCCCTAACTGTGAACAAATTGCGGCCATGCAAGATGAAGATTTACTAAGGAAGCAATTTCTGGGGAAAGAGGCTTTTTATCCTGGAATTTGCTTCAACAATGACCCAGTGTTTCGAAGCGCTCAGCGTGCGTTGCGTGGCACTTACGAGATTATCAATGAGCTTGATGGCCTACCAACATCCTTAAAGAAAAAATGGAAAAAACTAAACCATTCGCAAGTCATGATCGTGCCAGTTGATTTTAAACTTTATTTTAGCGGACAAACAACTGAGCTTGTAGCGAAGAACTTCCACAAAAAAAAGTGGGGATTAATTCTTATCAACCGATCTCAGTGGGAACAACTTCAACTTAATGAACAATTTGCATTGATGTGGCATGAAGTTTTAGGTGTGCTTCATTTCGAAGTTAATAACTATGACTATTCTTCCATGGTCTTATGGCGAATTGAAGGTAATGTATCTGGCGATTCTAAGAATTTCACTAGTGAGTGGCACGTTGTTGCGACTTTACTTGATCCTCATTTTCTTCATCGTCATTAATGATTAATCATGCTGTTTTCATTTCCAAACACATAATGCAGGTGCTTGCAATTGTCTCTTGATCCTATTTCTGCCCCCATGCTAAAACTTCTACATTGGAGGTAAATGATGAAACTTTTTTTAATGGTGGCTTTTAGTTTTTTTTCGCAATTTTCTTTTTCGTCTGAAAAGAATGGTTTAGAGTGTTCAATTATTTCACAGTATAGGGGTGAAGAAACCATTAAATTGACCATTTCAGAAGAGCAGCTGAGAGATGGCCTTACGCGCGTAATTCCGATTAAAAATAAATTTCAAAGTTATTTTCTCAAATATACTTTTGAATTTCTTCCCGCCATTAAGAAACCGCCTACTTCCGAATTATTTTCTTCGGGTATTTACAAACTTGATCGCTTATCAATAATCACAGTGACGTATAATGATGATACCAAATTTGCTGAGAATGGAGTGTCACCCATCTATAGCGAAAACTTCAAGCTAGCTTTTGCTCATGTGATGATTCCCTTTAGTACGGAGCAAATATATATGAATATTCCCGATACATTACTTGGATCATCTTCAATAGGACACTTGACCTGCACAAAGAATTAATTATCACATGAGGGTGAAAAATTCTTCACCCTTTTCTTTTGCCCATGCTAAAATTTCGACATGAAAGATATCATTTTAGTAGCAACCGACTCTGGCCATCCAGATTTTAGAAAACTGATCCATTTGCTAGACAAAGAATTAAAAATTCGCGACGGCGATGATCATGAATTCTATTCACAGTACAATAAACTTGAAGATATAAAACATACTGTGGTTGCTTATGACGATCAAACTCCCATTGGCTGCGGGGCGTTTAAAAAATACGAGGAAAAAATTGCGGAAATCAAACGTATGTTTGTCCTTGAGAACTATCGAAGCCTAGGTGTTGCCAGCAAAATTTTACAATATTTAGAAAAATGGGCCGCAAGATCTGATTTTGAATTTTGCATTTTAGAAACTGGTGTTAAGCAACCAGAGGCGATCAGACTATACGAAAAAAATGGTTATGATTATATTGAAAATTTTGGACAGTACGCCGGAGTGGAAGCAAGTAAATGCTTTAAAAAAAAGATACAACCTTGAAGGCGAGGATCATCATTTTTCTCACCCTCTTTGTGGTCTTACCAAACACACACGCGCAGCAAAAATACTGCCTAGAGAACGATATTCTCATTCCCTTCTATGTGGTGAATCATCCGGGAACCACTTTTTCTAATATAAAAATTAACCAACAGATCAATCAAAAACAAATTGTCGTTGACGATAGAAAAAACGTTGAAACAACTTCCTATTTTTCAGTAAGTAATATCATCAAAGGCGATTGCCTTCTTTTTAATCCCCATGAGGAATTGACTTTAAATGTAAAGACGATGGAAGACTATTCTCCTTGGCACCATTTTTTGTCTGGCACGAATCATTTAGAAAAACTTGAACCTAAAAATTTAATTCCCATCGTTCATTACAAATTTAAAAATAAAGCTCGTGCTTACGGCTACCTTGAGACGAAGCACTTATCATCGTTATTAAAAAAAGAAATAGCGGAAATGAGTACTGAGGAGCTGCTAGATCATCCCTTGCCCAAAAAAATAGTTGTCGTCTACATTATTTGCGATAAAGAGCGGTTGAAAACTTGTGAACTTGCGATAAAAGAGGGCCAAAAATGGATAAAAAAATTTCCTCAAAAATCAAAAACAATTCCAGTTCTCGCAAGATCAAGACGTGATTCCGAAATTATTAACAAAAAAGACAAAAATACCAGTTATCGAATTTCCGTAAGAGGTGATACACCCCAAGGAATTTATTATCTATGGGCCAGCATGTTTTCTGAAAATTTAGCGTTCGGTAATATCACACGAATTGACATGGACGCCACTTACCCACCGATCAATTCTTTTTCTTATGAGATTAATCGCTTCACTCTTGAAGCGCTAGTTCCTCTGAATGCCTTGGATAATTATTGGATTCAGGAGTGGCCACTAGCTTTTAATCTCGGACGAAATACCTTAAGACTGCATGATAACTCACTTAGTACTACGGCTTCGACAAATTTCCTTCCCATAAATTCAAATGATAGTTATCAACCTACTGATGGATGCATCAACACTGGCAGGATGATGAAGAATTTGTTGTCAGCTTTAGTAGACCTTAAGATATTCAAAGTTGAAGAATTGTCGGACGTAGATTTATCGAAAGGTTTGAATTGGAAAGTGTGCCCAAAGCTAGGTCAAGTATTTATTATTATTAAAGATACGAATTAATTTAATTGAAAACATAAATTAATTATCATTTATTGCTGAACCGCTATCTTTCGCTTGCAAACAGAGTTTCACCCTGATAATTGTCGAGATCATTAAAAATCAGGAGGTTCTATGAAATTGAAATCCAAATTAACTTGTACAATTTTCGCCCTTATTTCCTTGGGACAAAATTTTGCTACCGCTCAAGAAGCTGGAAAATCCATCACTGACAAATCTATTTTTGGAAGTATCAACAAGGATGAAAATCCTCTGAGCGGTTTAGTGGTTGGAGTGAGAAAAGGTTTTTCGCAGAAAGCGAAATCAACTGCGAAATTTGGCGATGAATCATTAAGTGATTCCACTAGTGATTTTGCACACCAAATGGGATTCAGCGTAGGTTATTCAAAAAATAAGTTAGAAAACTTTGGTATCAAAACTAACTTAAACTATGATTCTTTTAAATTTGATAACGAAGATGATGAAACTGGAGAAAAATTCAGTTCTTTCAGCGGAGAAGGAAATGTAACTTACTCAGTAAATAAATATTTAATTCCTTATGCGGGATTAAATATAAGCAAATTTAATAAAGGTGAAGTAATAAAAGAATTAAATCCAGGGATCGGTTACCAAATTGGAATTACTGGAGAAATTGCAAATAATTTTGGTTATCAATTTGCCTACCAAGCTCTAAGAAATTCAGGATCTTACGAATTTGTTAATTTTGAAGTTAATGTTAGTACGCTACAGTTAGGAATCGTTGCTGCTTTTTAAAGATCTACTGCTATCTAAAATTCATCCTCTTAAGCTCTTCTAAATGCAAGCTTAAGAGGATTTATAAAATTAAAAAAATTAAAAATCTAAAATGCGTAACTCAAAACGGCTGAAGTGAAACTTGTTTGATTCGCAGGCTCAATATATCCTCTTGAAGAACTAGATCTACTTACATCCCACGTTTCATAAATGAGACCAATATTAAAATGGTAGAATGTCCAATCTGCTCCCACCTCAAATCCTGTACCTTCATCTTGATTAAAAGTAAGAGTTCCTTTCCCTGGGATATCAGTTTTATTTGTTCCCGAAAAAAGAAAACTTGGATGGTACGTTAAGTGAGCTCGCAATAAATGAGGGCCATATTTATTAATAACATCGAGACGAAAAGGAATAGTAGTGTAATTTTGAGTTCGTTTATAATCGTAAGGATCAGCATCATCTGAATCCGTTAGTTTATAAATATTCAAACCAACTTGAGGAATAAAAACCCATCCCGCACTATTTTGTGGCTCTAAAAATTTTCCAATAAATCCCGAAAATTTTCCAACTGACATTTTATCGCCATCAAAAGAATAAGGCGTTGTATTTCCTTCTTCATCGAATAGACCGCCATCATACTTTAATGTACCTTGCTGAAAGCTTCCGTTAAACTGAGCAAAAATTTTATTATCTTCAGAGGCCAAGCGACTAAAACGTCCTTGTATACCGCTCATATTTCCGTTTACTTTCATTAATCCAGGTTCCTTGTAGGCGAATGAAGTAGTAAGAAACCCCACAGACGCTTGATCCATTTTTTCGCGAAGTACCCTTAGGTCATAATCATTTGATAGTGTATCAGAAAGAACAAGCTTATCTTCTCCTGAATCCATGTTGTCTTTGCCCTCAATTTTTCCATTTGTATTTGCACTGGTCATCGATGTTTTAGCGACATTAATTTTTTTCGATGATACTTGCGCGATGGCGATTCCTTGAATGAACAAAGCAAGAGTTATGCAATTAAGTAATCGATTAATCCTATCCAGTTTCATGACGTAATCTCCCGAGTTGAAATTTGTGAAGGTAGAAATTTAGACTATTTGTCTAGTTGTTGCTATGAAATTTTAAGACTATGTATCTATTACTTTATAAATGAAAAGAATAGGGAATTTTATTCGAAAAAAGGGGGGCTCAAAGTCCCCCTTCTGATAACTTTTACCGTCTGGCAAAGACCAAGAATAGCTAGGCACCAAAACATCAATGTTTACTGAAACAAGTTAACTTCTACGAGCTCTTTCAAATCAGCATCTCCCGATAAAATACTAAACGTAGATCTAGCACGAAGGCGAGGGCCGAGGGAATCTTCTGGCAATCCTAGAAGTTTAGGGGCCACAATAGAAATGAGGAATCGATTATTTTCCACTGCATTAGCATTTCTCACGCCGGTGGAAAAGTCTGTTGCCCCCTCAGGGAGTGGAAGGCCGGGAAAAGAGGCTTCAATATTTATGCCTTTTGAAATTTCATTAGCAACCTGTGAGATAGAGCAGGAAAATGTTTCGACCGCAGCAAATATTTCTTCACCCAAACGGACAGACCTAAATAATTTATCTCCCTTGGCATTTTGTGTTGTTGTAGAATAAGCAACTCGGTACCCCTCGCGCTCAGTATCATACTTGTACAAATGATTATCAATTCGAGTGATACAATTGAGATTATCTCCCCCTCGATTTTCTACTAAAACTTGAGAGGTCGAGGCATCCTTAGATAAATTAGGTAGCGGAATTTTTTTAAATGACCACTTCCCTACAGCGATAGGAAAAGGGTTCAACGATTCAACTAATACAAAAGTCTCTTGCTTCACAGAAACAGACTGAGCTTGTAGCGCAGTATTTAAAACGGAAATGATATCACCACTAGATACTTTCTCCATGGTGCTCAATTGAGTTTTCAAGTTGAGGACTTTTTTCTCTGCTTGAAAACGACTTGCCTTGATCAGCAAATCGTATTTTGTTTTGCCCATCCATCGTCCATTACTCGTGGAAACAACCACTTCATAAATTCCAGTTTTTCCTGACGTGGGAACGTTGATTTTTACTGCGCCTGTGTTGAGTGGAGATTGGGGCGATCTTCTCGCCGTCGACTCGCCTACTTTTTTTCCATCAGCATCGTAAATATTAATTAAAATACTACCCGTCTCTCCTTCAGCGATGTTGGCCGTAACAATGAGAGATTGATCACCTGATCTAACGGCCAGGGGAAGTCGTTGATTGCGATTGGAAGAGATTTCTTTTTCCTTGATACTGTAGGCGGCGGCCAATCGAAGAACTTCTGAAGAGATGGAAGGCACATGATGATTGCTCAAGGCATTGGAAATCTCTACAGGCCTTTGCACTAAATCTGTAAGAGTAAGGATGCGATTTCCCTTTTGAAACAATTCATAAACGGCAACATAAGTTTTGCCGACCTCCATGCGATTTAAGTCTCTTACACTAATAAAGGAATTCTTTAAACCTGACCCTAGCAGTAACTCACGCTGACTTGAATTTTGTCCCTCTACCCCAGGTACCGCAATGGAAAAGGGAAATTCTTCTTTGAGCGTTTCTACTGTTCCATCACTAGATTCCACTTCGACGCGCGATAATTTTAATGTCATGGGAATTAATTTAAAATGCTCAATGATAAACGATTGATCTCTCTCGCCATCATCCTCGATTTCCAGTTGAACAACTTTGCGATCGGCAATATCCACACTGCGATCATAAAGTCGATCCGCTGGTGCTCCACTATTTTGATTAATTTTAAAATCGGTAAACCCGATAGCGCCTTCAGAAAATTTTTCCATAAAACTTCTAAATTTTTCTAGGGCACGAGGAATATGAATAAGGCCGTAACCTTGTCTTAAAACAGATTGAAAAGGAATCGTGGTAGAAGAATCTTCAAGCGAAGTTCTTAAAGAAAGTGGGACATCTACTAAAGATAAACCCTTTAGATTTTCTAAGGTCTCTCTTGCATCTTTCGATTTGATGGATACAAGTTCCAAGGCCTTTTTTAATTTTTCATTGGTGGTCGTTTCATTTTTGATAACAGATAACAAGGCCGCAGCACCACCCGCAGCCAAAGGTGAAGACATGGAAGTTCCATTAAACATATCTGCGCCTCCCACTATCATAGGAATAGAAGAAAGAGCTGATCCTGGTGCCACTATATTTGGCCGTAGTTGTCCGGTAAAATTTGGGCCCGCAGACGAAAATCCAAAAATTCCATGTTCCGGAACATCGGCCTCAGAGCTTACATCATAGTGCGCGATTAAACTCTTTCGACTAACATGCGCCCCCACAGAAATAACTGGCCCAAAATGGCCAAGACTATTAATCGATCTTATTCCTGGGCCTGAGTTTGAGGCCGAGATAAAAAAGGTAGCGCCAAATTTTGCTGCTAAATCGCGTATCAAAAATGAATAGATGTCAGTCACGTATCCTTGCTTAGATCCCAGACTTATATTGACGACATCGGGAATAATTCCTTTGGGATTATAAAATGCTTCGACCAGCCCCCGTAAAATAGCTTGATCGGTACAAGTAATTCCGGAGCAAACTTTAAGCGCCATCAATTTTGTTTCGGGAGCAGCACCTTGAATTCCCACACCGCTCCCACCAATAATTCCGGCCACGTGAGTTCCATGGGCAACAAAATCGGCGCCCAAGGTAATTTTGCTAGGCGTTCCATCATTTTTAAAATGAAATATCAAAGGATATTTTATCGTTCTACTTGTTGAGGGAAAAGTGACAAAGGGGGTGAAACTATTTTTTAATTCCATTGAGAGGCCACTACGGTAGTCGTTAAAATCCAAGATAGGAGTCACCGCCTGCTCACCAGATAAATCCAATGTTCGGTTAACATCGACAACCGCCACATATTTTCCCGTTTGCTTTTCTTGCCCTATAACAAAATAAAAAACATCGTTAGTTAAATTATTGCGATTGATATCTAAACCTGCCGTTTCCGAAGCCGTTCGTTCTTGATCACTCACCTGTGCTGCGAGGGATCGCTCATCTATTTTTCCCAAATAAATTTTTTCACCCTCTTTAAAGAGGGAAGGCAATTTTAATTTTTGTTTTTCCGTAACTTGAATTTCGTTGGCGTTAATAACATTGGCCTCCTTTAAAAATAAGTCACCTTCCCTGGTGAGGTCCTGCCAATAAATGATTCGATCTTGAAACGCAGGATGGGAAGCATCAATCCCAGAATCAATAACAGCGACAACCACATCTTTCCCTAGGGCCTGATTGGGATATTGAGCACGCAAATCATTGAGACCAATTTCTTCAATGGGAACGGACAAGAAAGCTAGTTCTTTTGGCGTCGCTCCTTGAATGGTAATTTGGGATAATTTTTCTTGATCAAAACCAATTGCCTTCAATTCCAGAGAAGCTATAAATTTGTCGTTTATGATTTTATCTGGCGGAAGATTGACAATTAAAAATCCGATGGCCGTACCCTTACCACGATTGGGATCATAAACAATACTTCCACCGGCCTGTAATACTTTTTGTTTCACAGAATAAACGTCTTTAACGGCCAGTAGTGTCGTCAATTCTGGGTAGTGTAATAATTCGTTTTTGATGATTGTTTTTATTTCTCTTGGCACCACAACTACCGCTGGCACTAGGGGAGGAACAGGATCTGCCTTCGGAGGATTTGTAGAAACGGGATCACCAGACTTAATAACTGCTTGGTCTTCTTTTTTCTTAGAAGAGCAATTGAATGCCAAGGCCGTGATGAGAAATATTTTCAAGAAAGTTTTTAAGAAAATTTTTATGAAATGAAAAATATTAGACTTGTGCATAGAATCTCCATCAATCGAATATTATTATTCGTTCGAACTTAATGATTCTACTTAAAATGTTTTACAATTGATTCTTGAGTTCGTTTGGAAGGTCGATTATTCGGTTAATGTAAACTTTTTTAAGGCGGTGGTGTAATCCAGACACCAAAGAAATATCGCTTTTGGGAATTTTTAAAACGGTAGATAAAAATTCCATGAGCTCCAAGTTGGCCTTTCCCTCTTGAGCTTGAGATGCTATTTTAATTTTTGGAATTCCACCATGGTGTCCTGCAAAACCTGGTTTTTTAGATCCAGGTTGAACGTAAAGGGAGAGGGTGATTCCTTGCTCTTTTGTGATGGTGATTGCCTTTACTGGGCAACTTTAACGGGCACTGAAATTTTTACCAATTCCAAGAAGCGACTATCTTTAAATTCTACTTGAACGAGCCAAACGCCCTGCATATAAAAATCCGCTTCCGTAATAAAAAATTTAAGCGGCTTATCGGAAGTCTTTACCCATTTTACGGGTGGTGCAGGGTGATTTGGGCCATCACCATTCATCAGCATAAAGAGAGAAAAATTTTTCACTTCCACCACTGTATTTTGAGGATTAATAACTTCAGCAGTAAATGAGGAATCTTCTGAAGAATGAAAAGGTTTGGTGGGGACTATGTTGATACAGACACTTTTGTCTTCATAACAACTTTGAAAATCTTGAAAATTTTGAAAGTTTTGAGTCGGGGCAATCGCCGTATTCGCCTTGGATAAGATTGGCACAACGCTTAAAAATAGGAAAAAAAAAGTCCCTACCATGGATTTATTTTTATTCATAAAGATCTCCCATTTGTGATACAAGCCACGTATGCTAAAAAAATTAAATTTTTCTCTCTCATTTTTACTCCTGTTTTCCTATTTCGCCAAGGCGACAACCGATTTAAGCGGCCCCTCTTTAGTAAGTAACCAAGTCGTCAAATTCTCAATCAAAGATACAAAAAATAAAGCTTTCTCCTTAGTTATCTTCCTCTCATCAACATGTCCGTGCTCTCATAAAAATTTGCCCTATCTTAAGAAATTAAAATCCCAATATCCCGACCTGAATGTCATAGGAGTGCATTCCAATCAAGATGAAAATATCGAATTGGCAAAAAAATATTTTGCAGAAAATGTTCTTCCTTTTGAGGTCATTCAAGATGACCATGCAGTCATTGCAGACCGACTTCGCGCCAATAAAACTCCTCATGTTTTTTTGTATTCACCGTCTGGTGAGCTTCTCTACCAGGGCGGAATTACAGATTCGACCGACCCAGAGAGGGCGACAAAATTTTTCTTAGTTGATGCCATTAGGGATGGGAAAGCGGGTCGCGCAATCGCGACCAAAGAAGGAAAGACGCTCGGATGCACCATTGCCAGAAAAAAATAAAAATTTTCTTATCATTCCTTTGTATCTTAGGACTCGCCCACTGTGCGAAGCCGAACTATGTTGATGAAAATTTAAATTTTCTTTCAGAAAATAAATTAAGTAGTTGTTCTTTCTACTTTAAGGTTGAAAATATTTGCTTTGATGTCGAATGGGGTGTGAGGCCGGGAGAAGCAGAAGTGGGAGATTTTGAAATTGTTTTTTATGCACCCGAAACGTTGGCACCAACCGAATTATCCCATGATTTATCCGTTAAACTTAGAATGCCAAGTATGTCTCATCCTTCCCCACACGTTAAAATTCAAAAATTAAGTGAAGGAAGATACCACGTTGAGAGAGTATTTTTTAATATGCCTGGCGATTGGGAAATCCAAATTAGATTAGTCACACCGAACAGTGAGGCCTCCATTGAAGAAGTTATTATTCCTTATCATATTTAATTTTTTTTTAGCATCTAAAGTCATGGCCGCTGCTTGTTGCGGTTCCGGATTTACAGTGCCTTCCATCATTACAACTGATGATAAGGCACAGGCCACATTTTCCTATCAATATGCCAAGGCGTACGCTGATGTTTTTACTAATGGAAATTGGCAGAAGCGCCGCACGGATGACATCACTCAAACTTGGAAATTAGAGGCCGCCCATATTTTCAAAGACCGCTGGCAAGGTGGAATTTCCCTTCCTTATCAACAAAGAAAGCGGGAAATGAGTGGAGAAGTTCAATCCCAAGGGTTGGCAGATATTTCGCTTCAAATGGGATACGAATATTGGACGGATTGGACTTACCACGCCTATCGTCCAAAAGGGATCGGCTACTTGTCTTTTCAACTGCCGACAGGTCGTTCCATTTATGAATCGGAAGATGGTTCCGGGGTAGATGCGAGAGGTCGCGGATTCTGGGGTATTGGGGTCGGATCGATATTAACGAAAAATTGGAATCCTTGGGACGTAAGTTTAAATTTGGAAATTCATCATTCTTTTTCTAAGCATGTACACAATAGAAATGTGGATGCAAAAATAAAACCTGGCCAAGGAGCAGGCCTTACCTTGGGAGGTGGTTATAGTTGGCAGTACTGGCGCTTGGGTGGACTTATTGCTTGGGTTTATGAAGATGCCATCGGTGCAGATGGAACTATTTCTACCCAAGGGAATTTACAGCGCGTGGCAACTGGATCTTTAGTCGTCAGTTATTTATTTAACAATAATTCTACGGCGGCCTTGAGCTACAATGACCAGACCATTTTCGGATCCCCTTATAATACGACCTTAAATAAATCGATTCTTCTCTTTTATCAAATGAGATGGGAAAGATAATGTTAGAAACTTAATTTAGACTTCTATGTTGATCACACTTATATTCGCCATCAGTCCATTATTCAAAAATGGAAAAAAGGGGGATTTATGGGCCACAGCGGAGATCAGCGTGGAGAGCATCATGGAGATTATCCTCTTCAACATTCTCAAACTAACGTAAAAATTAAACTTATTTTTCTTTTTTTCATTTCAGTTTTTCAGTTTCAGTTTCAAGTATTTGCGATGATGAGTACCGAATACACGACTGGTTGCGCAAGCGTCAGTCTAGGTATCGTTTCAAAAATTATACCTGGCAAAAATCCCAACGAATCCACCACTTATTCCAATAATTGTAGTGCAACATTTATTAAATTTAATCATAAGTCTTACTTGATTACTGCTTATCATTGTATTTATAGTAAAGATAAAAATAAAATGGCGACACCTACAGACCTTTACATCAACGAAGAAAAGGGATGCGAAGAATATCAATTTTCAAAAATAAAATTTAATAATATTTTAGTTCACCCCACTCAAGTAAATTTAACCATCAAAGATAAATTTGATTTCAAGACTCCACTCGACATTGCCCTTCTTGAAACTAATTTATCCGACGAGGAATTCTCAAAAATTCCTAAAATGGAAATTGTAGGAAATGAAAACGAATTATTTTCTCAACTTACATCCGATGAGAACTCTAGTTCGACAAAATCTGTAAGTGAATTTTATGCCCATTTAAATTACGCTGGATATCCAGTAGAGTCTCCCTATCGTTTTGGCGATTTTAAATTTTATCCAGATATTAAGTCATTTATTTCAGTAGAATTAAAATCCATTTTTTTATTTAAAAATATCTATGGTGGGATGAGTGGAGGGCCGGTATTTAAGACGAAAAAGGGAACACATTTTTTAGTGGGGATTATCTCGACAAGTCTAAGGCAAGACGATAAAAATATTTTAAATCGTGCTGAATCAGCTCTCGTCTATGGAGAGCGATTGAAAAACTTTATACCCATTAGCGGCCATCAATAAAAAAAGACATTAAAGACATTTATGCATAATTTAGAGACAAAATTTCTTCCGCTTATCGCTTCAAAGATGAAATTAATAACACAAAATGATAATGATCCCTCTCACGATTCCATGCATTTAAAGAGAGTTGTTAAGACCGCCAGAGAATTGATGGAAGCAGAATCGGCCGATCCTTGGATAGTCCTTCCTGCGGCCTGGATGCACGATATGATCAACTTGCCCAAAAATCATCCTGATCGCGCACAGGCCTCGAGGCAATCAGGAAAAGCGGCCATAGATTTTTTAAAAACCATCCAATACCCAGAAAAATATTTTGCTGCCATTGAACATGCTATTGCTGCTCATTCCTTTAGCGCCAATATAAAACCGGAATCTATCGAATCCATGATTGTTCAAGATGCAGATCGATTAGATTCTTTAGGTGCTATTGGTATCGCTCGCTGTTTTCTTGTGGCCGAAAAACTAAATCGTAGTATTTATTGTGAGATTGATCCATTTTGCGAGGAGCGCAATCCCAATGATCAAGAATTCACGATCGATCATTTTTATGTGAAGTTACTAAAGCTTACTGAATCGCTAAATACAAAATCTGGACGAGCAGAAGGAAAAAAAAGAGTTCAGTTTATGAACTCTTTTTTAGAAAATCTCAATAGGGAAATTGAAAATACTCTACCGTAAATCGTAAATCGTTATTCTGAACTAAAACTTTACACGACACACGAAAGAATAAGCTTTAATCGTTGGATTTGTTGAAGTCTCAGGTTGCTTAGAACAAGAAAGTACCTTACCGTCTACAGAGTCTGTGACTTGATAAGTATCGCTATCAACTGCAACTACTCTACTGTCATTTTGAAATCTAGATAATTCATCTAAGTAGTTATAAAGTACACTGGCCACTGCTGTTCGATCAATAAAGTCGTTCAATACGTATTTACAAGTTTGAGTTGAGTTGTGAGGTAGATCTGCATTTGTTTCAGACCAACAAGAAATTCTATTATTTCCTGCATCTGAAATTCGGTATAGCCCTTTTTTGGCACGAACGTACCCTCTTCCATTCACATGAACCACATCGTTAACTTCATGGCCTAAAGCTCCGTACAAAACAAAAGCGAGGTCTGTTCTTACAATTTTTCCACGAAAAGTTTTTGCGTTAACGACACTTATCGAAATAAAAAGTGACAATAAACAAATCAATCGAAATAAAAAGCTCATGATATTCTCCTTAAGTTAGTTCAGGTTGGGTTGGATTATTCTTATTTTTTTCCAACCCAGGAGAAATATCACTAACATGTTGCAATGTATATTGATTTACTAAATTTATTTTCTTTAAAACTAGGGATTTTCTTGCTTACAATTTAATTTTTTAGTTCCCACAAAACACTCAACTTTATTTTTATCTAGCACATTTTTGGCAACGACCTTCCACTCTCCGTTGCTTTGCTCTTCAAGAACTGCATAACCGTAGTGGTTATCTGCGATAGTCAACGTAAAAAAGTCAAAACCTAATTCCTTGGCCACTGGCAAGGATTTCAATTCATTCACTGTGGTATCGACCGAAAAGGGATCTAATTTTGTTCCGCCATTACCAGAAATAATTTGCACTGGAAAATTAGCGGATTTGGTCATTTGAAAATTATGAATATGTCCGGAAACAACAAACTTTAAATTACTTGGCATTTCTACTTTTTGCCAAAGCGAGATGAGATTCATATTTGAAACGACATACTCTTTCTTAGTTGGAACAAAAGCAAAAAGCGGTTTGTGGGAAACCAAGATAAATGTTTTTTCTGGATGAGCGTAAACTTTGGATTTAATCTCAATGAGCGTATTAAAGACTTGTTCTTTTTTTTCTTCTGTTAGGGGTTTGCGATCATCTAAGGATGATGAATCCCAATTTACGATAACCGTCTTATCAAATTCATAAAATTCAAGCGGTAAATTTTCTGGGCACGCAGCGCTTGCATTTGGTTTCGTATTTGCGTTTGTAGAATTGTAATAGTTAGACATAAGATGCAAAAATCCTGCGTGAGCACGGCCACAATCTTCATGGTTGCCGCGCACAAATAGCCATGGTGCTTTTATTGAAGACAGAGCGACTGGTTTAAAAAAATCTTCTTCCCAAGACTTCCAGTGATAGCCCACACTATCTTTTACATTTTTGCAAAGTTCAGAATTTTGGGAGCACTGCTCTCGGTATTGATAATCTCCTAGGTGCACAATCAAATCGGATTTTTCTTTTGCAATTTCAGTTGCCACTAAGAGAAAAGGCCAGTCTTGAAGGTTTTGACAGTTTTGATATTCATAACCACTTTTTGATTCCTTTAAACGACATCCTGTATCTCCCACCAAAACAATTTTTCTTAGTTTAGTGAGTTTATTTACATTCTTCTGTTGAAGAACACAGTTCTCATTCCAACCGCTTGCACAGGCCAAAGAATTTATATCAACATTAGTTACTGACAGGTCCGTTTCTAATTTTTGAATCTGATAAGTCTCCCGACTATTACTAGTTTTCTTTGAAAAAAAAGAACAGCTCGACAGTAGAAAAATAAATATTAAGTACCCAAAAAAACCAAAAAGTTTATGCATATCCATCACCTCTCAAAATGAAAATAGTTTTCCTAATATATACTGGTGCAGGTTTGGTTTTCAAGAAGGAGAACGAGCGGTGAGACGCTGAGACGTGCTCCTGCACGTCGCAAGCGACGAATCCCGAAGTTCGACGCACTGGAAAATCAAAACCGCATCAGTATATCAATAGAACCTATCAAAGATAAAATTTAACGTATATGCCCGACGCCTTTGACGACGTATCTTGCTGTGGTTAATTCATTGGCACCCATGGGCCCATAGGCGTGAAGCTTAGAAGTTGAAATTCCCATTTCCGCACCTAACCCCAACTCTCCCCCATCATTAAAACGTGTTGAGGCATTCACTACGATGCAAGAAGCATCTAAGTGATTGAGAAAATATTCAATGGCGGACGGATTTTGAGAAATAATTCCTTCGGTGTGATTTGTTCCATGGTGCTGAATATGTTTAACGGCCCCCTCGACAGAGTCGACCATTTTCATACAAAGAACTAAGTCGAGCCACTCTTGATGATAATCTTGCGGAGAGGATTTAGTCACTCCTAAATCTTTGTATTGGGAATACAAAGTCTCATCTACCTTAAGCTCTACATTGTGCTTCAACAATGAAACGATTAATTTCTTAGTCTCTTGGAAATTTTGGTGGATGATTAAAGTCTCCACGGAGTTGCAAACTCCTGGTCTTGATATTTTTGCATTGGTCACAATTTTTTCTGCCATTTCCCATGGTGCATCCTCATGAATATAAAGGTGGCAAAGGCCGCGGTCATGGGCAATCACCGGCATGGTTGCCTTGGATCTCACCATTTTTACTAGCGCCTCTCCCCCTCTAGGAATCACTAAATTTATATACTGATTGAGCACTAGTAATTCATCGACCTCGCTACGACTCTCTAACATTTGAATGGTGCCCATGGGCAAAATATTCTGAATCGCTTCTTCTACTACTTGAAATAATATTCGATTGGAATATTGCGCATCTGATCCGCCCTTAAAGATGAGAGCATTTCCAGACTTGATGGCAAGAGCACTGGCATCAATCACAACATTGGGACGAGATTCAAAAATCATAGCGATGACACCAAGAGGAATTTTTTGCTTTTCAATCAAGAGGCCATCGGCACGCTTCACACTTGAAACGATCTGTCCCACCACTTGTGGTGCGTCCGCAATGAGTTCACAGCTTTGGGCCATCTGTTCAATCAATTTTTCCGTGATGAGCAAGCGATTCAAGAGAGAGGCCTTAAGATTTTTCTCTTTTGAGTGCAGATAATCTTTTTCATTTTCGCTTAAAATCATGGCCTTATTTTCTCGCAATTTTTTCGCCAAATTTTTCAATGCGAGATTTCTTTGATCTTCCTTAAGTCCCATCAAAAGGAGACTCACCACTTTACTTTGCTTTGCCACTTCCAAAGGTTTGGCGCTTATCAATACATTGGAAATCATTTTCGTATTCCTAAATTTCGTTATGTAGTTTTTTTGCTTAATTCTTTTAAATACAAATTATCTTTGTGTACGGCCACATTATGATAAACATGATCAAGAACCGTTTCTAATTGTTTTGATTTCATCCCTTTAATTTTATTTAAGTCCGCTGAATCAAATTCACAAATCCCGAAGGCGATCATTTTTGCATCAAATTTTATCGCAATCACATCTCCTCGCTTAAATGGGCCATCTACTTTTTTGATCCCTACCGGAAGCAAAGATGAATTTTTCGCCAAGGCCGCTGCGGCACCTTCATCGATCTCAATAGAGGAATTTGGTTTCACTACTGAAGCGATCCAGCTCTTGCGAGATTTTCTTTTAATTTCTGGATTGGCATGAAAGTACGTACCAACTTCTCTTTCCATGGCTCGGATAATCGGCTTGGGCCCCAAATGAGTACTTAAAATAACATCAATTCCCAGTTCAGCTAAATGATTAATGGCCGCGAGCTTTGTCGACATTCCGCCTCGCCCTGCGCTGGTTTTTTTTCCAAAAGAAATCTGAGAAAGCTCTTCTCCAAATTGCACTTCTTTAAAAAATTTTGCCTTAGGATCATTGGGATCTCGGTCAAAAAGCCCAAGGGATTCTGTCAGCAAGAGAAGGGTCTGTGCATCAATGGCCTCAGATGTC
This sequence comes from Bacteriovoracaceae bacterium, assembly GCA_029865945.1. GTDB lineage: Bacteria > Bdellovibrionota > Bacteriovoracia > Bacteriovoracales > Bacteriovoracaceae > JARXAH01. Next base: position 4,839 of record JARXAH010000085.1, on the reverse strand, counting down.
ATAGCGGCGAGTTGATCATTATCACCCACACTTATTTCTTTAGTAGAAACGGTGTCGTTTTCATTGATGATAGGAATAATATTTTTTTCTAAAAGTAATTGAAGCGTATTTCTCACATTAATAAAGCGAGTACGATGCTTAAAATCTTCGTGGGTCACTAAAATTTGAGCAATCGTTAGGCCTAATTCTTTTGCGACTTGTGCATAGGCCTCCATGAGCATAAGTTGACCCACCGAGGCCCTTGCCTGCTGAAGGGTAAGTGCTTCATATTCAAATTTTTCTTGAGGTAGAATTTTTTTAGCACAGTTGATCGCACCTGAAGTTACGAGTACGACTTGCCAACCCTTTTCCTTTAAAAATTTTATGTCTCCTAACACAACTTTCATTCGTTCTAAAAGTGGCCCATTTTCTTTATGAGAAATACCAGAAGAGCCAATTTTTATGACGAGGATTTTTTTATTCACTCAAGGATTCTAGCATGGGTTGAGGAAGATTACGGATTAAAATTTTGAAATAAACTTGCAGGAAATCGATCAGACTTTTTCTTTGGTTTTTTGTTTTTATTTTTTATACGCATCGGGCCTTCAGTCGCTTCACTTGCCTCAATAACAAAATCTTCCTCGAAATGACCATCACTTTGTTTTATGGGATAGGTGGATTGGTAAGTTGTTCGGTGATCGCGAGTCTCTTTATCTGTAAAGTAATTAAAAGCTACCATCGTTAAAAATACTGAGCATATGATCACCGTTAATGTATCGTAAATTTTCATAGATTCCCGACTCATTACACTTCATAATAAGGAATTAATGATAGATAATAATTTAAAGAAAAGTAGAATCTTCCTGCCTTTATTAATCATCATTAATCTACTTACTACTTAACGGAGTCATTGATGTATTTCTTAATAACATTCTTTGGTTATTTGATTTTAGGTTTTTTAGTTGGCTGCCAATCGCCCCAAAAATCTCCTCAAAGTGTTCGTCCACAAGAAAATTTGGTGATTCAAGAAATGCCCTTAGTCAAAATTCTTAGCTCCGAAAAGGAAGAGGATCATGTGGCGAGGGCGGCGAAGTCTATGGTGGTTTCCCAAGGCCCTGGGTCCACTCATGCGGGAGTTGATGTCTTAAAAAAAGGTGGAAATGTCGTCGATGCGGCCATTGCGGTTTCCTTTGCCATTTCCGTAGAACGACCGCAATCAACTGGTATTGGAGGGGGGGGATTTTTACTTTTTTACGATCCTAAAAAAAAGAAAGTGCACGCCTTTGATTTTAGAGAAACGGCACCTAAAGCAATCACTCCAGAAATGTTTTTAGATCCGACGGAAAATCCTGATCAATTAAAATCCCAAATTGGTGGACTGGCGGTAGCAACCCCAGGAATGGTGGAGGGTTTATATCGGATTCATTCACGCTTTGGAAAAATGCCTTGGTCAACTTTATTAGCACCGGCCATCAAGATGGCAGAGGAAGGATTTTTGGTTTACGACGATTTGGCCAATGCGCTTGGGATGTTTGAAAAAAGTCTTTCACAGTTTCCAAGTACAAAATCCGTTTTCTTCAACAAGCAGGAGAACCGTGTTTGGAAAAAAGGTGAGCTTTTTATTCAAAAAGATCTCGCAAAAACTCTCAAGAAAATTGCCAAACAAGGGCCTAAGGCCTTCTACAGAGGGGAAATAGCCAAAAAAATGGTCAACAGCGTCGATGAATATGGTGGGGTTTTATCACTTAAAGATTTAAAAAATTATCGCTCCAAAGATCGAACGCCGATCAAAGGATCGTTTCAAGGATTAGACGTTTACTCCATGCCACCGCCCAGTTCAGGGGGCATACATGTCGTTCAAATTTTAAACTTAGTGGAAAGCTTTGAGCTCAATAAATTAAAAAATGAAAAACCTTGGGAGACTAAAAATATTCACTACACAGTGGCTTCCATGCAGCAGGCCTTTGCAGACCGCGCGGCCCACTTGGGAGATCCAGATTTTGTATCGATCCCCGTCAAAGAGTTAACCTCTAAATCCTATGCAAGAGAAGTTAAAAACACCATACAAGAAAATAAATTTAAATCTCCTAAAGAAGTCATGGCATGGGGGCAGGAAAAAAAGTCACTACCGAAAAAAGATTCTCCAGAGACGACCCATTTTACCATCATGGATAGTAGCGGTTATGTGGTGACTTCAACCCAAACCATTAACGGAGGATTTGGCTCGCAAATTGTGGCAGAAGGAACTGGAATTTTATTGAATAATGAAATCGATGATTTTGGTATTAAAGTTGGCACGAGCAATATGTTTGGTGCGATTGGTGGAGAAAAAAATTTAGTCGGATCCTTGAAGCGCCCTTTGAGTAGTATGTCGCCCACCATCGTGATAAAAAATGATCGTCCGATTTTGGCGCTGGGATCACCCAATGGAACTCGCATTATCAATTGTGTCACGGAAACCATTTTAAATTATACGCTCTATGGATTATCACTTCGAGATTCGGTATATCTCATGCGCTATCATCAGCAGTGGCTGCCCAATGAACTTTGGTTGGAAGAGGGGCCATTTAATATGAAGACGATTGAAGAATTAAAAGCGAAGCAACATAATTTAATTCGCAAAGATTTCCCTTGCCGCGTGCAAGGCGTGGCGCTCGATCAACAAGATGAGAATCATTCGCAAGACTCTTTGACGGGAGTTTCTGATCCGAGGGGGCGTGGGTTGGCGTTGGGGCTTTAGGTCAGCGCAATTCGTTTTCATGGAATCTAAGTTTTGGCTCGATGGATTTTGTGTGTTAGACATCGAGCACATGGGCGAGTTCAAAGACTTATAAAAGATAGTCAGTTATTGTTTTATTTATAAAATTCATAAAATATTTTTCGTATAACAGGAAAAGAACTTTAATATTTAGGTAATTCAATGCAACTGTGAAAAATTTTTCCTCTATTTTTAATAGACCTAAGGCACTCGCTGAAAGCAAGAAAGCCACCAAAATCAAAACATCTAAATTACTTCGGAGTTGAAATTAACAGCGAGATAATTTCAATTTTGAAACTTGTATTTTCATCACCCTAAAAATTAAACTAAATAAATCTCAACTTCATCACCGCAGCAACCCAAGTGAAAAATTGTATCCATCGATGAAAGAATTCCATTTAATATATAATTCAGTTCTATAAAAAAATGAATAAGGGATTAAAATTAAATAGCAAAAAGGAGAAATCGGGATCAGATTCCCTCTCAAGCCAATTTGACGAAATTCATCAGTTTAAAGGGAGAATAAATTGTGAGACTGGGATCGCACAGTAACAGTTCATAGCCTTTGGCGCTATGAAATTATTACCGACAAGAATAACTATTTTTGGTCATTTTTTCTTCCAAGTAAAAACTATCAGGTATTTGTTTCACGAGCTAGAAATAATCACGACAAGCAATGCTATTCTCAAAAAAAATTAGAAAGAAAATTGATCGAAATCCAAGAATAATTTTAAGTGGGAGCGACATAATGAAGATATTTTTATTTTACTTATTTTTGATTAATTTTTTATTTGTTACTTATGAGCAAAATGCGTTGGCTTCAACGATTGATTATGATGTTTTAACTTATTACAAATCACCAAATTGGTATATTGGGTACCATGAAGAGTATGGACAGAACCTGACACTATCAAGCAAATGTTCTGATCTATATAAGGGAAAAGTTATTCAATCAAAAAGAATTTCAATTCGTTTCCAAGTGCATTTGTTTCTCGGGAAGTGTAGATCAGGCAACGCAGTGACATTTGCTAAAGGTGTCGAACACTACATTTATGTTGGAGCTGGGGCGTCTGAAGTAGGATGGGGCCTTGATCAAAAAGAGAGTGATAATTTATATAATAAGTTAGTTTCTGATTGCCGAACAAAGTATAAGGGGGAAATATCGAACACTTATCAATATAAAAAAAGTGGATTTTGGGGAGACTGGATTTGGGCCGGGAAGTGTACTACTACTAGTGAATAACTGAAACATTCAGCGAACACCAAATCTAAAACTAAACGATCTCTCATCGCTTCAATATTGAAACTCACATAGTCGCTCCCCAACAATCGTAAATTTTCCGTGCAAAATCACAAAATTTTTTATTTCTTATAAATGACAACCACTAACGATTCCATGAATACAACAATTATCGCTGATTTATGAAACAATAAATCGCTAGAAAGATGTTTCGTTATTTACAAATAAAAAGTTAAACACAAAAATCTTCTCTTAACTTATATTGGAGGTTTCATGAAAGTTTTATTTTTTATTTCTATTTTTATTTCCTATTTCGCTAACGCAGTAGAAATTCCAGAGAAAGATTTGAATCAAATAATAGGACAAAGTGCATCCATAAATTCAGAACTTGATGCAATAAACTATTTATGTACATGCTGGCAAAAAGATAGAAATGGAAGAGATTTTGCAGCATCAGCAACGCGCCCAAGTGAAAGCGATGCATACGCTGCTGCTTGTGATCGCGCCTCTACGCAATGTTATTCCATCGGGGCTGGTGGTTGCTCCCAACAATCAAGTAAAAGAAAATGTTGGACGGTTGGATTTTAGTCTTCCTAAAATCAAACTTTTTAGCACAAATCAAAGCTGGGAGTAAAAAACGCTCTCAGCATCCATTAATGGATGACATTTCTGCTCGCGATTAGAGCGAAATGACAATGATACGGGCCATGAAAATTTAGGCATAATTAGTCGCTGTCGCGAAATTCAAGAGGTGTAGTGACGGAAAAGCCGTCCTTGTTTAAAATACGATTCTTACCAAATCCATCGAAGGATTTTCGTGTTAAAACAGGGACGGCATAATGAGTTTCGCTTACGATGGCCT
>JARXAH010000060.1 GCA_029865945.1 Bacteriovoracaceae bacterium | reverse complement strand
AAACAAGGACGGCTTTTCCGTCACTACACCTCTTGAATTTCGCGACAGCGACTAATTAAAATTGGCATTTTTTTCCTCTTCTAAGCAAAAGTGAACTTATCATTTGATATTTTTAGCTATATTTTCGATTGAAAACCTATTTTCTCTGGAGAAAAAGTGAATTTTTTAAGCTAGATCGAACCCAATAATGATTAATTGGAGCTTAGTTTTCTTGAATGTCATTTTCTTACTTCTCTTCGAATCCAGAAAATTATTCATAATTGATTATGAATAATTACAAAAAACCTATATATTTTTCATTTATTATTTGATCGCTTTAAAGAAGCTCAAAACTAGGTAGAGTGGCAGGTTTGAAACTCTTTAGTGCTTGCTGTGTTTGGAACTTTAACATGCATAGAACCTTAATAGAAAAGAGCGTACAGATCCATTCTCTAATATTTTTTGACTTGGAAGGCAAAGATTTATGACGATCCAACATAAGCATAATCAAATTAAAGAAAATAAAAAAAATTTCAGCGCCGCCCTCATCAACCTCATCCATCAATTTAACTTTCTCATTTCTTTTTTTCTTTTATCCTTCGCCTTGCCCAACTCACTGCTTCACGCCCAAGACAGCGTCATCAATTTTTCCACAATCACCAAGGCACAAATGACCACACTCCTCGAAGCACGCAGAGAGGAAGTTCGAAGCCGCGCCTACTATTGCCGACCGGACACAAATTTTGCTGGCCAATTCAGCCATGCTCGCTGGAATTGCGAACAAGCTGATCTTCCCATTTTCGCTGGAATCAATTGCCTTGCTGCCCGAATTGTTCAGGACGTCAAAGGCTACCAATATTGCCGAGACGTCGTCTTATCCCAAGGGCCAACCGGACAATTTTGGAGGGGGCAATCAAATATCGGCGACAATAATGTTTCCCCTGCGGCCTTCAGCAAAGATCAAGCTCTCGGTGTCTTAAGTTACGCAGTCGGAAATTATTTTTATCAAAATCCTTCCACCACCACCAAAAACGCCGTCACCAAAAACATGGTGGATTGGATGACCTATATTGAAAATAATCAAGGTGGGAAATATCTTTGCGACAAAAGACAAATGTTTGGAAATCCTTGCGATATCTTTCAAGGCAAAGGATTTCCCGATGTCATGTATAGGGTCTTTAGAAATACAGGCGCAACTGGCAAAGTCGATTCCCAGTGGAAACTCGTAGAGAAACTCGCCAACAAAGAAGGAAAGTTCAACTGGAATAAATTTCGTCGCGAACTTCTCATAACTCCCAGTGGTTTTCAAACCCACCTTAAAACTATCAACGTACTCATCCACCGATCCCTCGATAAACTGTCTTCCGATAAAGATCTCAGTGATGAAACGTATCGAAAAATTGCAAGAAGACTATTTAAACGAGATGAAAGAAACCCTTGGCACTATCTCATGTACAAAGGGGTAGATCCCATCTTGTTTGAAAAAGTTTGGAAAGATTATTGTCCGGCCACTTTGCCAGAAGGTTTCGAAGTAACTAACGGACGTGGAGGCAGTGGATACGCATGGCAAGACAAAAAAAATCGCAGAGGATGGGAAAATGGAGACGGACACGATTGTCTCTTCCTTCTCAACATGATGATTGCCGACCTTAAGGGCATTTCACCTTTAAGCTTTGAAAGCGAGAGTAAAAGAGAGTGCTCGGAGAGTTCTCACCATTATTTAGGAACATTTAGCACCCAAAATGTTTGTGAGGAGCGAAAAGATCTTTCTATGGCCCAGTGTGAAAATCGGGGCGGAAATTTATATTACTTAGTCGATCAAAAATTTTTAAGTCGAGAAGAGATTGTTGCTTCCGCCTCAAGTGATTGGTCGAGATCGTCATTTGAAAATCAGTATTGCTTAATTCATGATAAAAATTATTACATCGCCCACAGCTTAAAATCTATTTGTCCCATGATGAGAAAATTTGAAGCTTTCTGGGATTGGGAAAATGCTCGTCCCTATTCACCCACAACTTTAAACGCAGACTCAAGTGAAAATTTTTCGCCAAACTTGACTCCCATTTGTAGCTCAATCATGGATAAGAAAATTTCCCATTTTCGTTGTCATCGCCGAAACGGGAGCTTTATTTACAATGATGAAAATGGAAACAGGTTTTGCATTTTTGATAAAGGAAGTTTTTTAGTTAAAAAAAGTTTGCATTTCATGGATTGCCCCCTCTTCCATAAAAAAGTGGGATACAAGCAAGGCTGGGGATTTCCAGTTTGTAAGTCAACTTTCATGAGAAAAATTTCGCTCAGTGATTGTACTAAATCAACCGATTTTGCTCCGGAGAATGGGTATTGTTTATTTGAAAAGCATGGATATTTTAAAGGACGAGAAATTTCTTATAAAACAGAAGATTACCCTGTTGATACTAAACCCGCTTACCAAACAAAAGTGGTCGATTGGTTTGTTGATGAAACCCAGCGAAAAGTTTCTAAATCTACACTCAATGACGACACTTGGTCGGTTCAAGGAAATTTGTCTTGGTATACTCTCACTGACCGAGCGAAGGATCATTTCTACATTCGCTTTTTTTACCGCTCCAAAACTGAAGCGAATTGGGAAGAGTTAGATCAAGCGACCCTTGAAGAACGCACAGTGGAAGTTGAATATAACCGAGGACTCAATCTACCTGCGGCCGAAAATAAGGATTTCAAAGGCATCTACCAATACCCTTACGAATTAGATGTCCCCTATAGTGGGCCTGAGACTCAAATAAAATTTGAAGTATACCTAGAAGAGTTTGATCGTGAGGGCCAAGCTAAGTTGGTGTTAAGCTACGAGCAGTCCCTGCTCTCTCGGGGGCAAGAGCTTTTTCAGTCTGCACTTGTCTATCCCAATCCGTCGGCCATAAATAATGTTTCCATGTTGAAGCTAAATCTCGCCCCTGGAATTTGGACAGAAGAGCAGCAAAAAAGTCATTCATTAGAAATTCAATTTCAAGTTTTAAGCGTCGGTGGGCAAATTCTTTTTGAAACCAGGAAACAAGAATTTCTATTTGCTAATCCTTTAACCATAGATATTGGGGAGCTTATTTTTAGTGGAGCAAGTTCGCCCTCATTAAACTCTGGCCAATACTTTCTGAGATCCATCATGTTTCTTGATGGGGTATACGCCCAAGATTATATGACAGGATTTCAACTTTTTTAGTCGTCTTTCAAATTTATTCACGTTGAGATTTATTTCGATGTTTTCTGCGATACTCACTAGGAATTTCCGCCAGGGGCGATTCATTTCCCCAAATGCCTAATTTATTCTTTTTGGCCACATCCTGTGCCTTCGTTAATCGCTCCACTTTTGAAACGTTGGGAGGCATCGTATAAACCATCGCTAGGCCATCGCGAATTAATGACTCATTGACCAGCTCCTTATCCAAGTAGACATAGGCAAGCATTCGCCCATATTGATCTCTGGCCCGCACGTCAGCTTCCAGCTGGACAACTTTTCCGTTCACCTTACCTTTAAGATATTCTTTCGCCTTCAATCCCCAAACCGCCTGACTTTTCTCTGGCGCGTCCACGCCAATTAAGCGAACGCGCTCTTTATTACTATAAAATTTTGAATTGTTTTGCTTAACTTCAGGCCTTAACAATTCCACCGTAAGCGTATCTCCATCGGAAACCTTGAGCACTTTGACGCTGATGAGATTTTCAGGGGATCGGCCATCAATACTTTCGTCAGCTGATGGGGAGCGTGAGTCGCTTCGTTTTTGAAACTGAGGCACTTGCGACACTAAAGCGAAGGAAAGTAATGATACAATGGTAAACATTAGCTTAAATCGAGGAGGGATTTTTTTCATCCCTCCATGTTATCGAAAAATTACTGAATAAAGCGAGTCAAATTTTCCATTAAATCTTGCGACCGCTGCACAAATTCTTCACGCTTCTTGCCATCCATTCCTTCACTGGAAAGTTGCGCCAAATCTTGCACGTAAACGGCCATCTTTTTAGCAAGTGGTTTGTGCAGATCATTATTCCATAGGGAAAGCGCTTTTTTCACCAGTCCATGCTTCGGATTAACCACCAAAGTTTTTTTCGTTGGAAACGCACTGCTATCCATTCCTCCGCCCATGGTGCGAGTCATCTGTTGCATGCGCTTCATCATTTGATCAACCTTAAAATAAGCGAGAGAACTTTCACTTAAGGTTTTTGTCTCCACGCCTTCTTCTTTCAAATCCAGCGCCTCACTAAAAAATTTCTTAACATCACTAGAGCTCGCATCACTTTCACTCTCACTCGATCCCAAAATATTTTCAAACTCATTATCGATGGCAACGAATTTATATTCTTTATCTCCGGCCTTCTTAAATTCAATATGCTGAGTGAGGTGCGGATCTAAGAACGCTTCTGTTTCTATCGTTTGCACACCCTCTGCCAATAATCCTCTTCTCAAAGATTCATCGCTCTGATTTTTTTCGAAAGTAATCACCTTATCTTTCAATTTTTCTTGGAATTTTTCTGGGATACTTTTCGTGTACTCTTCTAACGTGACCAGCTTATTTTCAGAGTTGGCAAACATGAGGTAGGGACGCATGAGCTCATCAAATTTCTCATCACTAATAATTCCGTACTTAACAAATAACTTGATGTCTTCCCAAATCGTTTCAAAACGGGAACGATCGGTCTCAAACAATTTCTTGAGTGACTCGGCCACTTTGCGAATAATGTAGTTAGCAATTTTTTTCACATTAGGATCGCCCTGAAGACTTGACCTTGAAACATTAAGCGGGATGTCCACCGAATCAATGACCCCTTTAAGGAGCGATAAAAATTCAGGAATAATGTCTTTAACGGTGTCGCTCACAAATACTTGCTTACAATACAACTTGATATTTTGCTCTTGAATGGGCTTTTGCATATTGATTTTTGGAAAATATAAAATTCCAGTCAAATCAAAAGGGTGATCAATTTTTAAATGTACCCAAAATAGGGGAGGTGCTTCAAAAGGGTAGAGGCGTTCATAAAATTTTCTATAATCTTCTTCACTAATTTCTTTGGGATCTTTAGTCCAAAGGGGCGCCGTATCATTAATGATATCATTTTCTAGCGGCTTAATTTCTTCTGGCTTCGTCGCCTTCAAATTTTCTTCTAAGATGCGCGTGCGATTTTCCACATCCACCAATTCAATAGGGTAGGGAAGGAAGTCGCAATATCGCTTAAGCGTCTCTCTCGTTTTATAACTTTCTAAAAATTCTTTTCCATCATCGCCGACAGTGAGAGTAATCGTCGTTCCCACTTCACTCTTATTCGATGGAAAAAACTCATAATCCGTTTCGCCCTGACAAACCCACTTGGTTGGTACGGCGCCTTCGTTCATTGATAGGGTTTCCACTTCCACTTGCTTGGCCACCATGAAGGCCGAATAAAAACCTAAACCAAATTTTCCAATAATCTTTCCCGCGTCTTGTCCGTTATTTTCTTTCTTTAATTTTTCCACAAATTCTTGAGCACCTGAGAACGCGAGCTGAGCGATATATTTTTCTACTTCTTGTTCGGTCATTCCTAGCCCATTATCACTGAGCGTGATAGTCCCTTTGGCCTTATCCACTTCCACCGTAATTTTGGGTGCTGGCACTACCAAATTTTTTGTTCGAGACAAGGTTGCGCGCTTGGTGATGGCGTCGGTCGCATTCGCAATAAGCTCTCTTAAAAAAATATCGTGTTCGGAATACAACCATTTTTTGATGATGGGGAAAATATCGGCGGTTTGAACCGACAAAGAACCTTTGCGAGCAGTCATGACTTCTCCTATGATAGGGGTTAATAAAGTTATACCCATCGCACTTTGCTTTTCAGGGTTGTCAGACTTCGGGTCTCACTGCCTGCGACGTGCTACAGCACGTCTCGGCATCTCGCCACTCGCTTTGGAGTAAAATCGTTTACTCCAAACCCTACCTGAAAACCAAATTCCAATGGGTACATTAAAAATTAATTAAAAATGTAAGGAAAATATGGTCTCAAATCTACCGAAGTCAAGTAGTACCGAGCAAAAAACCCCACAAAAATCTTTTCAAGTGCCGCTCATCAAAATTCTCACCACCGGTGGCACGATTGAAAAAAGTTACGACGAGAAAGAGGGCGTTTTTGATAACAAAGAATCTTTTCTCTCCCATACTCTCAATGCAAAATTGCGTCTTCCCCACACTCAAATTGTGGTGGAATCCATTATGAACAAAGATTCGCTTCACATGGATTTGCAAGACCGCCTACATATTTTTGCGGCGCTTAAGGCCGCCAATGAACTTATAATTCCCTCTGTGGTGCTGCACGGAACTGACACTTTGGTGGAATCGTCTCAGGTCTGTGTGGAAAATTTTGCGCTTCAAAAGATAACTCTACAAATCCCCATCATCTTTACTGGATCCATGCGGCCGATTGGCTTTGAGACTTCCGATGCCCTTCAAAATGTGACAGAGGCCCTGCTTGCCGCTAAATTGCTGGGGCCAGGACTTTATGTGAGTTTTCATAATCAAATTTTTTTAGCACCTCATTTAATTAAAAATCGCAGCTTAAGGACTTTTGAATGGAATTAAAAATGAGCTTGAATTTACCTTTGGATCATGTGGCCATTGCCGTAAGTGACCTGGAGAGCAGCGTAAAATTTTATACTTCCCTTGGTTTAATTTTTGAAACGAAGAGGGAAGTCGTAGAGTCTCAAAAAGTGCAAACCGCCTTCGCTCCCATTGGTGAAAAATCCAATTTAGAATTGCTTGCCGCCACCTCACCTGACAGTCCCATTGCAAAATTTATTCAAGATAAAGGCCCAGGCATCCACCACCTCTGTTTTAGAGTGGAAGATCTTGAGGCCAAACAAGCGGAATTAGAAAAGTTGGGTTACCGATTTACCGCAAAGGCCCCCTTTGTAGGCGCCCATAATTGTTTGGTCAACTTTGTTCATCCCAAAAGTTCTGGAGGGGTACTTATTGAGCTATCCCAAAAATTAAAAATTCCTTAAAATAAAAGTTAAGGAGTTCCCTTGCAAAATTTTTACGCCCCACCACTTACCAAAATCAATAAAATTTTAATCTACCTCATGGGAGGGCTGTTTGTTTTACAAACCTGTGCCCAGTTGTTTCAAAACATCAGCTTGATGTCTTATTTTGGATTGTCTTTGAGTGCCATCCAAGGGGGATTTTTTTATACCCTCATTACCTTTCCGCTTTTTCAAACCGATCTCATGAGCGGTCTCTTCAGCGCGCTCATTTTTTGGTATACGGGAAGCGAACTGGAAATGAGCTGGGGATCTAAAAAATATTTACAATTTTTAGTTTCTATTACCATTTTTTCCGGCCTATTTTTTTTAATCGTCGTGGCACTTTTCTTTTCAAGTAGCTATATCGCCCAAATGCCCTTAGTGGGGAGCTCTGGGTTGTGTTTCGGTTTGCTCATTGCCTACGCCATGATTTATCCCGAACGGTACTTTAGTTTTTTTATGCTCTTTCCCATGAAGGCCATGCATTTTTGTATGCTCCTGGGCGCAGTGCAACTTTATACGGCCATGTTTTCACCAGTCGCAAAGACGACGTGGGGCCACCTGGCCGCGATGGGGATTGCTTATCTTTATTTGCTGGTCGCCCAAGGAAAGTGGAAAAATTTTCGCAGAACTAAATCAACTAAGGATCGGGACAGGGTCGCGGATCTAAAAAAAATTCGGCATCCCCATTTATTTTTAGTGAAAGAAGATGACGACGATCTTCCTCCCTCAGGCGGGGACGGCGGAGGAAAGGGAAGCGGCGGTGGCCCCAATCATCGCAACTGGCACTAGGCCTGCCTAAGCTAAGTGCCTCTGTAAATTATTTACAGAGACATATCCATCAGCGGCCGCATGGTCTACTATAAAAGTGGACGAAATCCAGTTTCTTTGGCATTACTAAAAGATATATCAACCTAAATACACATTATTTTAAGTTAAAGGAATTCTATGGAATTAAAAATGGCGCTCGATGAAAAGCAATTAGATAACCGTTTGCGCGATCGTTTGATCGGTGAAGGAAAAATCAGTAAATCAGAAGTTGATAAAATGTTAAAGGCCCTCCCTGACGATTCTGAAAATTTGGTAACCGTGGAACAAATTAAGAGCTCTAAAACGGGTAAT
>JARXAH010000037.1 GCA_029865945.1 Bacteriovoracaceae bacterium | reverse complement strand
CTTGCGACACAGCAGACCGACGGATTTCCCGAGCTCAGGTTACTTACAAGGTTTAAGAACAACGTCTACATCCATACCAGGTAAAGTTGCATCAGAAGTATCAGTGGTTAACAATGCAGATGCCCCTGATTGAGTGGCCCTGGATGTTGGGGTCAACAAAAGAATTTGCTTAAATTCTATGGTTTGAGTTGAACCGGTATTACATCCAAGAGCTGAAATAACTTTTTGAGAATTGGTCAGTGTGAACTCTTCATCACTTTCTCGCCAAGCTTTATCAATCAAGACCGTACTCGCTCGACTCAACCTTCCACTTCGAAACGCTGGGTAGGTTACTAGCGTTTTAAGTCTCCCTGAAATTCCTTTTTCTAAAAATATACTTCCTCTCCAATCCACTTTCACAGCAGCACTTTCCACATATTGCCCGTTTGGTACCTGAAATTCTAAACTCACATTACACGACTTAAAAACAGTGACTCCCAGAAGGTCACCGGTCACTAATCCTCTTAGTTCTCTCACATCTCCTTGAGTCGATGGGTCACCCACAAAAGGATATTCTAACGAGAGGCCTTGAAAAATGATGGATAACGATCCACCATCTGGCGAGATGAGTGTTGATTGCTGGGGACTCGGACAGCCTTTGCCCGATAATGTAATTTTGCTCCACTTGATCGGTGCTGTCAGTTGGGCATTTGCGATTGAAGTACTGAGCATTAAGATACTGAATAAAATTTTCTTCATGGGAACTCCTTTTTCTCAATCCACGATTTTTCCAAAATAATTAAAATAAGTCTTTTGATTATTTCATTAGGACGACAAACTTCGCCACTTGGTTAGAAAGTTATTTTAATCCGTTTGTTCTCACCAGATGGCATTATTTAGTAAACCAATTTACTCCAAAAATTTACCAACTCCCTTTTGATCATTAGGCTCAACAGTTATGAAAAGTTTGTTCTTGGTGACGTACCAAGTTTTAGCAAACGCAACAACACCACACTAAAACGTGTAAACGAAGGAGAGAAGAGATGAAATTGAAAATGAAAAAACTGTTGAGTGCCCTTTTGACGGTCGGTTTCTACGCTTCCATGACCGCCACTCAATCATTGGCACAACCTACTGATCCGATCAGAATGGGAAATGTCATCGTCAATGGTACAGGATGTCCTGATTCATCATCTGTATCTGCACTCGTAAGCCCAGATCAAACATCGCTAAGTATTTTATTTAATAATTACGTAGTCGATGCAGGGGCACAAGCTCCGGGTAGAGCGAAGCTAGGACGTAAAAACTGTAACATTCGGATTCAACTTTTTGTTCCTCAAGGTTACGCGGTTTCTATCTTTAAAGTTGATTACCGTGGTTTTGTGGACTTGCCTTATGGTGCCTCAGCAGAATTTAGTAGTGAATACTTTTTTGGAACTTCTCAAGGGATCAAAAAAACCCAAGTGTTTACTGGAAAACAATCTCAAGACTTCAAAATTACCAACCAAATTGGTGTAGAATCGGTGGTGTGGTCTGATTGTGGTGCTAGTACAAATTTAGCAATGGGAACAACATTGAAAGTAAAAGTACAAAACAACCGAGATGAAGCTCAAGCAACACTTGACTCAATCGATGTATCTTCTGCGATTCAGTACCAACTTCAGTGGAGAAGATGTAGTTTCTAGGCATGATTTAAGTTTTTGAGAAATTTTATAAATAAAGAAAGGGGGGTGTTTTGCTCCCCCTTTTTTTTGTCCAGCTTTTTTAAAATTCTCAACTACAATGATTACATGGGCGTTTACGATAAAAAGAAAATTTTCCAAGGGGAATACGACTACCTTTATAAAGGGGCCGTCTACTGCGAAGAAAATTTTGAATTAACAGAAAATATTATTACCCACAACATTACCTACCACGCCAAATTAATTTCTAGATCGGATACAGGCCAAGTGATGAGAAGTGTTATTGATTACGAACTCTACGAAAACCTGAACCCGCTCAATATTAATATTAAGCATTATTTAGGTCACATCGAGACGGAAGAAAATTTTGCATTCAACACGAAAGATCATACGATTTATTATACGTGGCAGAAAGGAAAAGAGAAAAAAACAGATTCAAAAATGATACAAAAGAAATTTGTGATCGGAACTCCGGCCACGATTTGTATGGGAATTATCGCTCTCAATAAGAAGATCGATACGTCAGTGCCACGGGCACCGCTGGCGCTGATCAAAACGGATAATTTCATTGACTACAACGGAGGCCTAAAAGAAGAAACGTTATACTTATCTTACGAGATGAAAGAGCGGGAACTAGTGACGATCTCAGATAAAAAATATGAATGCGTGGAGTGCAAAATTTATCCCACCGACAATATGTATGTTGATCCGAATATTGGATTTCCTATTGCAATGAAACTGAATCGCAAGTTTGCCATCCCCTTTAAATTAGTGATCGGCGATGACACAGAAATCGTCATCAAGAAATTTAAAGAGATGATGGCGCCGTAATTTTTTTTTTGCTTAGAGAAAAAAATCGGAGACAGGGCCTAAGAAAAACTCATCTTTGAAAAATGCTAGGTAGTTAAATGTAGGGACCATGGTCTGTTCGATTAAAGAACGTTACCACACTTCCCTAAAACTTGTTTTTTAATTTGTTAGTGCAGGTGATGAATTTACAATCTACTTATTCGACTGCATGAACCTCGTAATGAGTCTATTCCTTTATCTATCTTCTCTACGATCGCAGGATCATTTATGTATTCATTTTTGATAGAAACTTCTAAGTACTCAAAAAATGAAATCTTCGTTTGTCTATAATCATCGCAACTATCAGGGAAATTTAAAAATCTTTTAATTAAAAAACTTGAAAGATTCTCTGAAAAAATATTTGATTGAGCATGAACTATTTTTATTCTACTTATCAGATCATTACTAATTGTACTTAATTTCTTATTTTTAAAAAAAGTTACCTCTCCAGATTTGTCATTTATTTTACTATTTCCAATCAGAGAAAATTTATCTTTCTCAGGAACCAATGAATCATTTTCTGCAGTAATAACATCTAGTTTAAGTTTCAAATCAAACTGCCAGTTAGTAATCTTATCACCTTGCACCATTAAGCAGTCAAGGGATCCAATTTGTTTCGTTTTACGTAGATAGTGATAAGCTAGATTATTTGATTCATTTCCAAAGATATATTTTGCAACAACATGACATTCATCAATGGGATTAGTTTGAGCAAAAGAATTACTTAAGATCAAAGAAAAATACATCAGCACAAACTTAGAAATTTCTGAAGAAAACATATGCTAATCTCCTCGTTTTAAATTTTTCTAATTTTACTTTAAATGAATTTTTCGTGATAGCTGGATATCAATTTTATATACGGCCGACTAATAATTATACAATTTTTTTTACTAAAAATTTTCACTCTAACATAGTCAAATTTTTCTCCCAAGCGCCCCAAGTCGCTTGCTTCCATTGGCGAATTCGGTCATCAATGACAACAACTCTAGCAAATGAATGCTGTGTCATTAATTGCATTAACTTAAGACAACGTACGGCCATAAAATAATCTTGAAACTCATTAGCAAAAATTTTATTTTGCTTTACCCACTCTCTCCTACTTTGATAGACAAACTTCATGGAAAAATCTGGAATTTTTCCAACAACAAGCATGGCAGGAACTTGCGCTTGCTGCATAGGCTTGGCATTTTCGTTCAAAAGTTTCCACTCATTTTTAGGACTCCCAAGTTCACTCACCTGAGATTGCAGTAGTTCCTTGTTTTTTTTATATTCACTAAAGTAATAAATTGCTCCTTTAAAATCCAAATCTAGTTGCTTAAAAAAATCGGTTAACTCTGAACTATCAAGATAAAAATTTTCTAGCTCTACCCCTGGGGCATTGCTAAATCGGTGGGATTGAAATTTCTGATACCGATGAGAGGGACTGTTTATTAAAGAATAACCTGATATCCAGGTGAGGTAATGATCTTGAGCGATATTTTCGCCATAAAAAGGAGAACAAAGTAATGTAGTCACATGGGGATGAGAAAAAAATAGTTCCCAAGATTTTTTTGATATGTCATGGGAGGTGCGCTTAACTTTTATTTCATCATCCCGATTCAAAGTAAAATATTCTACCTCGTTATTAATTTTGTCCTCTAATTTTTCTTTTTCAATGCCATACAAATAATGATACCTAGGCTCCGACTTCAGGCGCTGCAAAGTTTTTTCGAACTCCTCATTCGAAGGATTCCACTCAATCTCTCTTGTATAAATTTTTGTCATGGACTCTTCTAATCGATCAGCATTCAAAATAATGAGTCGTTCATACTTAGGTAGTTCTATCGGCCAATAAATAATTGACTCTAAAGAGGCATGGATGATCGTTTCCTTTTTTAACTCTTTTAAATTTTGTGCGTACCCACATCTTTCAAAAAAAGCACACGACTCTCCTCCACATTGAGATTGACCGAGGGTCACCGCGCTCATTTTTTTTCTCAAAGAAGAAAAGCGATGAAATAAAACGCCAGGAATGGACTGAGTGGTTATTTTTTGTGAACTCATGAAAAGAAAATTCATAAAAGCATTAATCCATTGATCCTCTGGATCTGCTGGATTGATCGTTTTCACGGAGTTCCATTCTTGAAACTTTAGTTCACAAAAAGAATCCATCGGTGAAGAAATATGAGGATCCTTATTTTTTCGCTCATCCGCTAAATCTATCACGACACTAGATCCTGGCAATTTCTTTAAGATAGGAATCAAAACATCGGCCACATATTTTTTTTCAATCGGTACTTGTATTCCTGCATGAATCTTTTTGATGAGTGATTGGGCCACTTTCGTTGCCAGCCACTGATAAGACGGATTGCCTGCAAAATATTCCAGCAAATATTCACGACTCAACTCACCCGGCAGGTCACTACCTATCGCGGCCACCTCTAGATCATCAGATTTTTCGTAAGGATATAAAACTTCACTATCCAGGGATTTTTTAAGTAGCAAAAGCGATTCTTTTGGCCACGCTCCCCATCTCACAAAAAAATCTAAATCGGGATGAATGGAATCTAATTTTCCAACCACCTGATAGAGACGATTGAGATTTTCCCCATTCTCCAAAAAGTGGGTGATTAAGGAGCGAAGCATGTCTCTTGCATCTGCAAGGCCGCGGTGCTCTTCCTTATGCGAAAGTTTCAACTCTTTTAAGATAGATTCCAAAGAAAGGGAGGGTGAATTCAAATGCAAAAAAGGAAAGAGCGACAAGGAGTCTACAAACGTTACGTCAGGAATTTTAGAACTTAAAAAATTTTTTTCAAACTCGCTGTTGTGGGCCAAAAGCGTGGCACCCGCCAGGTCGCTAGCAATTTCATCTTCGATATCACTCCACTTCGGTGCATGGGCCAAATCAGAATTTTTAATTCCCGTTAGTTGAGTAATAAAGGGCGATAATTTTTGTTCAGTTTTGCACAAGGAGGAAAATTTTTTTTTAAATTCAAATCCTTCAAATAAGTAATAGCCTATGTCGATGATATCGTCAGATCCTGGGTCCATCCCTGTCGTTTCTATATCGATCGCGGCCCATTTTTTAAGTTTTTCTGTCATAAATTAAAAAGTAATTGTATATATGGAGTATCTTATTTTGTATCTACAGTCGTAGTTTTGTAACTGTCTAAGGCCCTCTGGAAATTTCGTCGCGATTAGGACGACGTGCCGAGGCTTGCTAAAAGCAAGCCGCAGGTAAAGGAGTCCGTAGAGTGGCGAAATTTACGAGGGACCTAGGCAGTTACCTTATTTTAAGAGTTTAGAAGCGGAGATACTTGTATGTCTACAGCGGTGCTGTTTCAGATTCAGTCGACCCTGATTGTTATTCTCATGACAGTTGGAATTTATTATCGAAAGAATCGCAAAAAACATATTCCGATTATGGTATGGACGATGATTTGGGACGTACTCCTCATTCTTCAAATTGAACTTTCTCGAGGTGCAATCAAGAAGGCCTCCCGAGTGGAAGTCAATCCTATGATTCTTAATATTCATGTGAGCTTAGCTTTGCTCACTGTCATTTTTTACGGCGCGATGATATACACC
>JARXAH010000022.1 GCA_029865945.1 Bacteriovoracaceae bacterium | reverse complement strand
TTAGATTAGATGATCGCCATCATTCGGAGTACATTTTGATCCAAATCATCGATGGAGGAATGGGAATCTCACCTACTATCCAAGATAAAATTATGCAACCGTTTTTCAGCACTAAAGGAAATAGTTCAACCGGTTTAGGCTTAAGCATTTCAAAAAATATTTTAGAAAGTCATGGCGGGGATCTTTACTATCAAAATGAAGGTGTCGAAGGACATACGACTTTTGTTTTAAAAATTCCTAGAAAAATAAATTTAGATAAAACAGAAAGTCACATCTTTAGGAGTATCGCATGAACAATGAAAGTATCATAAGCAAGGTGCTCATTATTGATGACGAGGGAGATATTAGAGAAATTATTCAACATTTCTTAAAAGCTGAAAATATTGATACAGTGGGTGTCTCCAACATCAGTGACGCTTTTAAAGCGTTAAGAAATGAGGATTTTACTGCCATTTTATGTGACATGAGTATGCCGGGAGGCACGGGAATTGAGTTTCTAACTCAGGTAAGAAAAGAAGGACGCTTAATACCGATCACTTTTGTCAGTGCTTATGACACGAAAAATTATCTTATTGATGCTCTCAGACTTAATGCCTTTGATTATATTGTTAAACCCTTTTCTCCCCAAGAATTGGCGGATGTCACTTTTAGAATGCTAGAAGTTGGAAAAATTTTAAGTCACATCCAGAGAAATATTAATAATTTAAATTTAGGAATGGACGAGCTCCTAAAATTACAGAAAATTTATCCTAAGATCGGCCAGCATTTGGCCAACAATTTTCAAAAACGAACGATAAAAAAAGCGGCGTAAAAACGCGTACCAAAAAAGCAAAATAAAAATCTAAAAAATTGATACTGTAATTCTATAGTGGTAGAATTCCTCAATAATATTTTTCATTAATCTTAAAAAAGGAAATCTATGGCCTGGAAAAAAATCCTTGTAAAAAATCCTGTTGTCGAACTCGATGGGGATGAAATGACCAGAGTGATATGGAGCTTTATCAAACAAAAATTAATTCTCCCTTACCTAGACATCGATCTTAAATATTATGATTTAGGAATGGAATCGAGAGATAAAACCGATGATCAAATTACGATTGATGCGGCCGAGGCGATCAAAAAATATAATGTGGGTGTCAAGTGCGCGACCATTACTCCTGATGAGGCCCGCGTTTCAGAATTTAAACTAAAAAAAATGTGGAAATCTCCCAATGGAACCATTCGAAATATTTTGGATGGAACTGTTTTTCGCGAACCCATTATCTGTGAAAATATTCCACGCCTCGTGCCTCACTGGTCCAAGCCCATTGTGATTGGTAGACACGCCTTTGGAGATCAATACCGCGCAACGGATACGCTCATTAAGGGCAAAGGAAAACTCACGATGACTTTTACTCCCGATGGTGGCGGTGAAGTAAAGACGTGGGAAATTTATCAGTACAAAGGAGATGGGGTTGCCCTCTCTATGTATAACACGGATGAATCTATCACCGGTTTTGCTCATTCTTGCTTTAATATGGCGCTCATCAAGGGATGGCCACTTTATCTCTCAACTAAAAATACAATATTGAAACAATATGACGGGCGCTTTAAAGATATTTTTCAAGATGTCTTTGAGAAAAATTACAAAGAAAAATTTGCTGCTAAAAAAATTACTTATGAACATCGTCTTATTGATGACATGGTGGCCAGTGCGATGAAATGGCGCGGCGGTTACGTGTGGGCCTGTAAAAATTATGACGGTGATGTCCAGTCTGATACGGTGGCGCAAGGATTTGGATCCTTAGGCCTCATGACTTCTGTGCTGATGACTCCGGATGGAAAAACCATGGAATCAGAAGCGGCGCACGGAACAGTGACGAGGCATTATCGCCTCCACCAGCAAGGGAAAAAAACTTCCACCAACCCAATAGCTTCCATTTTTGCTTGGACCAGAGGGCTCGCCTTTCGCGGGAAATTAGATAGCAATGCGGAGCTCATTCGTTTTGCAGAGACGTTAGAGCAAGTTTGTATTCAAACTGTTGAAAGCGGAAAAATGACTAAGGACCTTGCCGCCTGTATCCACGGCGACCAAGTTCCAGAAAGTGCTTACCTTTCGACAGAAGATTTTTTGCAGGCCATCGATCAAAATTTACTTAAAAAACTAAATTCCTAATCTTAAACTCAGGGGTGTCTTTGATCTTACTCAAAGACACTATCACTTTCATCATTTCGTTGACTCATTATTCCAACTGGAATATCCTCGTTGGAATACAAGGAGAATAGTCGATGAATCGGTTCATTCCATTTATTTTATCAATGCTATTTGTGATTGCTCAAGGCCCTTCTTACGCTTTTGAAAAATACGCACTTGAAACATACGCAAATGAATCTCATAATTGCCAACGTAGTTCTGTGAGGCCACTTGTTGTCTTTCTTCCAGGGGGCCCAGGATTTAATTCAAATCCCGAGCGATCACTTTTATTCCCCTATCTTGAGTCTTTAGGCCTTAGTCCAATAGGAATTGATGAACCCTCTCAATTGAGATCATCAGGATTTCCGTTCACACATGAAAATGCTTTTCATCATTATTTAGTAAATGCTAAGAAATCTTTTCTGGGAATACTCCAACATCAAAAAAAATGGATTGAATCTAACCATTGTAGAAACAATTCAAAAATAAAGGTAACCTTAGTGGCCCACTCATTTGGTGTTCATGCAGTTGTTTATCTAGCAAAAAAATTTCCAAAAAATATTAAAAAAATTATACTTTTCTCCCCAGGATTAAATATAGATAATTCCGATAAAAATATCCTTACTTTGGCGGCCAACGGATTAGCATCGAGTGGCGACTATGAAACTAGTGTAAAAATTTTTCAACTGATGAATGAATTACAACCTGGTTTTAATCAAAAAAAATTAGAGGCCTTTACTTTGGCCTCAAAGTATGAGCCTCTACTGTTATTTACGAACTACTGGAGTAGCTTTGAAAATTTGAGTAAATATTTTAGTTTCTTAACTGGGGCCTTTGCTTTTGACCCGGCCAGTTTTTTTAGCGTAAGACTAAGTATGCCAATCGTAAAATTAAGTCCAAATCAAAAAATTTCCATTCCTACCATTACTTATTTCGGAGAAAATGACCCAGTTATAGTACGTTCAAATGAAATTCCTTACCTAAGAAATTACTTCAAACACAATAAATATAAAGTTCTGAAGAATTCCAAACATTACTCACACATTGAATTCCCAGAACTAGTAAGGTGGAGATAAATCACAAGATGATTTCAGTATCAGAAAAATATTTTTTCGATGAATCTCAGATTATCAGAAGCCTTCGCAAAATTCATGGACTTTCTCAGCAACAATTTTGCTCATTATTAGGTTATTCACAATCCGCTCTTTCAAAAATAGAAAACGGACACCTCAGCCCAGATTTAAAATTTGTAATACAGCTTTCAGAAAAGCTAAAAATTGATTTAAATATTTTCCGCTTTGGACATATCACGCACCCATACAACGATAATGATTTCCAATTAAGTAACTTTTCACCCTATGCCATCTATTTAAAAGAGGGATTTTTATCAGCAAAATGTATTTTTTTTCTACTTGAGACCTTAAGGAGAAATAAATTTCCCAAGATTTATCAATCTCTAAACATGGATAAAGATATTCTTTCTTTTTCTTCCATTAAATTCAATAGTAGGTTCATCAATGAGCTCATCAAATATGCCCCTAAAGAAAAAGTAGAAGAAATATTTAAAAGTTATATCCCCCAAGATGAAATCCCCTTTTCTGAATCTTTAATTAAATCCATTGTCATCAACAATCAAATGATAAATGTGAGTGACTACAAAAAAGAAAAAAAATATCTTCAATTTGCAATTTCCTTAAAAAATTCAAACTCGCAAAATACATCAAACCTAGAAGATTCTTTTCTCCTTAAGTTTATTTGTTTTGATTTTCTGGTAACTTTTCATACTCCTTTAAAAATTCATAAATCCCAAAACCGGGCAGAACACCCAGGATTGGAAATTAAAATATATGTATCAGGATTTTGATAAAAAATTATATTTTTTTTTCCACAACCTTATTTATCAATTCGGGAATAATCCCTCCCTATTAGAATTTTTTTTAAATGATCATCCAAAAAAATTCAAAGAAAAGCTTTTAAAAAATAAAATTCAGTTATCTCATTTTTTGAAAATTTCAGAGCGAATAGGAATCTCTATCGATCATATATTGTCAGATGCTCCCCCGTGGAAAGAAATTAAAGAGAAATTCCTTCGTACGCCTTGGTCCATTCCTCAAGAATATTTAGATTGCGCAGGCACTAAAATTTCCGTCCTTCAGGCCTGCCTAGCCTACGTAAGATGCAAATTTAATATTCAAACCGAACAGGCCTTACTGGATCACTTACACTTAACCAGGGAATGTTTCACAAATGATCAAATTCAAGTTAACGTTTTACTTGTCAATAAGTTTTTTCGTTTTTGTAGTAGTAAACTTAATTTTACGCCACTACATTTTCGTGAATTAAGTTATCTTTGCTACCAAATAAATAATCGTCACCAGATACTACAACTTGCAAAAACTTTTCGATCAGATGAATCTACGCTCCGACTAATGGTGGTCAATTCAACAAAATATGAATCCAATTTTGAGTACTCCCTTAAAAAAAACGATAACATTTTACATGTCAGTAGTTTGGCAAAACAAGATATTCACGATGGCCTAAAGCTAAAAGAATTAACTACTCCAGAAGTTGTTTTATTTAAAAAATTTACAATGGAATGCACAACGGTACTCATGGGGAAACGCCCAATGAATATCATTAATGTTAAAACCTCTTTTCATAAAGGGAGACAGAAGTTAGATTTTTACTTAAAAGAAAACAATTTACGAGGCCACCTTAATATTATTTCTTAATAAATATTCTTTTCGATTTTGCCAAATTGAATTATATTTTTGCCCCATTTCTTTTTTATAGTCACTTAAATCTGAAATATCTCCCCAGGCCATAACTAATTCTGTAAAGTTACAAAAAGGCATAGCGATGGGTGACATTTCATTGCCCTCAACAACAAGTGGCCTTACTCCCCATTTTTTAAAGAATTCTAAACTTCCAACTTTAGGTGCTCCAAATCCCATCATTGTATGAATGTTGAAATACTGATGTACCTGATAATGTATCCCGGTATAAATATCTCTAAGTAAAGATGACATTCCCAACCCTTTAAACTTAGGGTTAATAGTCCACCCTCCAGAGTAACTAATATTTTGTCCAAGATTGACTCTGGTACTTATGATTTTTTTTACTTCCTGCATTTCTAAAGGATTAAAAACACCTTCCATGTCTAAGAGGGGAAATTTTAAATGATAAAATTCACAATCAAAATAAGTTACAATTTTAGCGGTTAAAATTATTTCTTTCGATTGCCTGTCACACAGTAATATATGAATAGAAAAATAATCGTAAGTATTAACAGGGAGAAATCTGGACTCATGCATCGTGAGATATCCCTTTTTTTTAGTAGCTAACATTTGGCAAAAGGATTTATCTAAATCTACGTTTTCCCCAACTTGTGAAAAATAATTTTGAATGAGCAAAAGTTGGACATCTCTTTCATTTTGATTTTCCTTTAAGACATTTACCATATTTCCTCCTTGAAAAATGATTGAATATTACGAAAGTGATGTTAATATTAATTATTCCAAATGGAATAAAAAAAGGATATCACCAATGGCCAACAATTCATATCAACTCGATAACCCCAGTGAAACACTCCGATTGGAACAACAAGCAAAATCAAAAACTTTTTCGCTAGAAGACGAAATCCAATCCTTAAATATTACAATGAATGAGAACGATAGGATTATCGATATAGGCTGTGGCACTGGACTATTGAGTAGATTCTTGTGTCAAAAATATCTTGAAAAAAATATTTCTTGTTCAATTAGTGGGATTGATATCTCTACTAATCTTCTTAATGATGCAGAGCGCGAAAACAAAAAACTTCCATCAACATCGAAAATCCAACTTTTTCAACAATCCATTGTTGGTGAAATGAACATCGGTTTATTTAATAAAATTTTTTGCCGCTATATACTTCAACACTTACCTAGCATTGAACTCCGCTACCATGCCATTAAAAATATCATCAAGTTAGCTAGCGAAAGCAGTGAAATTTTTCTGATTGAATCTTTCGGAGCTATGTCTCATTTTGACACCGATAATGCTTGGTTAATGGATCAAATAAAAATAATAGAAACCAAAAGTACAATTGATCTAAACATAGGATTAAAACTAAGAGGCATGTTTATTGATATTGGAATAGATCCAGGCCAAATTGATTTAAAAACTCTTCCATTAACTTTACCCACTGCAGAAGATAGAAAGGCCGAGGCCTTGAACTGGTCGCAAAGACTATGGCATGCCATGCCCCTATTGCAATCAATCCTTGGCGCTGAAGATAGCAAAAGATTTTTAGTTGAATTCCCACAATCCATCATTGATCCAAGAAGCTTGTTATTGGGACAAAAGGTATTAATTAAAATAAAATTATAAATATCACGAGGTAGCAACCCTATTCACGCTTAAACAACGTTAGCAAATTTATTGACTATTTATTCCAATTAGAATAATTTTATATATATTCACACCCAAGGATAGGATTTATGAATACCTCCCCATACATTAGCAAATTTCTCATCATTGACGATGAACCAGACATCCTTGAAATCATCGAGGCGTTCCTAAAAAAAGAACTGGTCTCTTGTCTTGCCTGCACAGATATCAAAAGTGCCGAACAAATCTTAATGAACAATGACATTACCGCTGTTTTTTGCGACATCAATATGCCCCAAGGATCTGGACTAGAATTACTAAAAAAATTGCGATCCAAAGGAATTAGTACGCCGTTTACTTTTATTAGTGCCTACGAAACAAAAGAAAACTTCATCAGTGCCATGCAACTGGGTGCCTTTGATTTTGTGGTTAAACCTTTCGGGCCACAAGAACTTGCAGAAATCGCCTTTCGAATGTTGGAATTCGGAAAAACAAAAAAATTAATCGAAGACTCAATCTCAAACATAAATTTCGGACTGCAAGAACTCGTCGCCCTACAAAAATATTTTCCAAAATTGTCTCAATGCAGGGCCCACAATTACATAAAACGAAATTCGCTCTCTCACAGTGAAGAAAATGAGGAGAATAAACAGGCCGAAGAGAATGTCCTCTCATTGAGAAATCCCTCCCTTGAAGATTCGTAATCCCTTTTTGGTAATCGATCCATTACCTTGACTTTACTTCCCATTTCAGGCACTTAGAAAATAGCGCTTATTTTTTTCTACTTCCTTCTGACTCCAGTGGTGTTTATGGATAAGTATTATACTCTAGTGATCATCCCCGAAAAAACTCAAGCATCCAAGACGGTGAAAATTTCTGCTTTAACTGTCAGGCTCGTGTCCGTCTTCTTGGCGATCTTTCTTATCACTCTCGGCGTTTTTTATATCGATTACTGGAAGCTCATGAGCAATGTGGTGGATGGAAAGTATGTCACTAAAGAAAATAAAATCTTAAGAGAGCAACTCCAAATCATGCAAATGAAAATGAATGCGCTCGGCCAAGACCTTGAGCGAATTAGTATCTTTGAAAAAAAGATTCGCACCATTACAGGATTAGACCGCGAAAAACTCACACGTTCCTATTTTGAAACGCTCAAGCTTCTTCAAGATCAAAACAGTGTGGATACAGATAATGAGGCCTCAGGATCTAGTGCAAGTTCGGGCCAAAGCTCAAGTAGAAAATCGAGAGATTTAATTCTCGACAAGGATGATCCGGAAACCATCAATCCTGCCAAAACTATGCCCTATCGCCAAAAAAAACGATCGGAAAAATTAAAAAATAGCGACACGATGAACGAAGACAATGTTCCCTCGGCGCCATCCTCTTCTTCTCCCTCTATCCAGGCCCCTGCTGCACCTCCCGTTGAAAATAACGTACCCTCCTCAGGCGGCGATTCAACGACATTCATCGATAATAAAACAAAACCACAACTACGATCTATTCCTTATTTAAAACTTAGTCAGGAAATGATTTCTCATCTTTTTTGGGCAAAGGCCCACGCGCAAAATGCGGCCTCCTCTGGTTCAAATTATTCCCAAGGTGATGGGCCGTTAACTCCTGTTCTCCAGATGACTTCGTCATTATTGGAAAATGAACGTTACCGCGAACTTCTTCGCCGCTATGGAAGTGGGATTAGAGAAGCTTTTGGCCTATCTGACGAATATACTTCGGTGACTAATAAAATTTCTACCCTCAACTCCCGAGCTGAAGGTTTGGCGAATCAACTAGCAACTTTTGATTATACTTATGAACTTCAAAAAAATTTCGCCATCCACCTTGAAGGACTGCTCGGAGAAGTGGATCAGAATCTTATTGACCGCGAGTCCATGATTTTGTCGACTCCCGTCCTCATGCCTACCAACGGATGGATTACTAGTTTTTTTGGGCCACGGCTTAATCCCTACACCAGCCAATTAAAAATGCACGAAGGAATCGATATTGGTGCACCTTTTGGAGCGCCTATTGTCGCGCCTGCTGATGGAGTGGTGGTATTTGCGGGAATCAAACCTGGCTTTGGAAAGCACGTACAAATTGATCATGGCTACGGGATTGAAACCATGTTCGCTCATTCAGAAAAGTTGCACGTAAAAACGGGTCAAGTCGTGAGCCGCGGTTTATTGCTTGCCAACGTTGGGAGTACAGGACATTCTACCGGGCCACACCTTCACTATGAAGTGCGAATTAACGGTGTGCCAGTCGACCCTTTTTATTTTATTCTAGAGTAATATTAAAATAACTAACTACTTATTAAAAATTAAAACCCTATCAAGGCAAAAATCATGTTTTATCAAATCATGCGTACCGTTTTTGGAAACAAACAAGACCGAGATGTTCGATCTCTCAAAAAAGTGGTGGATGTCATCAATCAATGGGAACCTAAAATTCAATCCTTAAGCGATGAAGAATTAAAAAATAAAACTCCCTCTTTTAGAGCGAGATTTAAGGCCGGCGAATCACTTGATCAATTGTTACCGGAGGCCTTTGCCGTTGTCAGAGAGGCCTCAAAGCGAGTTCTGGGAATGCGTCACTTTGATGTGCAGCTCATGGGTGGACTTGTTCTTCATCAAGGAAAAATTTCAGAAATGAAAACCGGTGAAGGAAAAACCTTAACCGCCACGCTCGCCCTCTACCTCAACGCACTCACGGGAAAAGGCGCTCACTTGGTGACCGTGAATGATTATTTAGCGAAACGAGACGGCGAAGAAATGGGAGCACTCTATCAATGGTTGGGCCTAACGGTAGGGACCATCGTGCACGACCTAGATGATGAAGAGCGAAAAGTGGCCTACGCCGCAGATATCACTTATGGAACGAACAACGAATTCGCTTTCGATTATCTTCGCGACAACATGAAATTTGATTTGGATCATTATGTTCAGCGCCCCCATCACTTTTGTATCGTCGATGAGGTCGATTCCATTTTAATTGATGAAGCGAGAACTCCGCTCTTGATTTCTGGGCCAAGTGAAGGGGACGTAGAGCTTTATTATAAAATTGATAAAGTCATTCCCAAACTTACAAAAGAAACTCACTACCTTGTTGATGAAAAACATCACTCTGCGGTTTTGACGGACGACGGTATTCACAAAGTTCAAGAAATTCTTCGCATCGACAATTTATTTGACCCGGCCCACATTGAAGTTGTGCATCACGTGAATCAATCTCTCAAGGCCCACACGCTCTATCAAAAAGATGTAAATTACGTCGTTAAAGATGATCAAATTATTATCGTAGATGAATTTACTGGCCGCCTCAAGCAAGGATCTCGTTGGTCTGACGGGCTTCACCAAGCGGTGGAAGCAAAAGAAAATGTAAAGATCAAAAAAGAAAATCAAACATTAGCATCTATTACCTTTCAAAATTATTTTAGACTCTATGAAAAACTCTCCGGGATGACGGGAACGGCCGATACGGAAGCAGAAGAATTTAAAAAAATCTACAACCTCGATGTGGTCGTAATCCCAACTAATTTACCGATGGTGCGAGACGATGAGGCCGATGTCATTTACGCCACTAAAAAAGCAAAATACTTGGCCGCCGCAGAAATGATTGCTCTCGCTCACGAAAAAGGACAACCGGTTTTAGTGGGAACTATTTCCATTGAGAGCTCTGAAATCTTATCAGGCTATTTGAGTGCAAAAAAAATTCCTCACGAAGTACTCAATGCGAAACAGCACGAACGGGAAGCACACATTATTGCCCAGGCCGGTACTAAGGGTGCTGTGACCATTGCCACCAACATGGCGGGCCGAGGAACAGATATTAAATTGACCCCTGAAACAAAGTTACTGGGAGGTCTTTTCATTCTTGGAACGGAAAGACATGAAGCGAGACGGATCGACAATCAGTTGCGAGGAAGATCCGGACGACAAGGAGATCCAGGGCGATCAAAATTTTTCTTATCCCTTGAAGATGATTTGATGCGAATTTTTGGAAGTGACCGAATTAAAAAAATTATGATCACCATGGGCCTCAAAGAAGATGAGCCTATTGAACATAGAATGATAAGTAATGCCATTGCGAAGGCGCAAAAGAAAGTGGAAGCACATAACTTTGATATTCGTAAGCACTTACTAGATTACGACAATGTGATGAATGAGCAGCGAAAAGTGATTTACCGAATCCGCCGAGAAATTCTCAATGATGATGGTAATCAAGATCTTATTGGGGCCTTTCAAGAAGATGTAGCGCTGCAAATTCAAGAAGAGTATGTGCCCGCACCTAATACACCGGTGATGGAATGGGATTGGCCGGCCTTGACTACCACAGTGGCCGATGTTTATGCGATTCCTAAAGAAGAACTAGAAAAAAAATTATCGGGAGAAATTGTTTTAAATCAATTTAAAGGCGAACTCAATACCGCATTAGTTGACATCAGCAGTAAAACTTTAAAGGCGAAATTTGAGCAATATGATCCCGAACAGGTGAGGCTTTCTTCCAAGGAAGTTTTATTATCAACCTTTGACAGTCACTGGAAAGATCATCTCCTTATGATGGATCACATGAAAGATGGGATTGGACTTCGCTCTTATGGCCAAAAAGATCCCCTCGTGGAATATAAACGTGAAGCGTTCCATTTGTTTGAAAGTATGCGCTCAAGAATCAAGCGTTCCGTCATTGAAACACTCTTCAGTATCAGGCTCTATACCCAAGCTGAAATTGATGAAATCAAGCGAAGACAACAAGAGATGATGGATAAGCAACTTGAGGCCCACCGCAGACAACTAGAAGAAGCGGCCAAGCGCAAAGATCAAGCAGAAAAGAAGGCCCAATCGCCAGCGGGGCCCATTAAGCGACAACTCGCGCACGTAAAACAAAATGATCCTTGTCCGTGTGGGTCAGGTAAGAAGTATAAGCATTGTCACGGTGCCTAAGTCGGCCTAGGTCGGCCTAGGAACATCTTAACCCTCTACAGACTCAAAAAAGTTATATGTTATCATGGGGAAATATGAGCATGATTTCCCCTCCCAAAAAAAGACCGAATGTAAAATCGAGCGAAGACATTACTCGCATTGAGGATCTCGCACCTTTCGATCATTTAGAATCAGAATCTCTATCAGAAAATCAAATCGAAACTCAAATCGAAATTTCGTCTCCTGAAAATAGGGATGAAAATGTTCCTCCGGTTCCTAAGGAAACTAAGGAAAGTGAGGAATATTTATTGGAAGAGGAATCCACTCCTAGTTTTGAGGCAGAAGAAAAAACGCAAGATGATGTTTCATTTTTGGAACCTAGCGATCAATTCCAAGATTCCCTTTTTAGTGATGATGATCATTCAAAAGATGAAAAAAGTACCAAGAATGATTCAGAAATGTTGTCCGAAAGATCCAAGAAAAAATCCCAAGACTACTTTCAAGAATTAAAAAGTGAAATGGAATCCGTACAAATTGAGCATGTTCCTCTTGAAGGAGTTCCCCCCTTTAGTATGATCATTTCTCACATAAAAAAAGAAACTGATAAATTACATATTCAAAATTCTTTGAAAAAAATTGGACTCTATAAGGATTCCGTCATGGCGAATCTACTCGACCGCTCAATTGAAAGGGGGACAGTGTTCATCTCCCAGATCAATGAATATGTGGCCAATTTTCTCTATCAAGACTTGATGAAAACTCAGGCCCACGTCTATCTTAATCACTCTCATCTCTTTGAAAACTCATCTGCCCATTTTGAAAATCAGCAAGGTGAATCTCGGGCCACCATGCAATTAAATCAAACCTCGCAACATGACTTTGAGAAAGATCATGACCAAATCATTCTCTCAATGGATCATAAAATTCCCGGCCATGAAATTTTAGAAACGATAGGGCCTTTAATACAAACCATCTGGATGGACGAAAGATCTGGCGATCAATTTTTAGTATGGCCGAGCATTAAGCAAGAAATTAAATTGCGTAAAGGAAATTCCCTCATCAACTGGAAGGTCGAACAGGCGCTAACGGGAATTGACCAAGGTAAAAAAATTCTTTGTACTGGCATTATCGTAAGGACAATCAAACTATGAGTCATTCCCATTATGATGTTGTTATTGTTGGTGGCGGTATTAACGGCATTGGACTTCTGAGAGATCTTTCGCTTCACGGTGTCAATGCCCTCATTATTGAGCGCGGCGAATTTTGCAGTGAAACAAGTCAATACAGCTCCAAGATGCTTCACGGGGGAATTCGATATCTAGAATCTTTGGATTTTGAGCTAGTGTTTGAGGCCTTAAGAGAAAAAAATACTTGGCTAAAACTTTTACCTCAATATGCTATGCGAGCTAAATTTCATATCCCCGTTTATGATCACTCTCCTCATAACATTGTAACGACTTCCTTGGGATCACTTCTCTATGGACTACTCGCCTCAGGCAACGATCCCATTTATTTACCCATCAGTGCAAAAAAAACGCTGGAACTTTTTCCCTTACTTAACGCAGATGGACTACAAGGCACGGCCCGTTATGAAGATGCTTACATGGATGATTATGGGTTGGGGATGGCGAACTTGCAGGACGCCTTGCTGCAAAATCCTAGCAATCAGGCGTGGGCCTACAGTGAATTGCGGGGAATGGAAACAAAAAGCACTCATGAAGGAACAACTTATGAACTCACTTTAGCTCAAAAAAATTCTTCCCAAAAAATCATCACCGCCCATTCAGTAATTTTTTGCACCGGGCCCTTCACCGATCAAATGATGAATCACTTAAAAATTCCGTGGATCAATTGCTTGAGGCCCTCCAGAGGCTCCCACCTTTGGCTTGACTCTAAATCCTTGAGCTTACCTCACCCCATGGTCATGCAAGATAAAAGCGGAAGAGTCATTTTTTTAATGCCGAGGGGGAATAAAGTTTTACTGGGTACGACGGAGAAATCGATTGATCCTAAAAATATTGATCAAGAAAAATTTATCACTCAAGAAGAAACAGACTATTTACTAGATTGTTTGCGTTTTTATTTTCCAAAAATAAATATTTCCACGCAAGATATCTTGGCCAAATACAGTGGCATTCGACCGCTAGTCGTTTCTAGACCTGAAGACAATATATCAAGTCAATCCGATGTGGGAAAAATTAGTCGGCATCATAAAATTTTTGAGCCCTTGAATAATGTCTTTGTACTAGTGGGTGGTAAATACACTACCTTTCGAGTGATGGTGCAAGATATTGCACAAACACTTTGTAATAGAAGAAAAATTCCTTACTCGAAGAAGAAAACTTTAAATCCGTTACAAGGTTGGGGCGGTTGATTCTTTTGCCGTGAGTGATTTTTGAATTTCTATTTTTTTGATACACTCTTGATGTTCCGTGGAATTAAGTTGCGCCACTAATTGATCGATAAATTTTTTCATATTTTCACTATCTATTTCTGAAAAGGAAATTCCTCTTGAACCTTGATCCCACGTCTTCATTAAGCTTTGTATGTCTTTAGTATCTGCCATGGTGGTATTAAGAGAATTATCAGTATCACTGATTCCATAACCTTTTAAATCAGACTGAGAAACAAACACAGAAGAATTACCTAAATAGTATTTTGGATTTTGACTTAAAAGTGGCAATTCCACCACACACTTTCTTGGATAGCTTCTTCCAAAAGCAATCATGGCATCTTTGAGGCTATCTTCAGTCAATTTATCTTGAGTCGTAACAGAAAATTGAATCATGAGGTCAGGATCCAAACTATTTTCGCTCATGGGATTGATGGATAAACTAATTGTTTTTTCCGAAGTTATTGCGACATCAGGTTTTTCCTCAAGCTTCACTTTTGATACTTTTTTCTTATGATTTTTGGCGGTTGTTGCCTTGTGAGTCTTTTTTTTCAAATTCTTTGCGAAAGATTCGCTCATAAAAGAAAACGAAAACACCACGCCCATAAGGATAAAGAGAGAAAAAAATTGAGAAAAATGTGATTTTTGAATTTTATTCATACATCTATTGTCTCATAGGGCCTTAAAATGATTTAAAAAAAGTCGTTGTTGTGTAAAGATTTCCGACTCTGTAAAAAGATTGAACAGTCTAAAAATTTAAGTATGCAATTTCATTAAAAAGCTGTTTGGCATACCACATGCAAAGAATGTCTACAACAGAGACAACAAAATCCAGAAGGAAAAATTAAATGAAAACAAAATTAACATTTTTAATGATTTCAATCATGAATCTAATTCATTCAGTTCCTTCCTTAGCTAATGAATACCGTCCTCTTTGCGTAGACCTTGGACGAAGAATGGTGCAAGAAAAAATGACGGCGTACTATAAACTCAATAAAATGATTGATCGAAATATTGCTAACAACAAAAATTCTTTTGATTTCAAATCACTTCCATCGGTCGTATCAAAAAATCTGGACTTTAGTATTGCCAAAATCTTGGTACAAAATAATAAAGATCAATTGAAGGCCCAAAACTTTGATCAAAAAATGGAATTAGAAGAAAAACTTATTTTGCGAATTCAAAAACAACTTGCTTCTCAAGAAGGTGAAAAATTTTTAAATAGCTGTGAAAATCTTTATGTGGCGGCCTCAAAACATTGCGCACAAAAATTTGGCGCAAAAACTCCCTCTAAAAACGCACAATGCGTTCAGCAATATGTAGGAGTTCAGTCGCCCTTCTTGCAAAAAATTGTGCCCTTTGCCACTTTCGCCAGCAAAATGAGAAAAAGAATATAATTAACCTCAGCTCGGTGAAAAACATCAGAACTGTATTGATAAAAAAGCCTTGAGTCGGCAAATCCGAGGTATGCAAGGGGAGAAAATGCATAGGCATTTTCGAGTAAGTGCGACCGACTGAGGCTTGGTGAAAACCAAGCCGCAAACTGAAGCATGCCAAAGCATGGTTCAGAGAGCAGTTCTTGCTACACAGCAGACCGACGGATTTCCCGAGCTCATGTTAATTAAAAACGCAATCCCATGCCGAAAGAAACTCTTGGCCCAAGCACAATGCGGTCCCAGAGAGCATTGCTTGTATCAGGATCTCCATCAAAAAGATCAATTCGTCTCACGATTTCGGTAGAAAAACTAAAGGACCATCCCCTCGTGGTAAAATATTTTACCCCGACTCCGCCAGAAACAGAGGAAGTCTTTCCGGATACCTTGGAGAGAGAGGCAGCGTCTCTATTCGCGTCGCGCTGTCCACTAGAAAATTGATCTTGAACAACTCCATAAGTACTAGCAAAACTTAAGTAAGGATGAAGGGTATCTGCTAAATGTGGAGCATCTAAAAAATAAAAATTGAGACCAATTCCCGCTTCATAAAATTGACTATCGGTTTGAGTTCCTTCGTAAGAAAGCAATTTCTGCGCACCAAAGTGGCCATAGGGCGTAATGGAAAAACGTTTCAACCATGAATCGCTGCGGGTAAAATATTTTTCTATTCCCAAGGAAACACTTCCCGCATAACTACTTCCCGTAAAGGTGGCGCCATCGCTTGAGGTGGCCTCAGATGTTTGAGCTAAGAGAAATCCTTTGAAATAAATTTCGATACTCTTTTTTGTTAGATCCAAATCCTTGGCGTTAAAATCTGAGAGATTGGACTCGGCCACTCCAGAACTTGCTAAATCCGTAGGCAAGTCACCTTGAACTTGATCCAATGGAATTCGGTTAGGTGCCAACCGATCCGGAAGAAGCTTTTGATCAAGGCCCTCTCGCAAAACAGATTTCGTTTCATCGTTGGTAATTTTTACTTCCGGCGTAATTTTAATCGACATCACTTGATCTGTTTCCAGAAGGTCTGGAGAAACTTGTCGATAGATAGACCAAATGGAACGATCATCTTTTTTATCCACCAAGATTCCCCGGGCGACTGTCCCCCCTTCATTAAAAAAGCGGGCGTGCATTCCCATGTCAAGGCCATCATCGGTGCCCCGATTAATGAGAATAGTTTTTTTCGAGGAAGTTGATTTTAAAATGCGAATAGTAAGCGTGTTGTCGACGGTGAGTTTCTCTTGGGCCACGGATTCGTCTGGAACGTTGGATTCATTTTCTGCGCCCAACGATACAGACTCCTCAGATGACTCTTCGAAGGAGTCTTCATCTTGAGACAGAACATAACGGGCAGATGAAGCCACAAGCAACAAAATAACCCCAGATAAATTTCTAAGACGAATCCTCATCCTAAGGCCTCTCTCAAATGATCACACTTCTGTATAAGATTATTCTACTACCACATGTCAGAAATACAACTTCGTTTGACTTTTTTGCCGCCTGTTTGTAGTTTAGGTTATCAAGTATTAATACCATCCCCTACTTTCAATAACAGGAAATTACATTATGTACGGAAGAAGACGTCGCGAAAAAACTTATTATCGATACGAATGCACACTCACCGGAAAAACCTATCGACTTACTCGGGAATCAAAAAACCCGTCCGACCTCGTTTCCGTGGAAGGATATTATCAAATGCATCCGGAACTAGATGACCGTCCGGCGGTGGTCAAAAAGAAGTTGGGTGTAACAACGACCACATCCACAGATAGTTCAAAACTTAACTCGTGAGCATCATGTGAACCAAAAACATAACAAAAGACCGCTTATCATTATTGGAACGGGCCCTGCTGGTATGACGGCGGCCATTTATGCGGCGAGAGCGAATTTATCCCCTATCGTTTTCGAGGGCAAAGAACCTGGCGGTCAGCTCACCTTAACGACCGATATTGAAAACTTTCCAGGTTTCATCCACGGAATCAACGGCCCAGAGCTCATGAACAATATGAGGTCGCAAGCTGAGCGTTTTGGTGCAGAGTTTTTGGGAAAAAAAATAGTAAAAACGCAATTGAATCAACGCCCTTTTCAAATAACAACTGAAGATGGGGAAGATTATTTTGCAGAAACGCTCATTTTATCTACCGGCGCCAGTGCAAAATTTTTAGGCCTACCTCGAGAAAAAGAATTAACAGGCAAAGGCGTAAGTACTTGCGCCACCTGTGACGGTTTCTTTTATCGTGACCGCATCGTGCACGTCGTGGGCGGCGGCGATACAGCGATGGAAGACGCAACGTTTATTACGAAATTTGCAAAAAAAGTTTACGTCATTCACCGTAGAGATAAGCTCAAGGCCTCGAAGCCCATGATTGAGCGGGCGATGAATAATCCCAAGATTGAATTTATTTGGAATAGTGAAGTGGTAGAAATTTTAGAAAAAGATCAAAGTGTCGTGGGAATAAAAGTAAAAAATTTAGTGACCGCAGTGACGACTGAGCGTCCAACCGACGGCCTTTTTTATGCCATTGGACACACGCCGAATACGACCTTCTTAGAGGGGCAGATTTCTACAGATGAAAATGGATTTATCAAAACAATTGCTGGAACACCAGACACCAATATACCAGGCGTCTTTGCTTGCGGCGACGTGCAAGATTCTTACTACCGCCAGGCGATTACTGCTGCTGGCTCGGGTTGCATGGCCGCGATGCGAGCGGAGCGCTGGTTAGAAAATTCCCACTAATTTCCTCAGCTCAGCTAAATGAACTTGCCATTTTCTCAATATCTAGGTATTGAGACCTAATGCTTAATCAATTACTAGAAACAGGCCGGTTCTACTTTTTTAAAATTATCGCTTTATCGATTTTATTATTTTTATTTTCAACTCTTGCTTCGATTACCAGAGCGAGCGCAAATCCCAAAATTGTCAAACTTACGCCAGAAGAATTGGCGTCATTTCGTCCCTCTAAAAAATGTCACCGGGTCGCCCTGGAACTCAATGCAGAACAAAACTACGTCACCTTAGAAGGAATAGGCATTATTTCCGTACATAATATCTACGACGCCATTCCCCAGCGACTTGTCTTTGGAATTGTTAATTCAAAGAATGAAGGAAAGAAATACGAATTGCCCTTAACACAACTTGATAAAGAAACATGGGAAGTGAGTACCACAATTTACGGCGCTCAAAAGACGCAAGATATTAAGTTTGAAATCAAAGATCAAAAAAACGTCATCACCATCAAAATGTTATCTGAGGCCATCACACTTAAGAATAAAGTTTACCAAGAAGTTAAATTCAACTGCTTGCCTTAAAAGGGCCCCGTTTTCCTACGAGTTTCTATCAGCACTTTTTTCGTTCCAAACCAAGATACTTCAGAATTTATTCTACTTAAACGGTAGTCAAAGGCAGCTGCGCCATCGAAGGATAAAAATAAGTCATCCACGATGGATCGCTGAATTTTTCTCGATTGATCTACTTTTCCCTCTTGCTGTGCCACAAAATGATTCATGATCGAAAAGTGCACTTGTCCTTTTTCGGTCATCAATGATCCACTTAAATTACTTGTGTCCCTAAGCGTACCAGTCTTCGCTAAAAATTGATTTTTAAGATCGAGGTAACGGCCCTTTATTGTGCCTTCTCGTCCCGAAACTGCGATCCAGTTTTTTGCTCGCTGCCCCTTTATAATTTCAGAGGGATATTGAAATCCTAAAATTTCCGAGGGCCTTTCACCCGCAGAAAATTTACTCCAAAGTTCCAAGATTTTCAGAACTCCGACGCAATTTGATCGATTAGTTTTTCGAGATTTTTTTAAGTTTTCAAATTGTTGCTGGTCGGACTCAACAAGTAATTCATTGTGCGCCACGCTGAATTCCAAGTCTTCAAAATCGCTCAAGCGTTTTTCATCTACAGCAAGGGTATCACCTTCTCTTTGATCGCTGGACGTCAATTCAAGAGATCTTAAATTTTCTTGAGATCGAAAAAACGCTTTTAATTCTTTTTGATCATAAACGGGAAGTCCAGATCCAGAGTAGAATTCAAAGGTATCAGCAAATCCTGGTATGTATTTTTCATAGAATTTTTTAAAAGAGGAATTATTTTGCGCACGGTAATACAACAAATCAGAAATAGGATTATGGGAGAAGACATTCACTAACTTCACAATTTCTGAAAGTGATTCCGAAAAAATTTCTATTTTGTATTGATAGTTTAACTTAATCTTTTGCGCTGCTGCTCTCTGACTAGTTGTTGAGGTAAGATTTGATTCTTCCAACCTAAAATTTATTTTTTTAGAAATCCGAGGATAGGCCGCGCTCCATTTTTGAAACTCACTTTTTTTCGATTCGCTCCATTTGGCGGTATTCATTAATGCCATCAATTGTTTGCCAGAGCTCTTAATTAATTCCTCAGGATCAAGGCCATAGACTTGAGTTGCGCTAGAGGGGGACATAATGGAATCTTTTATAATGACTTTTTTATCGTAAAAAAGCTGACTTAGTTTGGTAATGCCCAATTTGTTTAACTGCGAAATTAAATCATACACTCTCCTTGTGCCAAAAATGGGATCCAGATCGCCTTGTAGGTAACCTTTATTTCCAAAAATATAAAGGGTTGTTTTAAACTGATACTGCTCTCCCCAATTCGCCAGGGCAAAAAAGGTTGTAAGTAATTTTGAAACCGAAGCAAGATCCCTTTTTTGGTTAATATTCACACCTACAACTTCGGCGTTTTGATTCACGTAGCAAGCACTTTGCTCGTCGATATTTCCTACGGTCGAAAGTTTTTTCTTCAATTTAGAAAAAATTTCAGATTCAGAAAAAGAATCTGCCTTAGCGATAGAGATGAAACTGGCGCAGGCAAAGAGGGAAGCGATCTTGATGAGCACAGCAAGGCGAATATGATGATGAAACATGATTGTCCTATGGTTAGTTGGTCACTCCTTTAGTTTGATTTCAGACACTTTTTTTACCAAGCAGGGAAAAAATTTCCGGCTTGCAGAAATCTATTTTTAAAAAATAAATGGCGTTTGAGAAAATATTTGAAGAAAAAGAAGGAGCGCAACAAAACTTATTGCGCTCCAAAGAGGAAAACTACTAAATGGGTTTCGTATTATTATTTACCTTTAAAAACGGCAATCACTCTTCGATTTTCTGATCGGCCGGCTTCCGTTTTATTGTTGGCCACGGGTTTACTTGATCCAAAACCTTTCGCCGTTAATCGAGAAGCATCCACTCCAAATTTTGTCACGATGTAGTCGCGAACTTTTTGAGCGCGCTCACTTGAAAGTTTTTGGTTCGCCTTAGGATTTCCCTGAGCATCAGTATGCCCTTCAATCACGCCTTTAGTATCTGGATAATTTTTTAAGAAGAGTGCCACTTTTTGCAATTCATCAAAATATTTCGCTTCAATTTCTGAACTGTTCGTCGCGAATTGAATGTTTACTTCCACTTCTACTTTTTGATTATCAGCACAGCCAGTAGAATTAACTTTTGTTCCGACTTTAGTATCTGGACAGTGATCGCGAAGATCACTGATGCCATCACGGTCAGAATCTTTTTGAGAAAGGGCACAACCATTTGCGTCTACTTTTTCATCTTGTGGAGAATTGGGACATTTATCTTTTGCATTATCAACTTTGTCGTTATCGTCATCTTCCTCTGCAACCGCACAGCCCTTAGCATCTACCTTTGTCCGTGCTGGCGTGTTAGCACATTGGTCAACGGAATCACTCACGCCGTCTTGATCGGAATCACGACGTTTTTCTCCGTCAAAGTAATAAGTCACCATCGCCATCGGCGTAATCGTTTTAAATTCAGAAAAACCATTGTTGTAAGCATCAAAATATTTGTAATCGATCCCAAGACCTAAGGACCATTTTTCTTGAAACAAGTAGGCCATGGAAAATCCTAGCGCAGCTGCCACACGAATTTTAGATCCGCGGTCGTCATCTAGACGTGCTGCCCCTACTCCCAATTTAAATCCTGAAATCCAAGGAGAAACGGGATTGCCAATGCGATAAAAAACTCCGCCTAAAAGGGTTTGAGCTCCATTGAATGTGCCAGCAGCATTCGTTGCATCAAACGTTTCATGAGAAAGTTCCAAAATTGAAGCGAGTCTTGGGGAGTAATGATAGAGTAGATGTGCTTCAAAAAATTTGTCTTGATCATAATTTTCTTGAAAAAAATTACTCTGCTGCGGGTAATTAATCCCGAAGGCGCCGCCCACTCCCCATTTGTGGGTGAGATCTTGCGCATGAATTTGGGTTGTAGACGCTGCTATGAGCATCGCGAAAATAAACAATTCTTTCCAGTAACGTTGCATAAACAGTTTCCTTTTTTTACCAATCACGAGGTTGATAGTAGTCCATCATCTCGGATTGAGGCGTATGTGGCCTAGGTTGATAGTTGTAGGTGTACTTTACTCGCGGAGGAAGAGAAATCAAGATAGATTCTGTGCGTCCGTTGGTTTTAAGGCCAAAAATGGTACCGCGGTCGTGAATTAAATTAAACTCGACATACCGTCCGCGTCTGTGAAGTTGAAAGTCTTCATCCTCTGCAGTCCAAGGAGTATCTTTGCGTTTTTGAGCAATGGGAAAATAACTTCGGATAAAATTATTTCCCAGCTCCATGGTCATCGCCAAATCTTTTTCTAAATTTCCTGAATAAAAATGATCATAAAAAATTCCGCCAATGCCTCTCATTTCTGTGCCGCGGTGATGATTGGTAAAATAATGGTCGCAAACTTTTTTCATGGACGAGTAAGTTTCATAGGGCCCACAGGCCTCCTTCCACACTTGGTGGAAATATTGAAAATCTTCCAGGTGCGGGTAGTAGGGCGTGAGATCGGCACCGCCACCAAACCAGAAGCGCTCACCTTGATGAATAAGACGAAAATTGGCGTGAACGGTGGGAATGTGGGGATTGCGGGGGTGGATGATGAGGGAAATTCCGGTGGCCCAAACGTCACTGCCACTGCCCTCTAGTTGCGACGCAAACTTGGGATCAATCGCCCCACAGATGGTAGAAGTATTTACTCCGGCCGATTCAAAAATTTCCCCTTGGTGAAAGCGCGTTAATCCACCACCTCCAGGGAGGCCTTTAAAATCTTTTCGCTCCCAAGGATCATTCATAATTTTGATGCCACTGTCGAGATGCTGCATCTCCTTAGTGATTTCATTTTGTAAATTTTGCACAAATTTTGTAAAGACTTTCTTTGCCTCTTCAAGAGAAATTTTACTCATGGAATGAATTCCTAATAATAAAAATTGAATGGTGGTTTGTGGGCTTGATTTAAACATGGCCCCCGATTAAGATCAATGATCTTGATGAAAATAATGAGAGGACTATATGCTTTTTGGCCGAGCGGATAGAGTGAATGATACCTATGATGTGGTGGTGATAGGCTCAGGCCTTGGGGGAATGACGTCGGCCAATATTTTGGCCAAGGGTGGAAAGAAAGTATTACTCTTAGAGGCCCACAATAAATTGGGAGGCCTGGCCACTTGGTTTTTTCGCTCTCAAAAACAATTTATCTTTGATGTCTCGTTGCACGGATTTCCTGCCGGCATGAAAAAAACTTGCCGAAAGTATTGGAGTAAAGAAATTGCTGATGACATTGTCCAACTTAAAGGTGTTCGCTTTTCCAATCCGCAATTTGAATTAGAAACTGATTATACCAAGGTGGATTTTAAAAATATTTTGGTAGGAAAATTTGGTATCAATATTGAAACGGTAGAAGATTTCTTCAAATATGTGGAGAGCTTAAATTTTTACGATGACATCTCCATGACGAATCGGGAATTGTTTGAAAAATTTTTCCCAGGCCGCAACGATGTGGTCAGGCTTTTAATGGAGCCCATCACCTATGCCAACGGATCAACACTCGATGATCCAGCTGTGACTTATGGAATTGTGTTTAGTAATTTTATGGGAAGTGGAGTTTATACTTTTGTGGGCGGGACGGATCAGTTAATCAAAAAAATGCAAGGCATCTTACTTGAAAATAATGTAGATATCAAAATGCAAGGTAAGGTGAGTAAAATTTTGATGAATGATAACGGTAGTGTGCGTGGTGTTGAATTGGACGCGGGCCAAATAGTAGAGGCGAAGGCGGTTGTATCCAATGCCAATTTATACAACACCATTTTTAAGATGACCGGTGAACAATATTTTCAAGAGGATTTCAAAGCGGCAGCGAAGGCCGTGAGAATGAATTCGTCAAGTTGCCAAGTGTACATGGCGATAAAAAAAGGACAGACCATTCCTCACTTGGGAGATTTGTTATTTACCTC
Organism: Bacteriovoracaceae bacterium; assembly: GCA_029865945.1. Classification (GTDB taxonomy): domain Bacteria; phylum Bdellovibrionota; class Bacteriovoracia; order Bacteriovoracales; family Bacteriovoracaceae; genus JARXAH01. The sequence continues at coordinate 20,096 of JARXAH010000022.1, read as the reverse complement.
GACGTGTCCCACTTACGATGATAAAGCGATCATGGATTTTGATATTACGTCGCGAACCTTTTCTTTTTATTATCCAGAATCGCGACCTGATATGGTGGACGCGCCAACAACCATAGTGGCCAGCATGAATGCGCGGTATGAAGATTGGAAGAAATTAAGTGAAGAAGAATACGAAGCAGCAAAAAAGAAAATGATGGAAGATTGTGTTGTGTCGCTTGAAAAATGGATTCCGGATTTGCGAGATAAATTAGAATTCGTAGACGCCGCGACTCCCCTGACGGTGGAACATTATACTCATCATCATCAGGGCGCTGCTTTCGGGACTAAATTTGAAGGATTAAAAGTGAGCCAACAATTGCCCAAAGAAGCGAAGGGATTGTTTCACGCGGGCTCAGTGGGAATCATCATGAGTGGATGGTTGGGTGCGGCCAACTATGGGGTCATCGTTTCCAATGAAGTCGACCGTTATTTAAATGAAAAATAAAACAAATATGATACGTTCTCTTAATAACTTTTGTAGGTAATTTATGTCATCAAATGAATTAAAAAATGATCTTAAAGATCATGTTGTTATTATCACTGGCGCAACGCGGGGAATTGGCGCGGGCATTGCAAGATGCTTTTTAAGTGCTGGTGCGAAAGTCGTGGCCACGTACCAATCCAATGATCAAGCGGCCAATGAATTTAAAAAATCTTTAAGTGCTGACGAACAAGAGCGCTTAGATTTAAGAAAATTTGATGTAAGCTCCTTTAGTGAATGTCAAAAATTTTATCAATCTCTTGATGAAAAGTATCCTCAAGTACACGTGCTGATTAATAATTCTGGAATCAGAAAAGATAATCTGCTTCCCCTCATGACCGAAGTCGATTGGAATCAAGTTATTCAAACTAATCTTGGTGGAACGTTCAACATGACTAAGCTCGCCGTAGACCGAATGCTTCGCTTTAGGTATGGGCGCATTGTGAACATCAGTTCATTGGCGGCCACCATTGGCCTTCCGGGGCAAACGAGTTATTCCGCCTCCAAGGCCGGACAAATTGCTTTCGCAAAATCTTTGAGTAAAGAAGTGGCAAAAAGAAATATCACCATCAATAATGTGGCACCGGGATTTATTGAAACGGATTTAGTCAGTGATTTGCCTGAAGCTCTCAAGAAGCAATACATCGATCAAGTGCCCATGAAGCGCTTTGGATCAGTTCAAGATGTGGCCGGTGCGGTGTTATTTTTATCGCTTCCCACGACTACCTACATCACCGGATCCACTATCGACGTGACCGGTGGACTATAATCATGGAATCGAGTAATAAGCACTTTCCTCACCCTTCAAAACTTATTCCCCAGGCCCATCCATTTTTGTTTGTCGATGAAATTTTGGATGCTAGCGAAAATTCCCTTCATGGCGTTTATACCTGGCGAGAGGATGAATATTTTTTGAAAGGACATTTTCCTGGCAATCCGGTTGTTCCGGGGGTCATTTTGTGTGAGATGCTCTTGCAGTGCGGGGCCTTGTGGATGTCTTTACAGCAAGGTAAGGATGGTAAAGAAGTTAAAGAGGGTAAAGAAGGTAAATTAGGTATCAAAAATGGAACGCCAGTCGTGACCAGAATGAGTGAAGCCAAATTTAAACAAATCGTTCGCCCAGGAGATAAGAGTGAGGGGCATGTTCAATTATTAGAAAAAATGGGTGACGTTGCTTTTTTGAGAGGAAAAATTCTCGTTCAACAAAAAGTAGCAATTACTTTAGAATTTGCAGTTGCCCTGATTGATCGTGATGCTGGGAATAGTCTTTAGTTATGTTTGATTTAAAAAATAAGCATTTTTTTATTACGGGGATTTCAAATAAAAAAAGTGTCGCTTATGTGACAGCAAAGCAACTTCAAAGTTTGGGATCGCTTTTAAGTTTTAGTGTCCAAAATGAAACACAAAAAAATTTTGTAGAAAAAGAATTTCCGAATGAAAAGATATTTTTGCTTGATGTGGGATCCTCAACATCGATTGAAAATTTTTCAAAAGAAATGGTCACGTTGCCTAAAATAGATGGACTACTCCACTGCCTGGCCTACGCTAATTTTCAAAATCCTGTTCCCTTTCATGAAACAAGTTGGGAAAACTTCCAAGAGGCGACAAGGATAAGTGCTTTTTCGCTGGTAGAATTATCGCGAATTTTTAAAAATCACTTTAATGCGAGCGCTTCAGTGGTAACCGTTTCCATTTCTAATACCAGGGCCACTGCCTATGGTTATTTAGGGCCTATCAAGGCGATGCTCAATAGCTTGGTCGACTATTTAGCAAAATCTTTTTCGCTAATGAATGTTAAGAGTGGTGAAAGTGGTTTGAGTGGTGAAATAAGATTCAATGCGGTGGCCGCTGGCCCACTTAAGACTTCGGCCTCTGCAGGGATCCCCAACTACATCGAGCACTACTTGTATAGCGAAGCTCTCACCTTAAGAAAGAAAAATTTGGATACCCAAGAAGTGGCGAACGCGATCACTTTTTTACTTAGCTCGATGAGCTCTGGAATTAATGCGCAAGTGATTACGGTGGACGCGGGTATGGGTGCCAATTATTTTGATGAAAATGTAGTTAAGAAGTTTTCAAAATAAAATCTTCCAGTTTCTCCAGCATTTCACTAAAATTCTTTGCTCCAAAACCGATTCGAAAAAAATTTCCGGGTAGATAAAAAAATTCTGAAGGAATCATGAGTAGTTGATTTTTCATGGCCAGTGAGTGAGAGAATTCTTTGACGTCGAGAGAAGAAACGAACTCCACTATCCCTGTCACCCCCGTATCTACTTTTTGATACCGAAATAAATGGGAGTGTTTTTTACAAAATAAAGCAAACTTAGTTTTATTTTCTTCAATCATTTGATTGTGGTGCACGAGGATTTCATCTGCACGCTTAAAAATTTCTACCGCTAGGAAGTCATCTATTTGACTACTACAAATGGAGAGGTGAGTTTTTACGCTAAGAATTTTTTCTCTGATCCCTTGATCACGCACAATCAGCCACCCGAGCCGAATACCAGGTAATCCAAAGCTTTTAGAAGTCACACCTAGGGAAATTACTTTATCGGAGTAACTAGATAAGGCATCGCCTTTCCAATTTCCGAGATCTGTTTGGGACTTTGTCCAAAGCCCGACTTCATCAGATAGGATAGGAATATTATATTTTTCGGAAAGTTTGGCCAACTCTCCTTTATCTTCGGGGGTGAGATCCACGCCGATGGGGTTATTGGGAAAGTTAATAGAAATTAATTTTGTACGAGGAGTAAGGGATTGTTCAATTTTTGAAACGTTGATCTTCCAAGAATTTTCTTGGGAAAGCGGAACTTCAATGATTTTAATTTTTAAACTCAAAAGAAAGCTCATCATACTTCCATAAGTGGGAGTCACCACGAGGACTTCATCATGAGGGCCTAGAAGAGAAATCTGCAAGGCAAAGATGGCCTCTTGGGCACCGGTAAACACGATGACATCTTCAGGATCGATGGGGTGAGAGGGACGTCGGATATAGAGATCGGCAATAGTTTTTCGTAACTCCCAAGATCCCAGATCTGAAACGTAAGTTGAGGGTAGTCTTGCGATTTCTAAAATTTTTTCTTCACTCACCCAGTCAGAAACAGAGGTGGCCGGAGCACAAGCATTACTTAAATTGTCCGTAATGTTTGCGATCGAGCGAAGGTTGTTAATAAACTTACGATGGGGCAAGGGATGTAAATTCATGTCCTTTATACTTTTTTCCAAATACTCATTTCAGCTATTGAGTGCTGAAATTTTCTTGCAGTTTCACGAATGACAAAGGGGATGTCCCTACATTCAAGTAAGGATAATTTATGGTCACTCGCACCTTCCAAGATAGATTTAAGTCCACTCATGGTCGAAATGGGACTCCCTCCTGACTCCACTCTCCCACCAATCCATTTATCATGAGGGGTATAGTCTGTAAGCCAAGTATAGGGAGAAGTGAGGACAAGGAATCCTCCTGGAAGAATTCTGCCGGCAATCATTTCTAAAAACAGACGTGGATCGTACAAGCGATCAATTAAATTCCCAGCAAAGACCACATCATAGGAATGAAATTGTGATTTCAAATTACAAGCATCTCCTTGAGAAAAATGGATATTTTTAAATGCAAACTTATGATTTTCAGAAAATGTTTTTAATTCCACAGTTTTTCGCTCTTTTATTTTTCCTTCCCTCACCACTTCATAGTGAATGGATCCTTCGTTTTGCATACGATCGGCCACCTGGATAAATCTGGTTGAAAAATCAATAGCATCCACATGAGAAAAATACTTTGATAATTCAAAAGACGATCGCCCGACAGAGCAGCCTAAATCGAGGGCGCGGGCCCTTTGCCCCTTGGGAATAAAAGCTAACAGTTGCTCGATGCAATTTTTGGGAAAATTAGGAACTGAAAAATAATCCTCACCAAAATGAAATTCAATATACTGGGCGACGGAATCGTCAGTTTCATAAATGAAACTACCTGAAGAATAAGCAGCATAATCATCTGAGTCGACAAAGTTTTGCACGTACCTAAATCCTGCGTGCTGATAAAAGTGCCTTCGAAAAGCATACCGTGAACTCTTAATCGCTTCATTCCCGGTGGAGATCCATGATCCCCCTTTCATTAAATTGTGCCTTCCATCAAAAGTAGGAACAGAAAAATCATCATAAGTAGGATGAACTTTAAATCCAGTGAAGGGATAAATCGGAGTTTTAGTCCACTGCCATACATTTCCGCGTAGATCAAAAAAATCTCCCTGCTTAAATTGATCAACAGGATGAGAGCTGGCGCCGTGCATGAGTCCAATATTAGATGAAAGATTTTGCCAATCGGTATCGGAAATATTTTCGCAAAGCGCATACCACTGGGCCTCTGTGGGCAACGCAATTTTTTGCTTCAATTTTGAAGCTTTCCACTCACAAAAAGCGTGGGCCTCTAATTGATTTACCTCTACTGGCCAACTTAGTGGCAGTGGAATCCTTTCTAGTAAGTTCCTTTGAAAAAATATCTCTTGCCCTTCACTTCCCTTTTCTTTGATCCAAAACCTGGGGTGGGAGGCCTTTGAAAATTGAACCCAGGGCCATCCCTCGTCTTGCGTCCAATATTTTTTTGTCTGATACCCCTTATCTAAAACGAATTCCAGAAATTCTTGGTTGCTAACTAAATATTTGGAAGCAAGGAAAGGGCCCACTTGGTGCTCTGAAACTCCATATTCATTATCCCATCCATAGGTTTCATCATTGATGGATTTTCCTAGCTGCAATTTTTTTTCTTTGACCGGAAGTAAACTATTGGCGCCTACCTTAGCTTCTGTGAGCTTGCAACTTCGCCAAACTCCAGATTCGCAGTGTAATAAATCTAATGGCATCTGCCTCATGATCACAGAAGACGTTTCAAGATGGATACGTTCGTGTTCTATCCCCATCAGAATGATCCATGCAGGATCTTCTTGGGTAATGGGGAGCTTGAGATCCATGGTATCAATAAATTGAACGACTAATTCCTTCACTAAATTTCGGTATTCCTTCACGGTTCGAACTGAAGGCCAATCATAATTTGTTTTATCTAAATCATCCCACGACATCTCATCAACTCCGACAGACATTAAGGATTCTAAGTCGGGGTTAATTCGTTTTGTGATGAGATTGGCCGTGATGAGTTTATTGATGAAGAAGGTGGCCGTATGAGCAAAATAAAAAATGAGCGGATGTCTTAAGGGTTCGTATCTGTAAAAATAGGACGTTTCACTTTTGATAAGTGAATATAATGATTCGTAAAGATCATAGCTCTCAATGAAATAATTTCGTATTTCAGCGCGCTTACTTTCAACATTCGCGCCGGACAATGTTATCGGTTTGATAGATGGAAAGGATCTGTTCATGGAGGACTCCATTATAGTAATATTTTTTGAAAAAATTGAACCACTTCTACCTGCGACGAAGAACTAAAGAGGAGGGATGTTTTTGCAAATTCGACTAGTTTTCCTTGACTCAAAAAAGCAATCTCATCGGCCACTCTTTTAACAAAATCCATTTGATGTGTCACTAAAACGATCTTAGTTCCCTCTTTTTTTAAATCTAAAATCATGTGCAAAACTTCGCTTGCCATCTCTGGATCTAAGGCCGAGGTAGGTTCATCGAGAAATAAAATTTCTGGATGATGAGAGATCGCCCGGATAATGGCCATTCGTTGCTTTTGACCGCCTGATAATTGGGATGGAAATTTGTGGACGTGCATGGAAAGTTGAAAACGTTTCAATAATGCATCCAACCGCAATTTGGCCTTGCTCAGCTCCCAATGATGCACTTGAATAAGGGGTAGCATCAGATTATCCCAGGCACTCAAGTGAGGGAAAAGGTTGAATGATTGAAACACGACCCCCATTTTCGTTCGGTGGAGATGAAGTGATTTTCCATCAAAATTTAATTTTTTTTCATCAAAAAAAATCTCTCCGGGTGCCTGATTCATTTTAGTGTTTAGATTTTGAATATCAAGGCCAGCTAAAATTCTAAGCAAGGTAGACTTACCACCACCAGATGGGCCAATGATCCCCAATCCTTGAATGTCGCTGGTGGAAAAAGAAATCTGGTGCAAAATTTCTTGATGGTTAAAGGATTGGGAAACTTGATTAAGCCTAAGCTTCATAGCGCCACCTTTTTTCCCAAATTTGGATAAAAAGTGAGAGCGGCATCGTGAGAAGCAGATAGCCAAGAGCGAGCGGCAAATAACTTTCCATGGTGCTGTAGGTGAAGGAGTTCACCTCTTGAACATTGAGGGTAAATTCAGAAATCGCCAACACAGAGAGCAAGGAAGAATCTTTGATGAGAGAGACAAATTGACCGGCCATAGAAGGAAGGATTAAGCGCATGGCCTGAGGAAAAATGACCAGTCGGTAAGTTTGAATCGAGGTAAGGCCGATGGCGCGCGCAGAATCTAGCTGGCCTTTCTCAATAGAATTAACCGCCCCACGAATAATTTCTGCCATATAGGCACCGCTAAATAGCGACATGCAAACTATTCCTACGAAATATCGATTTTCAATTCCAAGGGCATTAGCAACAACATAAAATATAATGAGGAGCTGCACTAAGAAAGGAGTTCCGCGTATCGTTTCAATATAGACACGAGCAGTCGCCTTCAAAATTTCTGATCGACTTAGGAGAAAAAGAGATCCGCAAAGGCCAATCATGCTACTGAGGATGAGTGAGGCAAGACTCATGGCCACGGTCGTTAGCCACCCCGAGATAAATTTGGATCGGTATTCATAAACGGCACTCCAGTTCCACTGATAGTTAAGTTGATGAAAAGACCAAAAAAGAAAAAGAAAAAAAAGCGATAGAACTAAAAGGTAAGAAAGAATTTTTTTTTCCATCAATTTCATGACTAAAAATAGAATGGTATATGATTTTTTTGAAAATAATCTTTTTCTTCTTTAAGAAACTTATCTCCTAATACCTCAAAGCCTTTAGCTTGCTTAAAGTTGATCAAAAATTCGTCTACGGATTTTTTCAGTTCACTGTTCCCTTTACGAATTCCTATGGCCCAGAATTCCTCCTTGAAAGGAGTTAAAATTGCTTTGGTGGTATCAAGGTTTCGCTTGTGATTTTGATACACCGACATGGAATCATAGATGAAAGCATCGGCCTTGCCTTGGATGACTTCAAGAACGCAAGATGACTCTTTGTCTAGGACGTGAATGGTGGCCAATGTTAAATTCTTGCTTGCGTACTGATGCCCTGTGGTTCCTTTTTTAACAACAATAATTTTTTTGGAAGCGTCTAGGTCAGAAATACTTTTCGCAGACGATTTTGAATTGAGAAGAAGGGCAAGTCCAGTTTTCAAATAGGAAGTGGAAAAATCAATCGATTTCTCACGCTCTTCTGTCGCTGTCATAGAAGAAATAATGAGATCAATTTTTCCGGTTTTAAGCGAGGGAATCAGTCCATCAAAGGACATATTTTCAATTTTTAATTCTCGCTTTAAATGTTGTGCGAGCGCCTTGGCCAACTCCACGCTCACTCCCGAGGGAACCCCTTGAGCATCCGTCATCTCGAAGGGAGGATAAGACAATTCCATTCCGACGACTAAATTTTTTTCTAAAGGCGATGCGAATAGGACTTGAGAAAGAAGTAAATTCATACCCAAGAATAGATAAGATAATTTTGACAATTTAGAAAATTTTCGAACCATCATTTACTCATTTTTTTAGAATTTAGATTTAAGAAGATATCTGGTGATGATAGCTCAAAAGCCGAGTAAGGGCGACAGCTATGTTGATATTTTCAAAAACTTAACAGCAAGTAGGAAATTCTTATCGAAACCCAAATTTTTTTATACGAAGTCTCTGTAAATTTTTCTTAAAAAATGAGTTGTGCAAAAGTTATTATTAGATCAGTTGATGGGCCCTTTAAGTGAAGGAAAAAAGAATTCATTATTTTGCGCCTTAGGTAGTTGCTAAAGCCTGGCAGATGAAACAGAATTTAGTTGAATCTATAGACATTTTTTTAAGGAGAGACCGTGAAACATTTTAAATTAGGGATAGCTTCAATTTTGATTCTTTTTTTAACTTCACAATTTGGGTTGCATGCCGCGACCAAGAAAGAGGACAAGAAGCAGGAAAAAAAGCAGGAAAATGCCCAGACACAAGTGCAGGCGAAGGCGCAGGATAAAAATTCCCCTTCTCTCTACGATATCAAAGTTAAAACCATTGAAGGAAAAGAGACAACGTTAAGTGAGTACAAAAACAAAGTTTTACTCATCGTGAATACGGCCTCACAATGTGGATATACGTCTCAGTATGAACAGCTCCAAGCATTATATAAAACCTACGGCGATAAAAATTTTGTTATCCTAGGATTTCCAAGCAATGACTTTAACGGACAAGAGCCTGGCAAGGACGAAGAAATTGCAAAATTTTGTAAGACCAAGTTCCAAGTTACCTTTCCTATGTTTTCAAAAAATTCAGTGAAAGGGAAAGATAAGCAACCATTGTATGATGCCCTCCTTAAGCTCGACACAAAAAATAAAAACGAAGAGATTGGTTGGAATTTTGAAAAATTTCTCATCGGAAAAGATGGCACTTTAGTTGGAAGATATAAATCTAGTGTTTCCCCGGATCACAAAGATATAAAAGAAGCCATTGAGAAGGCGATTAAGTAGTCATTTCCACTACTAGTGCGATGGAATTTTTAAATTTTGACCTACTTTTATTGTTGAGTCAGATTTCAGATCATTTGCTTGGCGAATTTTATCTATGCGGAGATTGATACATTCACCGAGAGAATTGAAATTTTGAGATTGAAAATCTTCGCATCGAGACTTCGCTATTCCATATAAAGTTTCACCCTGAGCGACGGTATAGGATATGTACCCGTCGCTGCTTTTTGTTACGACTTTGGTTTCTACAATTTTTCTTGAGGTGGGATTTTCACAGTCTGGCGCACTCTCATTAAGATACCACCGCGTGCCAGCCTGATTTTTCTTAACAAAAGGTGAATAGTCTTTTTGAAAATTATATTGGCAATGAGAAACGGCGGCGCACATTTCTTCCGTTGATAATTCAACTTCAGAATTTTGATCTGCGATGAGAATACATAGTCCATGGAAGAATTTACTGTTTGGGGAATCAAGTTTTAGGTTTTGACTTCTTTCATCGACACTCGTTTTAAAGAAGGGAGTATAAATCATACGAATGTAGGCCTCAAAAAAATCTTGCAAACTTCCAAATGCTCCAACAGGATCAAGATCTCCTTTTTTTGTGCTTCCACTATCGGCCAAAATATTTCGTCCATTAAGGCCTGCTATAGATAGTCCAGTATGATTATTAAGACACAGTGACTTATCCGATGTAAAGTTTCCGGACTCTAATAAGGCCTGTTGATAGATAGCATCTCGAAAGGTATCAAAAAAATTTTGACAAACTTCTCGTCCCATTTCATTCAATATGTTTTGAGAATGACAAATTTTTTTTATATTTGCAAAGTGCGTTTTATCTAGTTCCAAGAAATCAAAAAAGTCTTCATTCCTATCTCCATTTGTAGCTTGAAAATTCAGGGCCACAACTTTCTTATTTTGCGAATCAAGTGTAACGTTTGATTTTATTGAACAGCGAACAGTGTTATCTTTATCATCAAAGACTTTTGTTTCTGCAGCAACTCCATACATCATTCTGTGCGGATTATTAGGATGAGCAGTTGAAGAGTAATGTTTATTTACACTTACGATATTACTCGTGTTTTTATTGGAAGAAATAGTTTTAATACCAAATTTTTTACACAAAAAATCAGATTTATAAGCTTCAGCAAAGCCGCTAATTCCTAAGCAATTTAAATAATTTTTTTGTCTAATCGGTAATTCACCTAAGACATCCCATGGCTGAGCCGCCGAAAGAATAAAAGTAAGGCCCAAAATAAATTTTCTAATATTAAGATATAGTTTCATAAATGAAATCATGCATCAATTTCTCTAATACACCCTAACCGTGAAACCACCATGAAGTAAAATTTTTATAGTTACTGTGAATTATTTCTTTAAGTGTCAAATTTTCTTACAATTAAATTGTTTTTCAATTGTAACGTGAAAAATTTATTGGGTGATGGACTCACAAGCGAAACTTAATTTTAGACAACTGCTAGATCGTGCGCTTCATATTGTAATAGGTCAGTTGCAAACTTGAATCTTTAGACTTCGTTGATGAAGTTGGCGCTGAAATTTCAATAATTTTAGGGCGAAACTTGCCCATAATTTCCATGTATTTTTTGAAATGATAGGTCTTAGCAATTTTTTTTGATTCAAAAAAATCTATTTTCTTAGGAAGTGAGGTGGATTTTTCTAAATTAACCTGAATTCTTGAATACTGTAGATGATTTTTGCTTTTGGCTTTTTTCTTCAAATCTAAAACGATCTCGTCCCTACCCTCACTTTTCATTTCTGGAACGTAATCATTTTGCCATTCATTAATGATCATATCACTCAAAATGACATTAAGAAAAACTTTGGAATGAAGTGAACCATCACCCATTTTTATTCTTTTGTTATTCTTAATTTTCCACTCTGTAACTTTAGTTCCTTGCACTTCCCATTCAGATAAATAATCCACGTTGCGAGGAAATAGCGGTAGCACATGAATACTCTTGCCATCTACTAAAATATGAAAGACCGCTGACTCCGCTTTATATTTATCCTTTAAGCTGAGTAATTGAATCTTATAGTCATACTTGCTCACCTTAATCAATTGCTCTTCCTTGTAGCGTTTAAAAAATTCGTTGGCCGGCGTATCAAAGAGCATGGCCTTGCTAGGAAAAGAAGAAAAAAATAATCCAAGAGCAAAGAAAAAAACCATGTTCTTTTTCATAAATTTATCAAGCCTATTAGATTAATTTTTCTTTTACTTCACTAAGTAATGTAGACCAACTATTTTGAACCCACTCATGATTAAAAAATTTCCCCGACATTAATATTTTAGCCATTGGCCACGCTACTTGATGAGATTTTTTCACATTTTTTGACGACATGCTTGAACCTTGAAATTCAATTTTTTTCCAAGTCATGTCTAGTTCGAGGGAAATTTCCTCATTCAGTTGTTTAAATAGTATTTCAAAGTCGATACAATTTCCAAAATCTTTTCCTTCGGGGGATTTAAATTCATAAACCACTCCTGTTTCAAAGAGACGTTGGGCATCCTCAAGCTTTTTTGCTTTATCTAGCATTTTATCTTTAGGAGGCGTGGAATAAATTCTCTTCACTTTAAAGCGGTAAAATCGCTCCAATACCTCAACTAAACTTGCATAAAGAGCATTCGCAGTGATAGCGAAAGAAATCTTACTCATTTTATTTTCACTGGGCACTTCTAGTTGGAGGAAAAAGGAATCCGTCTCTCTCGTTACAAAAAAATTCTTCCCCAAAGGAAGAGTAAAATTCCATTCTTGGCCCTGCTTATTTTTTTGATCAGGCGATATAACAATCTCCCACTTACCTTTCTCTTCCGCTGGCCTAGCTTTTTTTTCATCTTGGTGCATAAAAACGAGAGAGAGAAGAATATCTAATTTCTTCTTCGAAGTTGTGACTATTTTTCCTTCAACGACTTCACCTTGGAAAAATTGGGCCTTCGCCAATGATAAGGAAATCTGGCCGTCAACGAGTATTAAATCTGTTTTCATAACCTTGATGCCTAAGTCTAGAGTGAGGAGTGTTTAAATTCTTTTCCATCAAATTTAAAAACCACAGATTTATCTTCCACGGTTGTTTGTAAATTGACCGGACGTTTCCACAGGGCAAAAAGATTTCTCAGTGTTTCAGAAGCATAATTCACATCGAGGTCCACTCCATAGTGACGATGCACAAGAAGAAGTTCTGATCGATTTTGGTAGTTATCATCAACGGCCTCAATCACTGGCTGACCAAAATTGGTAAGTTGAGCAAGCAGCTTCGACTTAATTGCTTCAAATTCTCTACTTTCAATTTCATAGCGACTAGTTTTGGGATTAAATTTATAAGTAAAAATTTGCTGACGTTCGCAAAATTCTTGGGTGAAGAATTGATCAATAAATGAAATATCATTGTGAGTGCGTCTCACCTCAAAAATCTTTTGTTGTCCTAAGTTCGTTTTACGATCCCATTTCGCCTTCAATTCCATGTCTTCACATTCAACATATTCTTTTCCAAAGCGCCCGGTGTTCCACCTATATTCAATGTCCCGAAAGAGTTCAATCCCGACCTTGTAGGGATTAATTTGCTGCCTCGACATCGCCATGACACCACTATGCTTATCGGCGAAATCTAAAATTTCACTACCATCGAGCGCTTTCTCGGTCATGATTTTGGAGTGCCAATAACTGGCCCACCCTTCGTTCATAATTTTAGTCATGCGCTGCGGAAGATAGTAGTAGGCCTCTTCTCGTAAAATACCGATCACATCAAGTTCCCATTCTTCGAGTGGTGCAAATTGAATGAGAAGAAGCAAGATGTCGCGCATGGGCGTTTCAATTGCGGAACTTTTTTTAATTTCTTTGGCAGCTGATTTTTCTTTGGCCTTGAGCAAATCTTTTTTCTTTTCTTCTTGCAGTTTGGCCCGAATGTAGGAGCGAAGGGCCTCACTGCTGTGTTGATCAAGCATGTCAGGAGTCTTTCCCTTCTCATCAAAAAATTGCTTCTCTAGCTCTTCGCGGCGACGCTTAATTTCCTGGGTCTCGAAAAGCTCCATGGGATCAAGTAAATTTTCTAAAGATAAAACCTTGTCTATAAAACTCTCCACTCGGTCCACACCATATTTTTCCATGTAGCGACGAATCTTCACTCCATGATTGGCCATCTGATCCATCATGCGCCGATCAGTATTGGCAAACCACGCATTATTTTTAAAAAAATCATTGTGTGCATAGACGTGGGCCATCACAATTTTTTGATCAACCCAATTATTGGCTTCTAAGAGATAAGCGTAACAAGGATCCGTATTCACCACCATTTCATAAATTTTTTGTAGCCCGTAAGCATACCCCTTAGACATTTGGTCGTAGTCCATACCAAAACGCCAGTGAGGATAACGCGAGGGAAATCCACCTTGCGCGGCCAAAATATTTATGGTGTCGTAATCACAAACTTCAAAAATTTGAGGGAAAAAATCTAGGCCATAACCGCGAGCGTAGGCCTCAATTTGTTGTTGCAGTTGTCTTAGAGCTCCAGAGATGGATTTACTTCGAAGCATTATTCAACCTCTTTATTTTCCTTTGCCTAGAAAATCTTTAATTGATTCGAGGATTCCCTCTTTGTTTTTTATTTTGCTTAAAATAACGTTGTCGGATTTATCGCCGTAAGCGGCCACAAGATCTTTGTAAAATTGTCCAGAGCCGTAGCGACTCTCCACTTGGCCGTAGCAAAACATATTACACTTTGGTAGCAGTTGTTCATTCATAATTTGCAAACAAAGTTTGGTGTCATCGCTCGACCAGTTATCTCCGTCTGAAAAATGAAACGGATAAATGTTCCACTCATTGGGATTGTAATCTTGCTCAATGATATTGGCACAAATTTTATAAGCAGATGAGATGAGCGTTCCTCCACTTTCACGGGTGCGAAAAAAAGTATCTTCTTCCACTTCTTTGGCGGTCGCATCGTGAATGATGTAGCGAATTTCAATATCTTTGTACTGACTTTTAAGCCACAAATTAATCCAAAAACTCTCCGTGCGCACAATTTCTTTTTGTTCATCCCCCATCGATCCTGAGACGTCCATCATGTAAATCACAACGGCGGAATTTTCATTTTCCACTTTCACGTTGCTTGAGCGAAAACGCATGTCGCGTCTCGTAGGAATAATGATGGGATTATTGGGATCATACTGGCCAAGAGAAATTTGCCTCTTAAGCGATTCTTTAAAAGTTCGCTTCACATGGCGCAAAGAATCCGGCCCCACGGTTCCAATACTGGTGTAGCGATTAATCGCGGAAGGAATGGTTTTTTTTCCTTTAGGCAAAATATTGGGAAGCTCTAACTCCTCACCTAAAATTTTGGCGAGCTCAATCGAAGACATTTCAATTTCTAATTCTTTTTGGCCTTCTTGTTGGCCCGGTTTTTCATTTCCTTGGCCGGGTTGATCTTGTCCCTGGCCACCTTGAACGGGATCCCCCTCCTGGCCATCACCTTGCCCCGTTCCCCCTTGGGATTTATCTCCAAATTTGAAACGAGGGATATCAATCGATGGCATGGGTATCGAGAAGGAGCCATTACCCTTGGGAACAATTTGTTTGCCTTGAGAAATATATTTGCGAAGCCCGTCGCGAATTTTTCCTTTCACAATCTTGCGAAAGCGGGAATGATCTCTCTTTATGGGATGATCCATGCAGACCTCCTAATCTTTAATTGCATCGCCTTTCGCAAAAATACTCGCCACATAATTGAGCGCGTCGGTTGCACAGATATCACAGTAGTGAAAATTTTTAATCAAGCGCGTTTTCACGACTTCAATTTTTTCTTGAGTCACTTTATCCACCACATTAGAAATAATCGTCGTTAACTTAATCGTATCTTTTTGATCTTCAAATAATTTTAATTCGAGAGCTCGGTGCAATCTCTCATTGGTTTTATAATCAAATTGTTTTCCCTCAATGGCGAGTGCCCCAATGTAATTCATAATCTCACGCCTGAAATCATCTTTGCGCGATTCAGGAATATCAATTTTTTCTTCAATGGATCTCATGAAGCGTTCATCGGCCTCTTCTAATTTGTTAGAATATTTATTTCTAATTTTTTCTCTTTGGGTGTAGGCCTTCACGTTATCAATAAAATTGGAGCATAGAGTTTGAATCGCTGATTCATCCACACTGATTGCTTTCATCACATCATTTTTTACTGTATCTTCATATTCTTGTCGTGTGATGGCGAGTAGTTCTTTATAATGCTCCAGTTGATCAGGAGAATTAATGAGGCCGTGGTGCTTAAGTCCACTTTCTAATTCATTAAAAACCATGAATGGATTTAGACAACCGGTGTGAGAATTTTTTACGAGCGAGTTAGAAATTTTATCTTGAATATAGCGAGGAGAAATTCCTTCAAGCCCTTCACGAATCGCTTCTTTTCTAAGTTCTTTTACGTTGTCTTCGTTGTAACCCGGCAGAGTTTTTCCGTTATACAATTTTAATTTTTGAAGCTTAGTTAAGTCAGATTTTTTTGGCTCTTCAAGACGCGTGAGAATGGCCCAGGTACTTGCCATCTCAAGAGTGTGCGGCGCGATGTGGACAGGGAGCGTTTCACTATTGAAATCCTTCCTGTAAATTTTTTGCTCTTGATCTAGGCGCGTAATATAAGGAATATCAATTTTCACCGTACGGTCTCGCAAAGCTTCCATAAATTCATTACTTTGCAATTTCTTAAATTCTGGCTCATTGGTATGCCCCAAAATCACTTCATCAATATCTGTTTGCGCAAATTTTTTGGGCTTAATGGACTGCTCTTGAGAAGCACCAAGTAAATCATATAAGAAGGCCACATCGAGCTTCAACATCTCGATAAATTCGACGACGCCTCGGTTTCCGACGTTAAACTCTCCATCGAAGTTAAAAGCACGGGGATCTGAGTCACTTCCGTACTGCGCAATTTTTCGGTAGTTGATATCACCAGTTAATTCTGTTGAATCCTGATTCTTTTCGTCTTTTGGTTGAAACGTTCCAATTCCGATACGATCTTTTTCGGACAGCACTAAGCGTTTCACTTTTATATGCTTCATGACTTTCGCCCAATCGCCATTATACTTGCGAAGATATTGCTGATAAATGTAGCGAGACGCAGGATCTAAATCCCCTTTGACGCGAATTTTGTGTTGATAGCCAAGCTTATTTACTTGCTCGAGCAATTTTACCCGCGCTTCCATCGGTAAAAGTTTTAATGGATCTTCATGCATGGGACTTGGAAAAATTTTCGATCCTCCCAAGATGTCACTCTCAACCTCATCAAACCACTCAAAAGTATAAAGGGCACCGTCATCTGTTTTGGAATAATGCTCAAGGCCTTTTTTCACAAGGCGCGCGATCGAGGATTTCGCTGAACCAACCGGCCCGTGTAATAATAAAATTCTTTTTTCTGTTCCATAGCCTGCGGCCGCAGATTTAAAGAAATTTACAAATTTCATCAAGTGAACATCAATCCCGAAGATGGCATCTTTTCCTTGGGCGATGGGATCATCAAAAAAGTGATATCGTGTCACTTCTTTTTTGTACTCTGTATATTTCGTTACACCAAAGGACATAATCATATCGTGAATGCGCTGAAAACTGTTGCGCGCAATTTTGGGATTTTTCATTAAGATGTCGATGTACTCTTGCAAATTCCCATTCCAATACAAGTGGGAAAAATCTTGTGGCCCATAATACTGGGATACAAAGGAAGCGAGCTCAATCGTTGATTTCATAAATTATTCCTCCAAAGTGCCACGTCCATTTATTATTTTCTCAAATGGTTTTAAGAAAATGGTTCTAAGAATAGTTTACACTTTTATTTATGATAATTAAAAGACTCTCTCGACAAACAAAATTCTGCCTCTACAATAAAAATATAGTAGAATGATTTTTGACACCATTTTGTAAGGAGGAATTTTGCCACTGCTTTGCTGCGGACTATCTGATCAGGGACTTGTACGCAAAACAAATCAAGATAGTATCTTGATCAATCCACTCCACAAATGTTTTGTGGTGGCCGACGGAATGGGCGGACACCGAGGCGGAGATATCGCTTCCCAACTCACTATCCAAATTTTTGCTGATCAACTGGCCCAGCTAAAAGCGGATGACGAAAATAAAGTTCCAGTATTGAATCGAAGCATTCAGCTCGCCAATAAACTTATTTTTGAAAAATCCCAGCAAGATGCAGGACTAGAAGGCATGGGAACGACGGTGACTAGTTTACTCATCCATAATTCGAAGGCCTATTTGGCCAACGTGGGCGACTCGCGCATTTATTTAATTAATAATCAAAAAATTTATCAGTTAACTCGCGATCATTCCTTGGTGCAAGAAAAACTTAATCTCGGAATCTATGGCCGTGAAGAGGCCATGATGGATAAAAATAAAAACATTTTGGTTCGAACTTTGGGATTCGAAGATTCCATTACCATTGATATTTTTGAATACGCTATTAGTAAGAACGATTTATTTTTACTTTGCTCAGATGGACTTTATAGTAAAGTTTATGACGATGAGATACTAGACATAATCAATCAGGCAATCCCAGATCCCTCACTTTGCTCGGCAGAAGATATTCAACTCATTACCAAAAAATTAATTCAAAGGGCCAACGAATTAGGCGGAAATGATAATATTTCAGTCATTTTGGCACTAGCACAGTCCAAAAATTCCTAAATTATACCAAATCCGTTTAATCTTCATCTACGTTGTCGGCCATCGACTTCTTCGGAATCCAAATCGTTGGATTCCTCAACCTGCGACGTGCAGTAACGTCTCGTCGTTTCAGCCTCGCCCTCCTAGTACCTGAAAATTAAACGGAATTGGTATTACTTGAGTAGAAACAGCACATTTTTTCTCTCTAGCTCCTCAAGTAAAAACTGAGATATAATTTGAGTTAAGGAGGCAATGATGCCCAAAGCGTTTGTGATTGTTGGACTATTGTTATTTATTCTCAATTTTGCACTCGATAAAGTTTTTGCCTCAGGCCCTTTTATCGAAGAAGACTCAACCGCAGCTTCAACTATTAGTGAAAAATCCCAATTAGAAAATACGGTGAAAATTTCTAATTCCGTTGCGAAAATAAACCTTAAGTCGATGCGCACGAGCGGCAGTCAAGGATCGAGGGCCATCGCTTCAAAAGTGACACCTCAAGATTCATCGACCTCTACTGAAGATGAAATCGCCTCTCCTCCACCGACAAAAGAACCGGAAATTATTCGAACGGATGAATAGTACTAGTAATATTTTTCTATCAGAATATCAAACCACTGGGAGCTATCATTCCCCCAGCATTAATTCACTAATGGACTTTAAAAAAACTTCTCATTTATAAACGTTTAATATTTGATATAAAATCCCTTATTTTATACATTTCTTTATCAAAGTTCTAAAATTTTGAATTTCGTTTCTTCAGGAACACTTTGTCCTTGATTTTCTGCATCAATAACTTGAGCAACTAGATTAGATCGCTCACTGTTTAGCTTATTAAATTTTGTTAATAACTCAACTGGCACATCACTCACATCTTCGACCCTCATGAATGTAAAACTATAATCGCGTTTTGGGGAAAATTTAGTACTCCCTTCAGTTTTTCCTAATACATAGGAAGTTTCTGTTCCAGGGTAATAAGTAACTATCTCGCTATTAAGTTCCAAATCGAATGCATGAAAATATAAAATTCCATCATTGCTTACAATATGAAGTTCCACTTTTGAATTTTTACAAATAATCGTTTTTTGATTCTTATCGTCTTTACTGAAGATGTATATCCTATCTTTGACATCAGTACATCCTTCAAGTCCTCCTTGCAAAAAATTTAAAGCAGTAATTTGCAAACTGTACGATTGAGCGTAGATGCTGCTTGCAAAAAATAAAAAGAACAAAAAAACAGATTTCATTTTAAACTCCTTAAGATAATTATTTTTTTTATTTGGGCAACTTAGCATAGGAAACTTAATAGCTTTGGTTACAATGAAAATTTTTTGCATATAAAGTTTTAGATGCGAAAAAAAAGTAATGGTTTCTGGAAAATTGGAACGGAATTTCTTCTTAACTCTAAGATGTAGGCCATTTTCAGTCAGCAATCTGAAGATGAAACACGTCCTATTAAGTATAAAAATTGAAGCAGTGAAAATATTGTAAACCTGCCTAGATTAGTGCTTTAAATTGTGAATCCTATTTTCAAGTGAGCAGAAACAAAAAAATTCAGAAAGTCAAATAAACGCAATTTCGCTCACGAAACCAGAGAATTTATTTATTCACCCCAAACATTCGTAAAAAATCTTCACATTGGTAGCGCCCTCTCGTTTGCCACGACCCAAATAGTTGCTCTGGATTTTTTGCTAAATCTGTATTTCTAGATAGCAACCCAGTATCGACAAGATAAAAATTTCCGTCATGATTAGCATGTATGATATTATCGGAATTAATATCAAGGAGCATGCCGTTATATTGACTTAGCTTCCGGGAATCGGTTAGCAAATTTTGCGCAAACTGATTTAAGGTACTATGATTTCGAGATGACTTAATATATTCAGCAATGGTTTCTCCCTCGATATACTCCATTAGCATATACGCTGACTGTTTTTCATAGTCTATGAACAAGTCATAAATTTCCGGAATTTCAAATGTAAATTTTTGCTTGATAGAAAATATCTTTAACCATTTTCCAGTAAAAAAAGAGTTCTGCATATTTTGTATAAAAATATCTCCTGTATGCGACTCCTTAAGAACATACTTTTTTTTAATACCATTTAGATTTGATTCAACAATGTCGGTAATTGTCAGCATATATGTCGCCTAAATTATTTTTACTTAGAATCCTTCAACAATACTACCTCATCTTTTGGCTCGCTGGGGCCATGTTAATTGGCCCACAACGCTCGAACAATTAAGCCGCAATCTTATTTGTTCT
>JARXAH010000063.1 GCA_029865945.1 Bacteriovoracaceae bacterium | reverse complement strand
GAGGCCATCGTAAGCGAAACTCATTATGCCGTCCCTGTTTTAACACGAAAATCCTTCGATGGATTTGGTAAGAATCGTATTTTAAACAAGGACGGCTTTTCCGTCACTACACCTCTTGAATTTCGCGACAGCGACTAATTAATGATAGTGACTGGAGCGTACGTTTAATGGTGGTAAGAAGTCTTTCCTTAACTCAAGCAGAAAATGCTACGACAGAATTAATCAAAAAAATCACTGATAGCGACTCTGATGTCGCTGCCGCAGCAAAAAAGGCCCTCGATGGAAGATCCTTTACCGACAAACACATTACCCAATTTGGATTATTATTAAATCATTCCCTATGGCAAACAAGAGTAGTTGGAGCTAACTTCCTTTCTACGGCAAAAGGAAATTCACAAGCTATCGAGTTACTTTACAATCGCTTATTGGTCGAATCGGATAGAGATGTCCAGAACGCGATAAAAAATGCACTTATAAAAATTAAGATTTAGGATTTAGGATTTAAGATTTAAGATTTGATCAGCGCGAAGTATTTAGAGGCCAAAGTTCACTGGTCTTGATTTTTCACGTAAATGATCTCAACATTTAAATTTTTTTGGGCCGAAGTGTTCACTCGCATGGTGAACACTTCGTTCATTGATTCCGTTTTAATTCCTTCTATCTAAAATTGAGTCGTATTTCATGATTTTCTCATAAATTTTTGATCCATATTGAGTATGGAATGACTCGATATTTAGAAAGGTGGTTGAATTAATTGATAAGTTTAATTCTTTAACTTTCTTGAATTTATAAGGCGAAGCCAAATATTCTTGTTCCAGAATCAATAAGTCATCTTTGCAAAGTTTTGCGATCTTAACTTCTGGTTTTGGCAAATTAAGAAATAAACCATCAGAACAAATTAAACTTAGATTCGTAAGTTTAGCGACACGCGCCATTATAGTGGCAAGCTCAGCGAACTCTGTTTGATTGGTTAATGGCCCAACAAGATTTCTTAACCGATTTTCTAAATTATCATCCTCTAGGAAAATTTGAATTCCTCGAAATAACGAGTATATTTTTTTGCTATTATTTTTGCCGCCAATCCAATTATTAATGCCCTCTTGATCACTTTTACTACTTCGATTGAAAACATTTATTTTAAACTCGGAATAGTTATCCCCTATCGGTTTGATGTGTGTTGGTAAATCAAATCCAATTTTTTTAAGAATTTTTTTAATCTCAAATCGAAAAGCGTTACAATCACTTTTCGCTATATCAGAATGGCATCTTATTGGAGAATTAATTAATTCATTTTCAATTTTCTTTATGCTCATATTGGTCAAAAGATTTTTCATTGAGTCCTGAAGTAAAGTGGCGTTATCTTCCTCAAAGGTTTTATTTAAATCGGTCGATAAAACATAATTTAAGGGGCGAATAGAATCTGAGCTTGTGGCGGCGAAATGATCAAGAGCTATACCAAGAATCAATTCATGCAGAATTAAACCGGCCTTGGTATCATTCGAAGTAGAAGTATGCTCAAATAGTTGCTTGTCTATTTTATAGCGTTTTTCATAATGAGGGGTATTCGCGTATTGAACAGCAAACTGCCTGACATAACAGTTTTCTTCATCAATCGGAGCATAATTTGCATCATTAAGCTCCTCAATATCCTTTCGAGCAAGCAGTTTTGTTTCTTTATAAAATCGAAAGAATCTTTTGCTCAGTTCGTCTCCTAACTCTTTATTAATTTTTTTTATTAACTGAATCTGATTTTTCACTTTCAGGTTGTAGTGAAGATTGGAATTTCCTAAGACTAGTGGCGCACCAATTAATCTTTGGCCTTCCCAATAGTCTAAAAGCTCTATCTTTCTAATCTTTACTGGGCCCAGTCCTGGCATCACTGGCTCACCGGATGAAAAGACGGCCTGATTTAAGCAAACAACAGCATCTCCACCATGGCCTCTGTCCCCCTTGGAGAAAATGATCTGGGAATATAAACATAAAAAAAAAGAAAAAATTAATAAAATTTTATTTCGTCTCATTTAGTGAACTCCTTTGAAGTGGAAATAGATTTATTTGTAACTCATAAACAGTTTTTTTCTTTGTTTCTAGAACTTTTTCTAAATCGTCCATAAAATGCTGAATCATTTCTTTGGCCAAAGAAATTTTTTCTGGATCGATCGATATAGTCATAGTTGAATGGTTTCTTAAAGAAATAGGATCATTTTCAAGGGAAAAAATAGATTTTTCCGTAATTTGTTTTATTCTTTTTTGATGGGCCGAGGAAGTAAATGCTGTGTCTCCGGCAGTAATAACTTCATTTGTCCTTATTAGCTTTCCACTATCATTTTTGATTAGCCGAAGAGAGAGTAATCTTTGAAGCGCCATTTTTGCTTCCAATTCAGGAATATTTAGATGTTTAGAAATCCACTTCGTATCATGAATAAATCCTTCTACCTTAATGATTTGTAAGATAGCAAAATAATGCCAATCAGAAATGATTCTAAATTTTTCTGCTGTTAAGTCCTCTGAAATTGCTTTAAGTTTGGATTTTCTGATGATGGATTTGACGGCAAAACTTTTTCTCTTAACTCCTTGCTTCTCATAGGCCTCTGCCACAGAGGACAGAAATTTCTCTTTATCATCAGTAGAAAAAGATAGTTTACTAATTATTTTTTTAGCAATGGCAGGAGTAAGTATTTTAGTCCCATTCAAAATTCTTGATAAATCCCCCGGATCAACAGTGATCGTCTTAGCGAAAGAGCGCATCGAGTAGCGATAATTTTTGTTAATACGCTCACTTAATTCACTTTTTAAATATTTCTGGTAATAGTACTCACTTTTCATAGGCTCTATATAGGGCAAGTTGTACAAACTTACAACACTACCACCAACAAATCGTTGGTGATAACAGAAGCTACCAACAACTTCTGATGTCGACCACTCGAACAAGATATTTTTTCGGTATTTTTTATGACGTACTAAATTTCCTAGCTCAGATCAAATTTCTCTTGCTCCCTATTCCAGTCACTCATAATCATCGTCAGATTTATCACTCAAAGCTAAAAAATTTATAAGTAGGCTGGTACGCTTGCTCTAGAAATTGTCATAGGCCGTAACCAACAAGTCTGAGAAAAATTTTCTTTCTCCTTTTGAGACTTTCTTTAATGTTTACTTTTTGAAACGTGACCCTTAGTCGTAAATACATTATGATTAGTAGTACTAATATTTATTAAAACTCATTTTTTTTCACAAAAAAGTTCACTCATCATGATAAGAAATATTCAGAATATCTTTATTTCTGCTTTACTAAAAAAAGAGACTGAACTTGCAAGTGAAGATGATATTCATAAATACGCTGTCGTTAGCAAGATGAGCTCTGATCAGGACCTTGAATCTCTCATCAAATGGTCCCAGGAAATGTCAGCTGATCCAGCTAAGTTTTTTACTTTCGAGGGAGCAGTAAACGTAGCAAAAAGTGGAACCCAAATAAAATTTGATAGTCCAATTAAATCTTTGCACAGTGAAAACAATGTCGTGATGGGAGATTTTTATCCGTCCAAAAAATCCAAGGCCGCTGTTATCATTTTAGGCCATTGGAACGCTCCCAAAGAAAGCTATATTCGACTCGCAAAAATCTATTCACGATTTGGTATCAATGCTCTACGACTAAGTCTCCCCTATCACGATGAGAGGCGTCCAAAATCCATGCCTATTGCTAGCGGACTATTGAGTAGCAATCTCACTCTTACTATTCAGAGTTTTCAACAATCTGTTTTGGAAGCTCGAATGGCAGTCTCATGGTTAAAGAGTCAAGGCATCAATCATGTAGGCATTGTTGGCGCAAGCATTGGATCAGCAATTAGTCTTCTTATCGCGGCCAATGAGCCATCGATCAAGGCCTATGTAGGTTATTTGGCCGCAGATGATATTGCTGAAATACTTTGGAATGGAAGCGCGACCCAACACATTAAACTATCTTTAGAGGAAGAGATTAATCTTAACATTCTGAAAAAAGTGTGGGCCTGTATAAATCCTGGAAGTTATCTTGAACAACTGGCACGCCCAGATTTTTCGATGCATGTAAGTTATGCTAAATTTGATACTGCTTGTCCTGCGAAAGTGACTCAAAAGATGCTTGTTAAATTGCGAAGATTAAATGTTCCGGTGAGCTATTATGGATATCCTTGCGGTCACTGCACTTTAGCAACTTTTCCTTTCATTCAGATTGCTGGGATGAGCGGAATTAACTTCATGAAAAAAAAATTACTTATTTCGCCTTATGAAAATCCACAAGTAAGAGTAAAATTTTAGCTTCTCCTTCATTAATTTCAGCATTTCAAAGTAAGATTCACTTACTCAAAAAAAATTGAAAAATTGAAAGATTTCTCTCATCAGTTTAATTCCTATTTTATAGATAATTAATAATTGTTAGATTTTTTCTCATCTTACTCACTAGGATAATTAAGTTTCTATAGGTACATTGGATCCAATGTAACTTTCCATCAATTATGACTACTTTTGAAAAAAGGATGAATTATGTTTAAAACAAAATTAAATTTCCCCAAAGTGATCGCTTTCCTGTTTTTTCCCATGTACAGCTTGTGGGCACAAGTTACTCCACTAAAAATGAATGATATTTATATAAATTATTCGAGTGGTAATTATAAAAACGCCGCAGAAGTAATTGCGGAATTAAAAAAAATAAATCCAAAGGAAGACCCTAGTAATTATGCTCTTTTCATAGACTATGTAGTAAACACTTATCACGATTACTCATTAAATAATTTACAAGATAAAATTGAAATCTTTCAGTATGTTCGTAAAATTGGATACAATCCCAATGGCCGCGGTTATCACACCCCTCATTTGTTCACCGCTGTAAGAGGTTGGGATAATTTTTTTGGCCAAGATATCGATGGAGATTACACAGCTGACTCTTATCTGACTGAAGATGCTAAAAAATTAAAAAGAATATTTATTGACCAACTTATTGAAGACGGAGCGGTAGTCAATTCAACCAATCCATCTGATTTTCTTTTTAGTGCTTTAACTCAGTGTAATCCTGAATCGGTAAAGTTTTTGTTAGACAAAAAAGTTGGCCCCGTTGGTCCTCTAGATTTTTATCTTAATTCACCAATTCAGAATGTGATTTCGAATTGCTACAATTCAGGCGCTCATCCTTATAGCTGGGATGAATTAAATAAAAACGCTGCGAAAATTGTTAAGTTATTTGCTGAAGCTTTTAATAAATTAAATGTGTCGAATTTTGGGAATTTAAATAAAGAAGGTTCTTTCTTACTTGCAAATCTTTCAGCTTATCACTTTGCCGATGCTATAAAAATTATTTTAGATAACAACCATGAAAATTTAGATTTAAAGACCACTAAATATGGTTGCAATGCCTTAAATTTCACGACTTCAAGACTTGAATTCTTGGCCTCAAATGATAAGAATTATGTTTTTTCAGTTCTTAAAAGATTAAAAAAGGTTCAAGATTTATTCACTACTTATGGACTCAAGCCTGAAAAGTGTTTTTACCCTTTTTATACGGCCGAAGAACTTAAAGCTCAGTATTTGCAAAGACATTAAAATAATGACCAAAAGTCCAACCAACTAAATAAGCTGGCAGCTTAAAGCTGCCGGCCTCTTTCACTTATCAAGGCGAGAGTTTCAACGAAAATTCGCCAAGTCTAAGACATACCGAAAAAAAAATTTTAAAAATTATTGGTCTCCAGAAAGAATAACGAACTAGTCGCTTGTGTGGGCATCCGATCCCCACACTTTGTTGGCGAAAAAGTTGCTTTCAAGGAATGCGAGTGCTATTTCAGATTCATGAAAAATCAACGGCCGCTCTTCATTGCAGTACCCTCTAAAAAAGCTAGGAGATAACTCATGCTAAGATTTATGTTTTTGTTGGTAATGATTGTTTTAACTAAAAATTTGTGGGCAAGTGGCCGTGAAGGTCATGGTGGCATCGTCCATGTGTGCAAAGCAGAGAAAGATCAAGAAACTATTGAACTTCTCGATTTCAAAGAGGGTAAAGATCGCCTCAAGCTTCATTACGTTGAGAGCAAAGATAGTGTGAATGATATTCTCGCTTCGGCGTTGAAAAGACTAGAAACCAATCCAAAATACGCAAGTGTTCTTAGTAAAGTAATTGATGCATTAAAATGGATCAGAGACCCAAGAAATCAAATAAAAACTAATCTTTCCGAATATCTTCTTGATCCGCGTGATTATAACTTATCCCCCATTCAAGATGAAAAATGCTCTTACCATGTAATTGGATATATGGGGGGTGATAATCTATTGCGAATTGATTCAAAGTTGCTTTCTTTATTATCCAATACGAAGATAGCTGGATTTTTCTTGCATGAGGCCGTAGCAATGGTGGCGCGCAAACTAACAGGTGCTAAATTTACAGATGAAGCACGCTTGTTTGTTGCTCTTATGATGTCAGTGTCCACTGACTCAGATTATTTAAGATTTGATGAAAGTTTTCATAGAACTTTTATTAAAAATTATGTTGAAGATTACCTTACAAACAAGTTTTTAATTAATGTTCAATATCTTCTTCCTCATTCAAGAAAGAATAAAAAAAATTTCAAAAAAAATGTAAAAAACGATTTAAGGTTAGAACTTAGCACCGTTGATTCAAGTGGAGAATTAGCTTTCTATCATTCGAAATCTTCCTCCTCTAAGGGAAA
The DNA here is from genome assembly GCA_029865945.1 of Bacteriovoracaceae bacterium. GTDB lineage: Bacteria > Bdellovibrionota > Bacteriovoracia > Bacteriovoracales > Bacteriovoracaceae > JARXAH01. The sequence goes on along the minus strand of JARXAH010000063.1, from coordinate 1,228 downwards.
ACAAGATTCAAGCATTCCTTTGGATCGCGTAGTTTTCTTCAAAGTATTTGAGAACGAAGTGCAAGATAGTTTTATTTTAACTAAAGACTTAGGTAATGATGAACCAATCGTCTACTTGCGCAGAGCATGGATCAACAGTGCGAGTGGTAAATTTAAATACAAAATCATTCTAGATGGAGTTGTGATGATGGAAACAGTTGTGAAATATACCACTACAACGGATAAAAATGGAGAAATTAATCCATGGTATCTGATTGATATTGAAGAACCTGGTTATATGTGGGGCGAAGTAAATAACGACAATATTTTTAACCCCTATCCCATCGTAACTATTAAAAAAGCAAGAAAGTAAATTAGAAAAAAAATATGCATTAAGCATAATAAAATTAAGGAGAAACTATGAAAATTATTTTAGGTTTTCTGTTTATGGTCAGCACAAATGTTACCTTTGCTGAGGGTCTTGGTACTCTAACTTGTTTGGCCACTGTAACTACACCGCCCCAAGATCCAACAATGAATTCAGTTGTTAAGAAAATTTGGTTAAAACCAGAAACTCCTAAGGGGGAAAAGTATTATGCGGAAATTGAGGATTTAAACGTTAATGTAAAGGCCGTTTATTTTCCAAAAATTTCGATGGTTACTATATCTAATTCTGAAAGAGGCAGTCTTGTATCTGTTAGTATTTCTGGTTCAGTTAAAAATAATAAAGACAAAGTGAGCTTATTGGTGTCTGTGGCCAGTAGCACTGCAGTGGTATCTTGTTACAAGTAGAGGGCAACTAGTTGCAAATTGGGAAACCTATCTAAATGCAGATAATTTTATAAAGAATGACCTCAGAAAACGAACCCTTTGATAATATTCATAAAGGCTGAGAATAGATGTTCGTCCCGGCGAATTTATAAAAAAACCAATTTTGAGTCACAAGATCTTAAGTTTTTTAAAATTTTCAAAACATAGCAAATAATTTGTGAGAAAAAATTACTTATTAACGAATACTTTTCTAAACATCTTTCTTTCAATGAGAATTTTTTTCAAGGCATATATAATTCGAAAAATTAAAAGGCTAAGATAAACTCTATAGGATCAATTACTTGATTTAAGCACCAACTCGTAAAAACAAATGAGAAGTGATAGATTTTATGCCACTTTATCAACCTCCATACGTTGAATAACCGATTGATATTGGCTTTTAATTTTATGAATTCCATTAATTTGTGTGAGCGTTTGT
>JARXAH010000057.1 GCA_029865945.1 Bacteriovoracaceae bacterium | reverse complement strand
ATGAGGTTCGCGGTGGCCTGTACCCCTTCGGTCACAATTTCTTTGACGGTTTTTTCAGGATCAAGTTTGGGATCTTGCTCGAGATAGCCGACCGTAATGTCTTTATTTAAGACAACGTTACCAAGAAAATCTTTATCTTCGGCTGCGATGATGCGAAGGAGGGAAGATTTCCCAGCGCCATTGAGACCAAGGACACCAATTTTAGCTCCCAAATAAAATGAGAGGGAAATATCTTTGAGAACTTGTTTGCGGCCGGGATAAACTTTGCCGACCTTAGACATGGAAAAAATAATTTTTTTGTCATCCATAATGAAATGAACCTTATTGTTTAATGTTGGTTGTTTTCGTTGATAGAAATAGAGTCTCCATCATACACTCATATCTATATGTCAGACAATCTACCTTTTTCATTTTCCATCGAGAACACGCTCAAAGAGTCCAACCGTGGCAACAAGGTGGCCTATGCTGAGTTGTTAGAATGGCTATATAAATTTGCTCTGGCGCAAATTGGGAAAATGGTGAATCGATACGCAAGGCTACCGAAATCGGTGGTTGATGATGTGGCGCAAGAAGTCTTAATCACTTTCCATGAGAAGCACAAAAGCTGGGATGAAAATCGCCCGCTCACACCTTGGGTTAATACCATCATCAAACATAAATTTTTGGATCACATCAAGCGAAAAGATTTCCGAGTGGCCATGAATGGATGTTCGGTTGAGGAAGTGGAAAATGTTTTATTTAATGAAGAAGATCAATCATTAATTGAGCAAGAAAATTGGGAACTGTTGTTGAAGAAGATGGATCAATTGAGCGAAAAAGAAAAAAAAATGATAGAGCTGTCTAAGTTAGAATTAATTCCAATCAAGAAAATTGGAGAAATGTTGAAGATGAGTGAGTCGAATGTAAAGGTGCAAATTTTTAGGGCGATGAAAAAATTGAAAAAATCGCTTTAGAATAATTGACCATTTTAATTCCTAGATTGGAAGATACTTCTTCAATAAAACCTAGGTACGATTTGCCCAATTTTAAATAATAGCGAAGCAAACATAGTTTGATAAAATGATAGAATGAAAAAAATCTTAACATTAATTTTCAGTATCATTTGTTTATCTGCATCAACAAATTCTTACGGGTTGCCACCTGATGAAATTATCAATTTTTTTACATTTCTTAAAAGCTTAGACCTGCGCGAAGAAATACCCCTCCTCGGTCAGTATTATGATGTCCAATTAATTCCTGAAGAATCATTAGATTTATCATCGGAAGAAAACCTTTTATTAGGCGCAACATTATTATTGCGGGCAGAGAAACCAAATAGAGATGAAGTTTTAAAATGGTTCTATATTCCAAAAAACAAGACTGATCCAAATAAAACAAGTAGTGCTTTTGCTACATATTATACTCACTATGGAATGGTGTATGATGAGAACGGGCTTCCCATGGGAGATCGAAGATCAATTAATTTAGATTCAAAAGTCATACAAGACGGTAGATTCGCAGATGACCCACATATAGATTTAAATATCAAAGGTTGTGAAACATTTGGTGGCCTAGCATCGATGACTTTCAGCGAAACAGACAGCAGTCATAAAATTTCATTACTTCTTTCTGTTATTAATTTAGAAAGAGAAAAGTTTATTGCTGGAGTTAAATTAAAATCAAAAAAATCGGTTTACAATAATTCGATTTCAGATTACTCCCCTTTCGAAGAAAAACCAACTGGATTGCTTCTCAGAAGTATCCATCCAATTAGGCCGGCAACTATCTATGCTTTAGCATTAAGAGAAAATAATTCTGTAAGCCAAAAATTGCTTGAAAAATTATTATGGTATAATTTTAATCGGACCTTGCCTCCAAAAAACACAAGTACCTCTCACATCATTAATGAAACTTTTCTCAAAAATTATCTGACTGCATTTGCTAAAAACTTGGCAGAATCAACAGCAAAAATGGCTGCAACAACTATTACCCATGGCATGCCTCATGAATCTAATATAACTGCGATGGGTTTTCCTATAGATACAGGAACTACTAATCCCATAAGTGATCCCAACACAGTAAAATATTATACGGCCTACCAAATAAGTGCGTTCCGCTCTTTTATACCTTTTATGCTTTTCATTCTAGGAATCTCGAACGACCTCCTCATTCCAGATGAGCATATGGAGACTAACGTGCGAAAAAGTCTTAATTTATTTGAAGATCTTAAACAACTCTACTCCCAAGAAGTATATCCTTCCGGTGTCAAGAATAATCTTGCTAACTTTCAAATGCGAAAGGCGCAAGTTTTCAATTACGAAAGGCCATCTGTCATTATTCCTGCCATTAAAAAATTATCAGAAACACAAAAGAAAGAGTTAGAAGAATTAGCCTACAAAGTTTTTGATAGTGAATATAATACAATTTTTAGATTATCAGCAAAAATAAGCTTACCAAATCCCGAAGAATACTACTTATCTACTCCAAATTTATGTAAAAGTAATTTAGTCAATCCTAATTTATAGATTCAAATGGGTTGAAACAATCGTTGAGTGAATTGAAGATTTTCTAGAAAATGCTCATTAAACAACTGATAAAAACTTAGATAAAACACTATTACACTGCTTGGAATAATTTTATTTTACATCACCCTACCTTTAATATTCCACTTTGCTGAAATTTACGAATATAAAAAATAAGATTGGCCACAAACATGATTCCTAAAATCGAAGTTTGGTGGCCAAAAAGTAAATGCCACCACTCGCGATTGGGGCAAGAAATTTCGGTAACCACTAATGCACTAAAGACGGTGCTTAAAGAAAACAAGACGATCGTTTTTCTTGGATTAGGAATGAAAAAATTTCTAAAGGTTGCAAATAATAAAATGATGGGAAGAGAGCCAATGAGGACCGTGTGCCAAAAGCAACTCCAGTCTTCAATTCGTAGGGAAAGGTTGCGCTGATGCGCAATCGTTTGTGAAATAAAATTTTCTAATACTAAATTTAAGATGACTCCGATCATTAGGGAACCCAAAATACTCGTCCAAAATGTTTGACTAGATCTGATTGGATTCAAAAGAGATGTAAATGCCAACCAAGAAATCAGCGTTCCCATCAAGAGAAAAACTAAGTAGAGAGATGAATTAAAAAAATAAATCTTCTTTACCAAGAGGAGATTTAAAAAAATCATCGCCAAGGTGGAACTCAAAAGGAGCGCTTTAAAAGCGAATGGGCGCTCCCACCATTTTTGAGGGCGATGTTCCACGACTAGCTTATCAATCAAATTTTTCATTTATTTTAATCTCGCAAAAAATGACAGGTATACCCTTTAGGAAAACGCTGCAAATATCTTTGATGATATTCTTCTGCCGGATAAAATTTCACAAAAGGAACAATTTGAGTGACGATGGGACTTTTCCATTTTTTTGACTGATCAACTTTTTGTTTCACACTTGAAGCGATTTTTTTTTGCTCCTCGTTGACGTAAAAAATGGCCGATCGGTACTGAGATCCTTTGTCATTTCCTTGTTGATTGAGGGTAGTCGGATCATGCATGCGAAAAAAATACCCCAAGAGTTCGGTGTAAGAAATTTTTGTGGGATCAAATTCCACTTTCACAGATTCCGCATGGCCGGAATTTCCCTTCTTAACGATTTCGTAGGACGGGTTCGCTTTATCTCCCCCGGTATAACCCACTTGTGTGACAAGAACACCTGGAATATTTCGAATGATCTCTTCCATTCCCCAGAAGCAACCGCCGGCAAAGTAGGCGATTTCTTTTTTTAAATTTACGGACTGTGCGCCATCAAACAATTTTAAAAATTCTTTATATCCTTTCGCTTCCATTTGCTCGAGAGGAATAAAATTGAGGGCACTGGAATTGATACAAAATCGTTTTCCTCCTTTGTCGGCAGGGCCATCATCAAACACGTGGCCTAGGTGACTTTTACTATTTTGGGCAATCACTTCGGTGCGGGAAGTTCCCAGCGCTAAATCAAGTTTAGTGGAGAGAGCAGAATCATTGATTCCTTTAGTAAAACTTGGCCATCCGGTTCCTGAGTCAAATTTATCCAGGGAACTAAAGAGTGGCTCACCGGTTGTCACGTCTACATAAATGCCTGGACGTTTCTCATTATAGTAAGCGTTCTTAAAGGGCGGCTCGGTCGCACCCTTTTGAGTTACATCATATTGCATTTGGGTGAGTTTAGATTTTAATTTTTTTTCATCTGGTTTTTTCCATTCTTTGTTTTGGGCAAAAAGGGGCATGGAGAGAATGGCCAATAAGAAGAAGGTTAAAGAAAAAATTTTCATAAATGCTCCTGATTGATGTGGGCACGTTTTTTTCGAACAGTTCGTTCAATGACTTGCAATAAAATAAAAACGAAAACGCCAAGGATCCAAGAAACGTGGGACGGAAAAAATTTTAGCCATTCAACGATGGTTTTTGTAAAAGTTAATAATAGCCAAGTCCAGATGAGAGAGGTGCAGGCAATAATCAAAATAAATTTTGGAAAAAATATTTTATTAAAACCTGCGGCCGTAAAAGTGATGGTGCGCATTCCGGGAATAAATCGTGCGATGCCAATAGTGAATGTTGTGGGCGGCATAAAATTTTTCGCCTTTTTAAATAACCCTTGGTGAATGGCGAAACCGAGGAGATAGAGAAACAAATCTCCTAAAAAAATTCCCACAAGGAGCGAAATAAATCCCATGGAGTAGGTGAGATGATTGGTGGCGATGAGAGATCCCACGAGTAACGTAGTGGGATCTTCCAAAATAAAGGACGCACCAATAATAATCAAAAAAATAAGTAGTGGATTACCACTCGCCCACTCCATCCAAAGGTTGAGTTCCATTATTGAAGCTTTTTCCAGGCGGCTTCGGCCTTGGTTTTTAAATTGGGTTCATCTTTGTTCCATTTAGTTAATGTGTTTGTGAAAAATCTGTTATAGAAGAGATAAATTTTTCCATCAATAATTTTGTAAGTTTTAGGATTAATGGCCACTTTTTCTCCATCCGCCATCGCGTAAGCGCACCAACCACCAAAGACGGGTACATACTTAGCGGGATCTTTCTTAAATTGATCTAGGTGTTCTTGGGAGGAAAATTGATAGGTGGCCGTTTCATACTTGAAGCTAAATTGGGGATTGCCTTCAGTGGGATTGTTGTCGTAGTAAGAAAGTACGTCGTATCCCTGGACGGCAAGATTTTCCTTGCCCTCTGTGTTGAGGGAGGAAGCAGCATAAGCTTCGTTTGAATTTATCAGTTGCTGTCCACCTAGAATGAAAAGGAGTGGGAGCAAAAATAATTTAAGAATTCGCGCTTTATGTTTAAGCACAATAAATAAACAGACCAGCCAACAAAAAAGGGCCATGACAAAAAGCACTCCGCCATCATTTTGCACGACGAGTCCAAGTTTAGTGATGTGGCCAAGCAGGGCGCCACTCATGGTTCCTAGGCCAAGGACTGCACCCCAGATACGAGTTGTTGGCAGAATTAAAAGTATGCTGGCGATGAGCTCCACAAACCCTGAGGAATATCGTCCCCAAGGCTCTATGCCCAGCGTTTCAAAAATGTATCTGGATTCAGGGGCGCCGGTAAATTTGAAAAATAAAGTCTGAAGAAAAATCAAGGCACAAAAGAGGACGAAAACTGTCTCAAGTTTAGTGGATTTGCTCCAATTGCGATTAATCGTATTATTCATTTCATAACTCCTTATACTCATATATACGATTGAGGATCGCTAAAGGTTACAAGGAGGGCCCTAAGACGCTAGATTGACGAAATATTTACAGGTTTTCTCGGATTAGTTAAGTATTTGTAGGCCTTTTTACCACTCAAACAAGTCTTTTCAAACTGAGAGACTTCTAAAATTTGGATTTCAACGAGAGTTCCTTTTTTGGAGAAACCTCCAAAAATGCAAGGAGATAAAGACTTATCTTTGACAACTTTTTCATGAGTAAAATGGATAATGACTGCATCCGCTTCTTTGTCATAATCAATCATCATCTTTCAGGCCTTCCGTGAATCAAAGTTGAAAATCCTTAATGGCAAAGATAGGTTAATTAATATAATTATTCTGATCAACTAAAAAATTCCAGCGGAAAAAATATGACAATAAACTCTTTTAACCCATTTATTCCCACTGAAATATCTCGTTTACGCACTCTCGCAGCGACTGCCAATAGCGAAACCATTAATTTAACGGTGGGACATCCCCTTGACCATTTCCCAGAGGAATTAGTTCCTTATCTATCGATGCTACACAAATCCCCTCTTAGTTATAGTTCGAATCAAGGTGATTTAAATTTAAGAAAACTTATAGCAGAAAAATATGATTTTTTGCCTGATGAAGTGGCCATCACTAACGGCGCTCAAGGCGGATTAATGAACGCACTCATGGCGTTAGTTGAAGCTGGGAAAACGAAAGTGGCGATCCCCAATCCAGGGTTCCTCGCCTACCCCACTATGGTTAAGATGTTGGGGGGAATTGTTTGCGAGTATGAGTACGAGGTTTCACCCTTGAAACATTTTCATTTATCGGTCGACGGCTTCGTCAATCAAATTCCCAATGACTGCCAGGTCATTATTATGAATACGCCTTCCAATCCGTGCGGACATGAATTTACCATTGAAGAATTGAAAGCAATTGCTGCATGGGCGCAAAAGAATAAAAAATTTCTCATTCTGGATGAAGTTTACGGTGAGCTCAATTACGTTGAAAATTATTGCCCTGCCCTCTATGCCAATCCGTATGTGGCGAGTATCTCTTCTCTTTCCAAGAGCCACGCCTTGGCCGGTGCACGCCTTGGTTGGATGATAAGTAAAAACAAAGAATGGCTGCAACGATCCATAGTAGTCAATCAGTATTTCAATACGTGTGCCTCATCTCTTGCGCAGCAACTTGGAATTTATCTTTTCGATGCTGAGGACGGAAAATTGTATAAAAAAATTTTAAACAGATACCGGGAAGTTTACCAAAAAAATTTATCAGCATTTTTTTCAAATTACCCCGAAATTAATCCACCCAAGTCGGCCTTCTATGGATTTGTTCCTATTCCCAAAGAATTTAAAAGTAGTGAAGAATACGTTCAGCATCTCTTGCGCAAAAAAAATATTTTGTGCGTTCCTGGAAATTATTTTGGAACGAAGGGAGAAGGCCATATTCGCGTGGCGCTGGCTACAAAGCAAAAACTTTTGACAAAAATATAAAGATGGCCGAATGTATTAGTCAAATTCCACGGGCGATATATTATAGTCACAGTCTAGATCGCCTAAACCTGAAGTCAAGATACTACCGATCTCCTCTAATGATTTTGAATGATCAGTTATACCTAAAAATTCTTCCATTAGATAAGTGAATATTGCACTCCTAAATTGCATCCAAGGCAAACTTGTAAATTGCTTATGGAGTTCTGAAAAATTATCTTGATAATTTTCAATTAAACCAATCGGCACTTTACCATAAGGGGCGAAATCGTTAACGGTGGACTTAATCATAAATTCATAAAAAGGCCTTCCCATATAAAGATTTTTTTGAAATAGGATTATGGTTTTTTTTGTTAATCTAGGATCCGTATTTTCTGGAAAATAAATTTTAAAGAATTCAAATAAGTCTGCCCCTAGAGCTGGAATTTTTATTTCTAATAGCTCTGATAAAATAATATTAGGAAATTGTTTATTAAATAAAGGCGATGCGTGCTGATAAAAAGAAAATAAAGATTGACCAGTGTTTGAGAAATCCATATAAACTAATTTTGTAATGCTATTTTTATTTTTTCTAATCTCGCTTAAGTCAAAATAATAATCATGTTCAAGATAATCAATCAAATAATTTTCGATCAAGTCTTTTGAATTACTTTTCATATTATTGCCATTTAGATTTTCACGAAACTCAGACAACGGAATACCTATTACATATAAATTCTTCAAAAGCATTAATCTCGCAAAAATAGTAGGGCTTCTACCAGGAAAAACATATAAAGTTGTTTTTTCATCGTTGCCTTCCGTAATTCTACTTAAAGTATTTATTATATCGGGTGAGAATGCTTGAATTTGTTCAGGATCAAGTTTTGCTCTCAGCAGTAGTTCTTCATAAGTTGGAGTACAGAGGGCATAAGAGATGTAACTTAATTGTAAAAAGACAAAAAATAATATTTTTTTATATCCAATCATTTTGGTTTTCCACGCGTTGTTTTCTTAAATAACATAATCAAAGAATTCAAATTTTCGTAACCAAGACAAAACCTCAAAATTTAATTAATCCAAAGCCCAATTTCCATATTTATCTTTTTTATAATTCATATAGCGCGTCATAATCGTATCGTCTCTTTGTGAATTTGAACGTTGATAGTCATTTATGTATGCTGAAACGGGGCCAATAAATTTCTCATATCTATCATGATCTTTTTGATAGACCCCAAAATAGATATCTCCAGACTCTACTTTATAGCCAATGATACGCTCGCCAGTTTGTACTGTTGAAAACACGATCAGACTTGGAGCATTTTTTAATTTTCGCAAGCCTCCGTTAGTATCGCTGTACGTGATTTCAGATTTTGAAAATTCCTCAACTATGGATTCAAGAAAATTAGGATGCCTGGATTGTTTCAAAGCATTAATGAGTTTATTTGATAGAAAAATATTTATTTTTATTTTTTTATTGTCGTTAATTTTAATAACTGGTGAATAGTGATTACTTATTTGAATCACTCTTGAATTTTCTGCCTCTATCGATCTATCATCCTTAGCTATTGGAGGATTTGATAAGTCATAGTCTCTTTTTATTAATGTTACGAATAAATTAGCAAGCTCAGGAAGGTTATCGTTGCTTGGATCCTCCGGTAATATAAGTTCCAAGCTTAGATCATAAAACCGATCCATCAAACTGCTGGGAAAATCAAGCATACTATTCAATACAATAAAAAAATTATCATCATTCATTGAGGATGCTTTTTCCTTAATTAAATTTTTAAACTGCATTAAGTTATTTTTTACAAATTCTGAATACTCTAAAGCTTTCTGAAATAGAAGCTCATCACTAAGCGGTGTCACAGAGGGATTACAATCAGGGATTGTACTTGCGGCGGAAATTGAAATAATTAAACATTGAACAAAAAGGAAACAAAAAAAAATTCTTCTTGAAATCATTAAACCCATCTTCTGATCATAATAATATGTATTTAAATTATTTCAAATTTGAAGTTAGTAGGCATTTTTCTCTCTATTTAACAAAAATCAATGCTTTCAATATAAAAAATAAAAATTAATTTTCTTTGAAATTAATTACAAAAATATGATTTGATTTTAAGGATTATTTTTTTCTAAATAGATAACTTGGTTAGTCGATAATCACAAAAAATACGATAGCTGTAATAAGTCTAATATTTCTGGCGTCGCCTTAACATAGATATAACCGTTAATACCCCAATCAAGCCCATATGAATTATAAATTTTTAAAATTGGAATTTTCGTTCCATTATAAGTTTCGTCTGTAATTTTATATCCTACGATATTCATCAAATGCTTATCCTCATTATCTCCTCTATACTTAACGAAATCTGCTTTCTTCATTATGTAGCCATTTTCAGGCATTTCAAAACTTTTACTCCATGGATCAATTGTAATTCGTATAGGGGAACCTGCACTATCGCTACTCCCCTTTAGCTCGGATTCAATACGTTCTATAAAATTTTTATAGTAATTAGGATCTGTTTCATTTTCTTGATTTGAATATTGATATTCTTTGCTATTAACTATCTTATTTTTCACTTGATTTAATAATTCATTATTTAACGTTGTTATTTCCAGATTTTTATTCGCAACTTCTAATGGATAAAAAAAATAAATTAAATCTAAATTACCACTAGAAGAATAAAACGCTCTTAAAGACTGAACTAAAGAGAACTCATACAAATCCCAGGAAATATTTTTATCATTGAGGAAATCGACAAAGTTTTTTATTTTCTCCCGGGTAGGTTCTCCCAATAAAATATTTTTTAGCCCCACTACAAAAGAACTTGATTGACTTATCATATATATTTTGTAGTTTTCTAGTATCTTCAAAAGTGGAAATATTTCATCAAATAATTCAGTTGTATTAGGAAGCGAAATGTCTCCGTTTTCAATTTGCTTATACACTATACCGAGTTCATAAATATGATTTATGAAAAATTCATTATGACTACTTGTTGTGGAAAAATCTTCTCTTCTATGGAAAATAAAATCGTAAATAAAATCATCTTTAGAATCAATCGAGTTTATATTTACTTGCGGAATACTTATTCCTGCACTTTCACTTAAACGTAAGAAAACCCTGTATAGCAAGTCTTTAAAAAAATAATATTTTACATCTAACTTTAGACCTAATTGATGTGACAACCAAGGCATATCACAAGCAAAACCGCAAACCGGAAGATTATTTTGATCAATTCTTTGAAATGGTAAAATATCAATATTCAAATCTGTTACATTTTCAGTACAGGCAATTAATCGAAAATTAATTGTTATTGCGAAAAACAATACAAGCAAACTAATTCTTAAAATTGCCACATTATTCCTATGAAAATAAAAACATTGTTATAATTATTTAAAATCTAGCTATTAAAATTTTATATTCAAAATTTTCTTAAATCTACGGAAGGAAAAACTTACCGAAAGCTAACAAAAATGATTATATTTTGAATTTATTTTTAACACTACCGCGCCAAAAAATGCGGCACAAAGAAATGCTCGCTTTGCTCAAGCGACCATTTAGGGAGTTGATACAAATCAGCTTGCTGGCGCCTTAGGCCGGCAACAGCAAATAAGAAAGAAGCGAAGGCCCTGGGATTCTTGACTAAAATGTTAAAGTCTTGCTCGTAAATAAATAGTCCCAACTCACTCTCCAACTGCTCGACGACGTGGCCACGAAAGCTCGCGCCCTCGGAACCTTTTCGCTCAAATAATAATTGCTTCTTAGAAATAATATCGGCGCGGTAAAGCTCCAAGAGTAAAATCCAATAATTGGTTTCAGCGATTTCAGTTTTGATACCAAGCTGCTCCCTAAAGATGGAAAAGCGCTGCAAGAGAGGCACTGACACATGGCCAAAAGAATCGAAGGTCACTCCAAAGGCCAAATGCATGGCATCGAAATAATGCAACCACACCCACGCATCGATGGGGCGATGCAAGTGAGGAGCAAATCCTTTTTTAAGCTTGCGCTTAAACGGAAGCGACAACTGAGCGCTACTGGTTTTTTGCTCGAGTAAATTTTTCTTAAAATCAATAAGCTCATCTCGCTTGCGCTCTTGTTCGTATTTTTTGGGATGCGTCTTCGCAAACATGGCATCTTCATCCAAGAGCTTATTGAGTTTTTGTTTAATTTCTGAAACGGACTTAGCATTGAGGGCGTGGCCGTGGGGGCAGAGCACGTGGGTGAGCGGCAAATCCACCACCAAAGCACTTAGGGGCGGATCAATGGGAACTAAATCTTGAGATTGGGAGAGAGTTTGCAGCGATTTTACGGCCCAACGTTTTTGGTCGGGAAAAAAGTGAAGCGCACAAAAATAGGTATCCTCCCACTTTCCAGTGGAAAGAGAAGCACCACCAATACGCAGCTCAACCTTGGGCAAGCTTAGTTTCATACTCATCTAATGACCTTGGTAATTGCACCTTAAAGGGCAAATGTTTCATTCCATGTTTTTGACACAAGGCCTGGATTTCTTCTTTTGCATTTCCAACTACGATAAAGCATCCGCCGCCGCCTGCTCCGCAAACTTTAGCGCCTAGGGTTTTTCTGGTTTTTACTTTCAGTAGTTCTAAATCAAAAATAAAATCTCTAATATTGGGAGTCAAAATTCCAGAAAATAATTTTTCTCGCACCTTCCCTTCTTCAATGATGAGGGGAAGAATTTCATGATACTGTTGATTGCGAATGGCGAAGTAGGCCTTCTCCGCGAGCACAGAAATTTGGGAAAGACCTAAGCGAATCAGCGGCTCTTCGTCCCAAAAACGCTTACACACTTCCCAGTTGGTAAAACCAGAAAAACGAGATTGATCGGAATAAATGAGCGTAATATTTTCTTCTAAAAAATTGACTAATTCCGGGCGATAAAGTTGTTCGACTTCTACGCCTTTATTTTTTGACTTAAGCGCAAGCACACCGCCGTAGAGCGCGGGATAATAATCTTGATAACCCGTCACACCTTTACTGATGACTTTTGCTTCTACATTTTTCACAACCTTTAAAGCTTTAATCACATTAAAGGGTTTATTTTGAAATTTAAGAAGCGCTTGATAGAGCGCCATGGCCATGGCAGAAGATCCACCAAGTCCAGCACCAGCAGGTGATCCAGAACTCAGCTCAATTTGCACGCCATCGAGCACTCCTACGTGATCGAGCATGGCGGCGACTAAAATCATTTCCTTAAAAAAATGATTACTAAAAAATCGATTCTGATAAAAATTTTCAGGCTTAAAATCATCTTGCTCGTAAACGTATTCATTTTGATAATCCGTGGATTTAATTTTTACATAGCCTGCAGTGCCAGGAAAAACTTTCACCTTCGCTTCTAAGTTGAGCGCCACATTGAGTGTCATGACATTTTGCAAAACTAAATTAATGGGATCGATGTCGAGGGTTCCCCCGAGTAAATCAATTCGAACGGGTGCTGTCACCACAATCATATGCCCACCTACTTGTTTTATTGTTCTACTAATCCTACAAACGGAAGCTGGCGATAATTTTGAGCGAGGTCTAATCCATATCCCACTACAAATTTATCTTCGATGGAAAAACCTACATATTCAATAGATACTGGATGCTTAAGTTGAGTGGGCTTAAAGAGGAGTGTACAAAGTCGTAACGACTTCAGCGGAAATTTTTGCAACTTTTCACGAAGCTTCGCAATTGTGAAGCCGCTATCTACAATATCCTCCACAATCAAAACATCTTTCCCCTCGAGCTCTTTAGGTATTTCACTTAAAAAATTTACCTGGCCCGAACTAGACGTTTCATTTCCGTAACTTGAAAGCGAAAGAAAACTCACCTCTAGCGGAAGATCGATGTGGCGACACAAATCCGCACAAAAAATAAAGGATCCTTTCAGTAAACATAAAAGGTGCAGCGACTTTCCTTGATAGTCGTGAGCAATTTGCGCTCCCAATTCTTTTACTCGCGCTTGAATTTTTTCTTCTGAAATAAATACGGAAATTTTCTTATCCATGCTCTCCACCCAAAAACGATTCGACTAATCCTTTAGACAAAACTATTATTTAAAATTTCGCCAACGCCGCCTGCGCCTGGCACTACATATTGAAAATTGTTGAGGCCTTTCTCTTCTGCAGGAAATTTCCCCGGAAGCGCTTGCAAGGCCCTCTCAGAAGACAGGCCCCGATCGAGACGAAGCGCAAATATTTCAACTTTGGGAAAATCTTTTTTCATGCGCTCTATATATTCTGGAGTGATCATTAGATGCAGAGCAATCATTGAGTGGGGAGTGCCAGAAGCAGATTCCTGGTAATGCTTGATGGCAGCATCAATGGTTCCCCCAGAAGCACCCATGGGATCAGGAAAAATTAAAATAGCATGATTGATCGATCCCCCAATTTTTGATCCCGCTAGCGTTTGACCAACGACTTGTCCACTCGCATCGGTTTTGCGATTGATGTAAATGTGATCTTGCCTAATGTTATCAGGGGGAAAAAAATAATTGAGATGTTGATAACACGTCTGCGAAGGCCATGAGCCTGCGCGCGCAATATCAATCACCACGATGGGGTGATCTTCGTTGAATCCTTGAAACTGCACCATTCCATGGCCAGGATGGTGCTCCTCCATACGCGTGGTCTTAGTTTGAATTTTTTTAGGAAAAATTTTATTCATCGCCGCTTGAAGTAAATATAAGTAACACCATTCTACGTAAAGATTTAAGTGAGGTTGTTTCGTTTCTGAAGCGCCGATCAATCCAAGCAAAGTATGAGTATAAGAATTGCCGATCAAATGGATATTGGGCGGATAGTGATGCTTTGATTCTTGTACTTCAGATAAATTTTCAGAGTATTGATGATCCAGCATAATAAAGTCTTTAGTGGTTGTGAGGGCCAAGTAAATCTAGTTGATGGTGGTCATCGCCCTTTTTTCCTTCAGAAAATTCTTCTGCATCAAAATGCATTCGGCATCTGGCCTCATAGGCCTCAAGTTCTCCGAGCAAAACTTGTTCCCGCGAATTGACGATTCGTTGGGTGCGAGTCGCAGGGCCTCCACAGACCGTACACACTGCTTGGATTTTCGTTACGGTGTCGGCCATGGCCAACAAATCCGACATGCGTCCAAAAGGTTTTGCTTTATAATCTAAATCAAGGCCAGCACAAATCACACGAAGGCCCCGGTTAGTTAATTTTTCCACCACATCGATAATGCCTTCATCAAAAAATTGCACTTCATCAATCGCCACCACGCGAGTGTGATCTTTCACCAAAGATAAAATTTCTTTTGCTTCTGCAACTGCCACACTACTGACACTTTGGGCCGAGTGGCTGACAACTGATGCTGCAGAGTAACGAGTATCAATCGCGGGTTTAAAAATTTGTATTTTTTGCCTCGCAATCTGCGAGCGGCGAATGCGCCGAATTAATTCTTCGGTTTTCCCTGAAAACATTGGGCCACAAATAACTTCAAGATGACCGTAGGCCAAATGGAATGAACTCATCAAAAACCTCCTTGTCTATGAATAAAAGAATAACACAACTCTCTTAAAATCTGATCAAAAATATAGTTAAAATAAGGTGGAGAGGACGGCAGTAAACAAAAATATCCCTGTGAAAATGAACATGATGGTTAAGACAAGAGGTGTAAGTATAATTAAAAAGGAACTCATGTAGGAAATTTTCAGTCGATGATGAATTCCCACTAGCAGTTGTATGAGAGAAGCTACGAAGGCCAGTTGCGATCCGATGAAAGGAAAAATTAACAAGATATTCGAACTTAAGGAGGCGATGGCCAAATCTTTACCGGCCGTTGGATCGTCGATTAAGTTGCCCATATATTTTTGGTAAAAGCGAATGACCCAGCTCCACATTTGGTAAGAAAAATAAGACCAAAGCGGGTAAGTGATCAGTGTAAATATCATGTATACCACGGAAGCCATCAGAGGAAAAAAAACTAAACCAGGAACATTCTGTGTGATCATTTGAAAAAAAATATTATCATTGAGAACTGATTGATAGGTAGAAATGCTAATGAGAAACCAAATAAGATTGCTAAGGATGAGAAAAGGAAAGGTAAGAAAAATTGCTTCTATAAATGTTAAATAGTTTTCTCTCACATTTAAATGAGGATAAAGAAAAATTTCAAAAAGATTTTGAAAACGCAATTTTAAGTCATTAAAAAAAATATTCATGGAGTCACACTATGCCACAAGTTCCCTTGCTCAGCAAAAAGATAATATTCATTTGGGCTTAATTCCATCCACCAAATTCCTGGCCCTAAAAAAATTTTAATGGGCATTCCTTCAATGGTCACTTTCTTCTGCTCCAGACGATCTAATTGGGGCGGACGCGTGGCAGAAAATTTCAAAAACTCGTGGGAGGGATTACAAGCATAAATGTAGCAAGCAATTTCCTGCCAAAGAATTTCTTTTGTTTCCAGTCCCGTTTCAGCATCAAAAGATTTATAATTTAAATCGGGGCGAATTAAACGCTTTTTTATTTTTCCTGTCTCGTATTCCCAATCCAGATGAATGAGATTTTTTTTAAATAAAGGAGCGAGGGTGGGAATTTTTTTATCATAAAAATTTTGGATAAAAAGAATTTTCGATGCGAAAGCTCGCCCCGGAAAAGTAAAGGTCAAATCGTCCTTGGAGTAATAAACTTGTGCCACATCACCTTCATTAGGCCAAAAGATCGAAACTAGTTGATCATTGATTTTTAATTCCACGAGCGCTTCTTTAAAAAGTTTCCCCTTAACAACTTTGATTGGCCTAAGATTTAAAAAATAATTTTTTAACTCAACAATCTTTTGTGGATCCACTTTCATAGGCAAGGTTGGAGTCGGAAGGAGTTGCGATCTTTGGAAATTGAGCTCATAAATTTTGCGGCCTGGATAGGAAACTTGGAGTGATTTCAATTCTGAAACGCTGCCCTCCCTAGTCAAGATCCAACTTAAAAAATTACGGTAACTACTCACATAGCTTAAACTTTCAAAATCTTTTTTTAAGGAATAAAACGATTGCGTATAGCGATCCGGCATATCTCGGTACAAACCATCAAACGCGCGGTCGGTATATCCCCAAAACCACGACTCTTTCGACCTAGATATTTTTTTTGTCACAGTGTCCAAGTGCACTAAAAATTTTCCCGTAAGTGGCCTTGGTTCGCACAGAGTTACCGTCCAAACTTCATCGTCCTTCATAGAAATAGACCACTCAATTCTTGAATTAGCTGGGCATGCTTGCAGCGATAAATTTTTTGCGTCCCCATTGTTAAGAGGTTCATCAAGCAAAATACTGGCGAAATCTTTTTGCCAAATTTCCATCTCAAGACGTGTTTGTGGGCGCTTTAATTCATCAATCCGCCACTCCCCTTTTTTCTCTTGGGTGAGGTGCCACGCCTCATGGGGAGGCGTGGGAGCGATGTCCTTCCATAAATCTATTTCTGGTAAGTAATAAAGAAGGGTTCGCTTCTGAGTCGTTTCATCAGTGAAACGAATTTTTGACCTCAAAACGTCCCAATAGTAAGTAAAGGAAAAGACAGAGAGTAAGGCCAACAATAATAGCTTATTTGTTCGACTTAAAATTTTCATAGACGCCATTAGGTTGGCCTTCGAATGCGCTGAGAGCGCCAAAACCAAAAAGCAAGGCCCAACATAAGAAAGGGTACGACGAGAACCGATAAATAAAATAAAAGTTGTAACTGACTTGCTACAAATGTGAGCGAAGTATCCTCCAACTGAGGATGTTCAAAGGCCACTTCTTGATCTAAGTACATTCCCCAAGAAGTTAAATTCAGCATCGCTTGAAAATTACTGATTTGACCTTTATAGCCGTTTAATAACATGCGAGGAGAGGCGCTCACGACTATTCTTTTTTTATCCACTTCTTTCGTGGCCATCAAGGGAAAAATTCCTTTAGCATCAATCGCTGCTTGATAGCTGGCCTTCCCCGTAGTGAGAAGAGTTTTTAAATCTTTTTCCAGCCATGTTTGAGGAAAAGGTTGCGACACCATCAGTGATTGCCACCCAGAATTTTCTTTCCAACTTATTCCTCGGGAGAGCGGAAATACCATTCGGCCCGACTGTTCACTTAAAAGCTCGACATTAAGTGTTCCATTTATTTTATTTGGCAAAATTTTTCCGGTCACAATACTGGCCTCTAGCCCCAGTTGGGGAGACGTTTGATCGAGCAAGATTCCATTGATTAATTCCAATTCAAAGGGAGAATTTTTAAGCAGCGATTCCCACTTTTTTAATTTATTTTGTGGATCGGCATCAAAAGCTAAAAAGAGGCCTTTTAAATTTTGGCCTGCGTATAGTTTTTGAAACGCACTTCCTTCATTAATTAACAAATCACTTTGGGGCCCAAGCACAATGATAAAATCGCAATCAATGTTTTCAATAACGGATTTACCCAAATCCAACTCTTGAATGGCAAATCCCTCACTTTGATACAATTCTTTTAAATGGATAATGCCTTGAGGCGAACTATCTCGAATGGAAAATTCCCCATGTCCAGTCGTAAAACAAACCAACGGACGCTTAGGCCTTAATATTTTTGTGAGGGCAGCACTCAGGCCTTTTTCCGACAATTCGTAAGTCGTTTGCACCCCGCGCTCTGTCGTCACTGAGAGGGCCGGAATTTTTTGAATTTGAAAACGCTCAACTAAGGTTGGCGATTGGTTCGCATCTACTAATTCAAAGCTTACATGACTGGAAAATTTGCGCTGCAAAAAAAGGAGCCAAGGCAAAAAACTCTGCCTAGAATTGTCGTCCGCAAAAAAAGTAAGTTTGATTTTCTCGAATCGATGAATGGATTTTGCCGTGTAAGCGTTGATCCTATTTTGTGATTCTGTGGAAATATTTAATTCCCAGGAACTCTTGGCCATCCAATACTGCCCTAGTGACATGAGAAAAAAAGCAAGCACAGTGGAAATGACTAATTGCCAGCGAACTCTCCAGGCCAGGGAATTTTTTTCTGGAGTTTTATGATACCGCATCAGTAAATAAAAAATGGGCCACTGCACGAAAACAAAAAGGAGCGCCCCCACTTTCAGCCACAATAATTTACCTTGAAATGACGGTTCCACGGCGAAGAGCGCTCCTACAAAAAGGGATTCCACCATTAAAACTAAAAAGAAAATGAGATGAAAATTTTTACTGAGGTTACGCAAGCGATTCATGTTTATCCCAAATTTGGTAAGTTAAAAAAAGAAAAAACAAAATGAATCCCAAATAATATCCTAGCGAAGCAACGCTGAGCGTTCCTTGCAAAAAAGTTTCAAAATGAAAGGCCAATCCTAATTCTTGCAAAAATTGAATCAGACCTACATCGCGCACGGCTTGGGAGGCCATGGAGATAATCCAAAAAGAAAAAATCATCACAAAAGTGAGAAGCGACGCTAAGATGACGTGGGACAGGAGGAGTGCGAAGAGCAGTCCGATGGAGAGATAGAGTGCCCAATTAAAAAATAATCCTAAAGTCCCCATCCACAAGGGAGTGTAATCGTAGTGCCCCATGAAGCGCAAAGTGATGGGAAAAATAATCAGTGGGAAGAGAAAAAATAAACCTTGAGCGAGGAGTGAAAAATATTTGCCAACTACAATTTCAAAGGTCGTGAGCCTTGAGAGTTGCAGCAAAGAAAACGTCCCTTGAGACCTCTCAGAGGCAAAGGTATTGAGTATCAAAAGTGGAACGAGAAAAAGACTTAAAAAATTCACCTGAGAAAAAAAGGGATAAACCACCATGGGAATAAAGGCGGCCACCGCGTCCGCTTGGGTGGAAACTTGTTGCAACACTTCTTGGAAGGAGAGCAATTGCAAAAAAAAGAAAATGCCCGTGATGGCGCTAAAGAGCGCGCTCAGTAAGTAGGTTGTGGGCCTTGTGATAAATATTTTCCACTCATGAATGAAGAGTATTTTCATAATTTTTCACCGTATCAATGTATAAGGTTTCAAAATCGATACCTTTTTCCACTGCGTTCATTTTGGATTGATAAATGATCTTACCTTTGGCCAGGATACTCACCGAATCACTCATGAGGGGAAGGTCGCGCAAATGATGAGTGCAGTAGAGCAAAATCTTTGACTGTTTTTCCTCAACAAAAAATTTCCTCACCATCACTAACGATTCAGGATCAAGTCCTTTGGTAGGCTCGTCCATGATGACGATGAGCGGATCATGAATAAAGCCTTGGGCCAAGGCCACTCTCCCCTTCATCCCGTAAGATAAAATGGCGCATTTGGATTTTAACCACGGGCCTAGTTGCAAGACATCACAAACTTTTGCCAATTGGGACGCCCATTTTTTTTGAAATTGGGTTTTACCCAATTCATTTTCGTTGATTCGCAGTTCAAAAGTATATTTAAGATATTCTTCCACCGTCAGCATGGGATAAAGGGGTGGTGAGTCTGGCACGTAACCCAACTTGGCCGACAAATACTGTCTAGCACTTAAAGGGTCAAAGTTGAGAACAGAAATTTCTCCCTGATCAGGAATCATGAGCCCGAGTAAAATTTGAAGCGTCGTCGATTTTCCCGCACCATTGGGGCCCAAGAGTGCGTGAACGCCCGCACCTTCTAACTTCCAATTGAGCTGATCAAGTACGGGATGATCGAGGGTGTAGGATCGCCACTTCGTTACATTTTTGAAATGAATACTGAGTTCAGAGTCATCCAGCTTTGTTTGTGAATTCATGAGTTCATTTTCTACTAACTTACTCTGGAAAGAAAAGGATCTTTTTTTTTATCTGTTAGGACGATTCCTTTTTCTTTAAGATAGAGAGAATGGGAAAAAAATCACTGCCAATTCATTTATATTTAGAGCTAAGTCACCGCATTTTGCAACATGAGTCGATTATCCTCACGACTCACGTGGGCCCAGATCCTGATGGGATAGGAAGTATAGTATCTCTGGGGCGAGCGTTGCAGCAGTTGGGCAAGACGGTTCACATCATCATTGAAGAACCCCTTTGGTATAAATATAAATATCTCGATCCAGAAGGGAGTATTTTTTCACTTGATGATTTTTTGGGGAAAAAAACTGCGGTTAATTTTGAAGAATCGCTTCTCATCGTTGTGGATACTCATAAACTCTCGCGCACCGGATTTAAAATTTCTAGCTTCTTAAGTCCCTTTAAAAATATTATTTTTATTGATCATCACCCCAATCCCGTGCCGACGGCCATGACAGCAAGTGGAGTCGATCATCAACATTTCATTGATGAAAAGGCGGCCGCAACAGGAGAGATGATTGCGACCTTGATCAATACTTTGGGAGTAACGTTTGATGATGTGATGGCCCTTGGTTTATACACGGCCATACTGGTTGATACCAATGTGTTTCGCTACCCTAGTGTGACGGGAAATACTCACCGATTAATTGCGGAATTTTTAGATCATGGAATTCCGTCTCACACGGCCTATAATTTAATCAATGGAGCTAAAAAACTCACAAGCATGCATTTGCTTGGCCAAATTTTAAAGAACGCCCAAGTGGGGCCGCTAGGATTAGTGGCGTGGATTTGGATTCAAGAGAGTGATTTGCGGGATTACAATTCGGAATTGGAAGATACTCACGCTTATATAAATAATTTGTTGGCCCTAGAAGGTGTTCGCATCGCTTGCATGTTTCGCCAAGATGGGCCGAGATTAAAACTAAGCATGCGCTCTCATGGCGATATTGATGTGGGAGAAATTGCGGCGCAATTTGGCGGCGGTGGCCACTCTCATTCGGCGGCCACCGTGATTGAAATTCCTCCCAATGATTCCAGGGAAAATTTTATTCATGATTTAATTTTGAAATTAGAGAGACAGCTCTAATGACAAGAAGCCCACGGACACTGATTTCTAGCTGGCTTTTTTCTTGCTGGATTTTTCAAAATACCTTTCGACCACAAATCCGTGTTGAGCCACTTGAGCGCCGATCTCCATGCCCCATTGGCCTCATAGGAAAATCTCGCTTCTCCATTATTTCCAGGGCGAACATCTGAAAGTCTCCAAGCAAGTGCGTTTCGAAAATTACACGCTTTCGCATTTTTAATAAATTCGTACGTTACCTTATCTTGAAGCTCATCGCTGAAAGCAGATGACTTCTGTCCAAACTCACCCAATTGAATAAATTTACCTGTGCGCAACCCTAAGGTTTTGAAATCCTCGCATCTTGGAATCTCGCCCGTGTCGTTGTAAAGATGGATATCAAAAAAATCCACGCAGCTCTGATCAATAGTGCCATCTAAGATGTGATTTTGGGATTGCCACCACCCAACTGAGGCCGTGGTTTTTCCTTCAGGATAAATTTGTTTAATGGCCTTAGACATTGCGCAAATATAGCGATTCGCACTTTTCCAATTGGGAAAAACTCCCCAGCTCCTAATGAAGGTCGACCAAAAAACTAATGCGTCGATTTCATTCATCACATCAATTTGGGTGACGACGCCCTTATATTTGGAAGCAATCAAACTAAAAATGGGAAACAAGATAGCTTGCCGAAAATTTTCCATCAAATTTTCACCTGGAGGATTATTGCCAAGCCACAAGTTATAAATAAAATCCCGCTTTGGTGTACGATCTCCCCATTCATTGATGACATTTCCATCGAAAAGCGAAATCGCCACTTGAATTTTGCGATCTTTGGCGGCCTTCAAAAAAAATTCGAAGTTGGGAAGAAAGGATTCATTCAAAATCACTTGATTACCATTGAGAGAGAAAGATTGATTTTCAATTCCTTCGAAGAGCCATACGCGAAATATTTTTAATTTATTGGCGGCCGCGACATCTAGTAGGCGAATAACTTCTTTCCCATCAAAGTAAGGATAAATCCACTGGGATGAATAGTTGGTTTTCCACCAGGCCTGATTCGCCCCAACTTGAAACGTTACACCTGGTTCTGCATGCGAAGGCGGAAGAAAAAATAATTGTAAAAATAGCGAAAATAAAATGATTATTGGCGGCCGAGGTGAAATCAATTTCTAACTCCTTGAGATTGGGCACTTTCCTTGTGCATAAAAAATGATAAAGTTAACCTCATCATACGGGTAGCTGTAAAGTCTTACTAATCCTGTCATGATTAAGAAAACAATATAAAAAATTAACAAAAAAATAATTAGGCTCAAAGATGACAAAAATGAAACGTTTCGTAAATTTATTTACTTATTTAATTTCGATGATTTTTTTGATGATCGTCTCAATCGATGGGTCATGGGGGTCCAAAAACATGGTGAGCGAATATTGGCGCATTCAAATGGATCTGCAAGGAAATCAGCTACCCTTCATTTTAGAACATAAGAAAAATCAATGGTGGTTGCACAACCAAACGGAGCGAATTTTATTAAAAACGATTGAAAACAAATCCCAACGTCTTAAGTTAGAATTTCCTCAGTACTCCAATACCCTAGAATTAATTTTTACAGACTTGCCGGCCACAAAAGTGAGTGGGAAATGGATCAAGCAAGCGCTTCCATCCGCATTGGAATTTTCTTTGCAAGGTGAGCTTGTTAATAAGGCCGAGCGATTTAAAGAGAGTGGCAAAAAATTTTCTTCTACCAAACCGCTACGCCTGAAAATGGATTTTTTAGATGAGGGAGAGAAAAGTCAGGCCTTAGGAATATTTTCTTATCCTAGTGAATCGAAAATCTATGGATCCATATTAACTGAGACCGGAGATTATCGTTATCTCGAAGGTATCAAAATTGATGATGATCACTTTCTATTGGTGGGATTTGATGGACAATTTGCTTTTTATATTGCGTCGCAAATTGATAAAACAGGAGCTTGGTCGGGAACGCTTTTTGGCGGCAAGAAATGGGTTGCGACTTTTAGTGCAAGAGAAGATGAAAAATTTCAATTATCTGATCCCTACTCGCTCACCAAGTTAATGCCAGAACAAAAGCGATTTCATTTTAAAGGCACAGACCTTGATGGGCATGAGGTTGACTTATCACTTTTGAAACGAAAATCCCCAAACACGATCGTTCAAGTGATGGGATCATGGTGTCCCAATTGTTTAGATGAATCGGTTTTTTTGCAAGATTGGCTAAAGAAGCAAAAACCAGGAGATTTTGAAGTGATTGCCCTCGCCTTTGAAAAATCCCCTGATGTGGCCACGGCAAAAATTCGCTTAAATAAATGGCGCAAACAATTGGGCATCACTTACCCGGTCGTGCTCGCGGCCCATAATTTAAGTGAAAAAAAAGTAACTGATATTTTGCCTGAAATTGAAAAACACGTCTCCTTCCCTACTCTCTATTTTTTAGGTCAAAATGGCGAAGTGAAAAAAATTCACACTGGATTTGCTGGCCCCGCAACTGGAGAAGAATTTCTTAAGCTAAAAGAGCATCTTTGATCTAAATATTTTACATTTTTCTTTATCAATTGTTGTCTTTGGCCATTTTCCCCCCTATATGAGAGGAGATAACAATACATTTCAAGGGGAAAATATGAATAAAACTTCATTCATCTACATTTTGGTGCTAGGTCTTAGCTGTTTAAATTCTTACGCTAAACATGGTGCACTTTATTTTTGTGCCAAAGAAAATTTAGCAGATAATGCAACGACAAAAGCGGCGCAATTTTCTTTTTTCACGGATTCAAAATATCACAAGAAAAATGAAACAAGAAAGAGTGCCAAGTCTTTGGGATTAAATTTCTGCTTGATAGGATCAAAAAGTGGATCTTATTTTTATCCTATTTCTCAAGCACAATCCAAAGGATGGAATTCTCATTTTCCTTCGTCTCAAGATTCCCAATATGTTGAAGTGTATAAAGAAGATGTATTAAAGGCCCTTAACAATCTAGATACCAAGGCCGGCCAACTTGCCTTTATTGGAGAACTCAATCTTAGTTATCAAGAACTTTGCGACAAATACAGAAAAGCGAATGTTTATGATGCAGAAATTAAATTTATCAAATCTGATAGATTTTATAATAAGAAAGTTTTAGTACCCTTTGTAAGTACTGGAACTCAAACCATGAATTCAGTAAACTAATTCAGAAGGTTAATTGATTTTATTTTTTTCCGAGGTGAAATTGAGCGGTTGTTTCACCTCAACTTTTCCGCCACCTTTGGGTTTTGGAAAGTTGATGGATTTCAAGACGCCGTTGATACAATTGATTCCCTTACCAGAAAATTTTCCTGTTTTCGCAACAACTTTGGAATCCGTCACTCGGCCTTCTCCATCAAGTGTAAAATTGAGATCCATCACTCCCCCAATCTGTGCATTACTAGAGAGTTCTTCTTGATAGCAATAACGAAATTGAGGAATGTATTCTCGCAAAATTTTGCGAAGCAATTCAGGATCAATAGATCCCAAAACCACCGTCTTAGTAGATGTAAAGGCCGAATCAAAATCGCTCTTACCTTGCCCTTTTCCTCGGAAACCACCTTTGCCACTGAGTTCCCCTGACACCGCCAATCCATTCGCACTTCCACCGCCGGCAGTTTCCAGTTTTCCTTTTGAAGCGCCGCCCAAGGAACCGTTGAGATTGGTGCCGGCACCAGAGTTTTTATTATCTCCTGCTTTGCGATTATCTAATTCTTTATTTGATAAATCTAATTTATCACCAAGCAGTCCCTTAAATTGACCGGCCAAATTAATTTTCGGTTTAGTCTCGGAGGGGGCGGCCTCGGCGACTTTATCATTTTGAGGTTCGTTAGATTTAGACTCTGTTGGGGTTTGCGATTGCGACTTAGTTTTATTTTTTTTGTTTTTATTATTTTTTGCTGACGCTAAACTTTTATCTTCTGGCCTTTCTTGATCATCAGGTGAAGCGCTGGGAAGATTGGCGTTTGCCTCTTGAGCTTTTTGTATTTTTTCCACAAAGTCGCGCTTCAAAATGACGATCTCTTCTTTTTTGTCTTCTTCTTCTTTAATCTCATTTACCTTTAAAAAAGAAAGAATGAGAAAGGGAAGAAAAATCAGAAAGGTTAATCTTGAAACTCGAAAAAATTCTGCTCGTCCAGGCCATGTTAACCAGATAATAGAGCGAGGCAAACTTTTTGCCCTGCGAATAATAATTTCATTTACACCACGACTCATGCGAAATTCACGAATCTCTTCTGATGAGTTGGCCTTACCATCGCCGCCAGTTTTTGTTTTATCCACCCAACCATCAGGGACTGTAAAAGATAATTTTCCATTCTCCCAACGCAACCAATTCTGTTCTTTTGGAAGCAACATTTTTATTGCAGAGGAAACATGGGAATACAAATGATTCACATACTTTGATTTCATGGAAAAAAATTCGTAGTCCACTATATTGCCGTAGGATAAAAACAATAACTCCAGGGTTTCAGCAGAAAGTGTTTTTTTATCTTGGGGAAGTAGTGCCCTAGCAGGGCCCGGACTAACGTCTATATAATCTTCGAAACGTTCCATTTTTGAATCGATGGGAAGAGTCTCACTATAGGAAAATTGACTTTCATCAAAGATGACGGATAAGGAAGCCTCCGCCTCTGATTGATTGGACTGATCAATACTTTTTTTCGGAAAATGAAAGGCGGCCTCTTCTTGGCCAAACTGAGGTCGCGGAAATTCCGGAATATGGGGCGGCCTTGGAGGTAAATCACTTTGTTCAATCAAAGATAGATTCGGCTTGGATTTTTCTTCGGCCAACTTGGCGACTAAATTTTTATTTTGAGTGGTCGGTGGAATTTGCAAAAGAATTTCATCACACTTCAGCCACTCACTTTTTCCAAACTTAGCATGGAAAACTTTTTTATCTGCATAGCGCGTGAACTTAAGATCTCCGCTCTCGATTTTCAACAATCCATAACGATGGGCCACGGAAGTTTGCTTAAGACAAATGGCACATGATGGATCACTGCCAAGTAAGTATTCTCCCTCAGCAATCGCCCAAGACTCCGACAATCCTTTCTCATTCACAATGATCAACGTAAACGATCTCGTTTCCGCTGCCAGTTTATTCGCTAGCATGACACCTCAATCTTTTGATTTCGAGCGAACCACAAACTTATAA
>JARXAH010000093.1 GCA_029865945.1 Bacteriovoracaceae bacterium | reverse complement strand
TGCAGAAAAAACTTGGAATAAACTCCGAGGGTATGAAAGATTAGCTGAAGTTATTGACTTAAGATGGAAATTTGTTAATGGTATCAGGACTGAAGCGCAAGCCGCTTAACTTTTCCAAACACATCTTTTGAACATATCTCGCCCTTCACGCATTTAGTAATCCGAAAGCGACAGAAGTTGGGAGAAAATTTAACATTCCTGTAGCTTATGATGAAAAAGCCGACAAAGATTCTTGGGAAAAATTGGTTTCATTTTTGAAATCTAATTAATTCTACGCTCAACGCCCTACTCTTTTAGTTCATATTGAGAGTGTAGGGCCTGGCCACACTAAGTCCAAGTAATACCAAATCCGTTTAATCTTCATCTACGTTGTCGGCCATCGACTTCAACTCCTGCGACGTGCAGTAGCACGTCTCGTCGTTTCAGCCTCGCCCTCCTAGTACCTGAAGATTAAACGGAATTGGTATAACTTCAAAAATCAACCTTCTTAAAAATCTTCTTATCAAATTAAATAAAATCCTTGATTAGACCGATACATTTCTGTGTTTATAAATTTTGAGGAAATAAAAATGAAAATTTTCTATTTTTTTGTTTTTTGTTTTTTGTTTTTTGTAACTCCTGTTGAAAACGCCATAAGCCAAGTACAATGCGAACCTATTCCCAGTAAACAACTTTGCGATATGCAAGCAAGTGCCTGTTACTGGGTTGATGGAAAAGGTTGTGTGCCAATCGTTAATCCTAATAATGGAGGTGTTAGTGGAGGAGTATTTCCAACTCCAACGCCCTCGGTGATAGTTTATACTCCCACTCCAAAACCTTGCGACCTCTATGCAACCTCTCTCGATGGGGGCACCTCTAACGGGACAAACTATATTGAAAAAATAAGTGGGCACTCTAGCGATTTTCAAGTTGTTGGAGAATGGTCAACCGCGACAGAAGAATTTAGTTCTCCGTTTAATGACATCGCGTCCTTTAGCAGTGACGACATTCGCGTGGTGACATTCAATGGATTTCTAAAAAAACTAAAATTTTTAAATTCCCAATCAGTGACAACAACGAATTCCCTTAAAATAGACGCCACCGATTCAGCTACCTTCGAAGGACAATTTTTTGCGTCCAAAGCAAATCCTAACGGACGAATAGTTTCAATTGATCTATCCAACGGTGCTAGTACCGCCATTGGCAAAGGAATTCAAGGTCAAATATTAGACGTCACCATACTCAATGGAAGAAAATATTTTGTTAAAGTGGACTCTAGTAATGGTTATTCAAGACTTGGCTACATTGGTGAAAACGGCACCTACTACATTATCAATTTTACCAAAAATAAATCCACCGGAAATGGAATCAGATTTACGGGAATAGCGACGCAAGGAAATAGACTCCTAGGCCTTAGTGAAGACAGAGGCCTCTACAGTATCGATCACTTAAATGCGCAGGCCACTTTGTTACTCGATCTACCTGATGGAAAAGGACGCGGATTTGGATTAACTGCTGACAAAAGTTCGTGTAAATAATTTAAAAAATTGGTTTCATTTTTGAAATCTAATTGATACGTCGGCATACCTTTCAAAAAATTCATTTTGATCAATCACCAGAATGATATTATTCAGGCTGGTGATTTCTTCTAGATAGCTAATAAGCGGCAGCAATTCTTTTTTAGAAAGACCAAACGAAATATTTTCCAAAACAATTAGAGAATCTTTTGGTGATTTTGAAAGATAAGAGTGTAGCGCCAATCGCTGCCGCTCTCCTCCCGAAAGAGAGCTGACCTCTCGTCCCATGGCCAAGTGTGTGAGGTTTAATTTTTTTAACGATTGAAAGCGCTGGGCATTAAATTTTCCAGTAAATGGTAAAATGGCATTGAGTTTTTCCAAAGGCATCATCCACGCATCAAAAAAAGAAATTTTTCCATCAGAAATTTTGGCATATTTTTGATTTAGCCCACTTCCTTCGCACTCTTCACACGGCCACTCCACATCTTCCATGTACTGCATTTCGACGACGTGACGTCCTGATCCCAAACAAGAAGAACATCTGCCGGCCTCAGTATTTGGCGTAAAGTGAGAATCTGTTAAGTGCAGATCTTTGGCTTCCGGCAGCTTAGAAAAATAAACTCGAACCGCCTTATTCATTTCGGTAAAACTTCCTACGGTGGAGCGTGAAGATACTCTTCTCACCATTGCGTCCATGACTAATACGGAATCAAAATCCATGTAGGTTTTTAACTCTTTAAAAGATCCCACTTTATCATCTAAATATTCGCCGCTAATTTTAAAATTAAGTTCATTGGCAAGCAGGCGAGTCATCACCGATGTTTTGCCTGAGCCCGATGGGCCAGTCACCCAGTGAATTCCCTTTTGATAAAGTGTTACGTCGGGGTAATCTTTACCATAAACTTGAATCCCTTTAAGCTCTAGCAATTTTACTTTTTTCCAAGCGCGATCACTTTTTGCTTCATTTTTGATACTTTCCTTAAGACTAGAAAAATACTTCTCCCCTACCCCCGAAAACATAACTTCACCGCCCGCATGCCCCGATTCAGGGCCCATGATGACTAAGTGGTCTGCTTTTTTTTGCAAGAATTCAGAGTGATCAATGACGATAACGGTATTTCCTTGCTTAGTAATCTCTCTTAGTCCATCCACCAAAGAATTTAATTCTTTGATACCGAGTCCTAAGCTTGGTTCATCAAAAATAAAAAGCGAATCCGTTCCTTGATAAGAAAGATAGCGGACTAGTACTAAGCGTTGATACTCTCCCGCCGATAAAGTTTTTGTTTTGCGAAATAACTCTAAGTGATCCGTTCCTAGTTGAGATGCGTGTCCAAGATAATGAATCAATCGTTCCAACAAATCTCTTTCAACGGTGAAATCTTTATCTAACTCTTTTTTTTGTTTTTCTTTTTTCTGGTTAAGCAGGTTTGATAGTTCGAGTTTTAAATCTCCCACCTTCATTTGATAAACAGATTTCAAAGTTAAAAAACCACTCTGTTTAGGGATTGCAAAAAAATGCACTTCTTTATTTAATCTGGTTAACTCACAATGTTTGCATTCCACTTCGGTTTGTAATTGCCTCACAAACATGCGAACCGAAGGCTTATACATTTTAGAAGTCAAATAATCTAATACGGATTGAAAGCCTTCAAACGCCTTTCCGTCTCCGTTCATGGTCCAATTCCAAAAATCTTCCGATTGTTGGCGAAGCAAAATCGATTGATCAATTTTTTTCTTTTCGCAATTTTTTAGGAAGCTAGCTTTAAGATGCTTAAAGTGCTTACTAGAAAATAAGCGCATTCCCCCATGGTGAATGGACTTTTCAAGGGTGAATAATTTTTCTCGATCGAACTCGAGTTTCGCGCCGAAACCCTGGCAAAAAGAGCAAGCCCCTTGTGCATTGAATGGACTAAAAAGCTCGTAAGAAAAGGACTTCGTTCCAACGTGAGTGCATTTAGCGACGGGGCATTTTTTTTTCTTCTCTAGTTTTACCGGAATTAATTTTTTTGTTTTGGAGGGGTGCAAAAGAAAATGAGAAAAAATTTCACTTCCATTTTCTTCTAAATAACTGCGGGCCTTGGAAAGTTGGGAGCTTTTCACGCGGCCAATTTCCCAAAACTCATCATCGGCCACAAAATCTCTGATAACTTCATCCCTTTGATCCCACGACCTGGAAGGCAAAACTCGTGAAGCTACTTTTTGTTGATAAATTTCTTTTGGGACAAGTAAATGAAGAACAATATCTTCTTGAGCTTCTGCTGGATAGGCCTCCTGCAAAAGATCTTCTAGAGATGTTTCGACGAGAGGAACTTGGTGAAAAGGACAAAGCTCAACTGAATGGTGAAAATACAAGGACTGGATGAGTTCAGTGAGACCCATAGAATCGGAAACGTTTTGTCTTGAACTCACCACCGGATTAATTTGAGGCAATCCGAACACAGGTAGCACTGGGGAAATACTATCAACATCGACAGCAGGCGGACGTTCGGAAAAAAGCTTTAGCGCATTAGGAAAGGAACTAATAAATCGTCGTTTAGATTCTTTAAGAAGCGTATGAAAGGCCAAAGAAGTTTTTCCTGAACCTGAGGGCCCAGCAAAACAAATTAATTTTTCTAAAGGAAGTTCAAGATTAATATTTTTTAGGTTGTGAGCGCGGGCGCCTAAAATTTTTAGAGTATTATTTCCTTCCAATGGCAACCCCTTATTTCAGTAGACAAAAAAAAACCCAAGACGAAGCTTGGGTTTAAATATTAAAAAAATGTCAGTAAAAAATCGACAGTTATTAACGTTTAGAGAACTGATAAGATTTACGAGCACCAGACTTACCATATTTCTTACGTTCAACTTTTCGTGGATCTCTCGTCACAAATCCTGCGGACTTAAGTTCTGGACGCTTATTAGGCATCAACTTAAGAAGAGCGCGTGTAATTCCAAGTCGAATGGCACCGGCCTGACCTGTTGATCCCCCGCCGCCAACATTAATTTTAAAATCATAAAGATCACCGACGTTTAGTAAATTCAACGGTTGTTGAACAACGTAACGGCTAGTGGCTTTAGGGAAATAATTTAAAAGTTCACGATGATTAACTGTAATTTTACCAGTTCCTTTGGCCACATAAACTCTTGCTACTGCAGTCTTTCTTCTTCCAACTGACTGTGCCAAATAAGTCTTAATTTTTGTCGACATGCTCTATTCCTCTTTATTACTCAGCTTTATTTTTTAGCTTTATTTTTTTCAGTAGTAAATTCCACTTTTTCAGGCTTCTGAGCTTCATGATCATGATTCTCACCAGCAAAAACTTTAAATTTAGTTAGTTGCTTACGGCCTAAAGTATTCTTCGGTAACATTCCTTTTACCGCATCATAAATAATGAGTTCTGGGTGGATATTTAATTGTTCCGTAGCCGTACGTTTTTTAATACCGCCAATATGATTGGTGTGCCAAAAATAGTTTTTTTCGGCCCATTTCTTGCCTGTAAATCTAACTTTTTCACAGTTAATGACAACGACGAAATCACCTGTATCTGCATTAGTCGTAAATTTGGGATTTCTTTTTCCTCTTAGAATAGATGCTATTTCAGTAGCAACTCGACCAACAACTTGGTCTTTTGCATCAATTAAATACCATTTCTTAGAAATTTCACCCGCTTTTGGGACATAGGACTTCTCAGTGAACATAACGATCCTCTCTTCTTTAATCTAATTATTAACAATGTTTGTTATAAGCAATTTCCGAGGTTGAGTCAATGGAAGACCCGAAAAACTGATCGATTCTACAGAGATTTCTTAAAAAAAGCCAATAGAAACATGGATCCTTCCTGGCGATTCTAATTTATCATTGAGTCCTTTCTGACGTGAAAGTTTTACACCATAGTCGAGATCGAGGGTTCCCACGGGTGTTAAGTATTTCAAGCTCACACCGACGGACGACCTGAGGTCGGAAGGCTCGAATGAATCAACTTGGACTCGGCCTGCATCCATAAAAACTCCCACCGCTAAATCGTCTCTCACCATGTACCTTGGCTCAAGCTTTAAACTAGTAAGAAAAACCCGATTTTGAATAAAGACTTGGGTGATATCCCGGCCATCTCTCAATATATTAATTTCATCATCCGCAAATCCCCTCACATTATCGATACCAGTTAAGCGAAAGACTTTAATGCTTGGAATAAATCCCTCCTTCGCCGGTTCTCCATCAACATATTGTTGGACACCATTATTATCATAGAGATTATTTTTTGAAAGATTTTCTTGCAGCCCAAAAGTGAGAGAAGTGGCCACGATGAATTGCGGAGTCACAGGAAAATACATCTTACTTCTCGTCACTAACTTGTAGTAATTGATTTCGTAGGGCCCACTTTTCTTTGATAAAAACTCTGGTTTTGCTAATTCCGTATTTATGTTGAAAAAATATCCTTTTGTCGGAAACGCCACATTATTGCGCTTATCTAGGGACAAACCTGGTGTGATGGAACCGATTCGGTAATTTCCGTCATTTTTACGTTCTGTTGAACCATACTGAGTGATATTTTCTAACTGTTGACCAAAAGAAAACAACATATCCCAAGGAAGTTCTCGGGAAAAATTATTTGAATACCTCTCTACATCTGCGTCGAAAGAGTAATACCGACGCCTAGATAGTGAAAGTGAAGTACTGTAATCCCAGTATGACTTAAAGATGTCTGGAAATAAATAGTTCACTTTAAATTCATATTCCAGCTGGTCGTCTTCCCTCGCCTTGCGTGTATCGTCTAGCCCTTGCTTATTGATTCGTTCGTTGATTTCTCCTTCAAACACTAAGGATTGGTTGAGTCCAAACAAATTGCTGTAAATAAGCTTACTAGATAATTTTAAACCTAAGTCTGATCTAAATCCGGGTGCAAATTCTAAGGAACCAAAATCTCTTTCTTTGAGTGCGACGTAGATGTCTCGGTGCATTTCCCCTTTATCAAATTCTAAAATTTCCACTCGAAAGGACTTGAAAAGCCCCAGAGAAGTTATCGTATTATTGATCCGCTCCATAAAACTTGGTGTAATCCAAGCGTCGCGGCTGAGGGATAGCTTGCGCTCGATGACAGAAGTTTTTGTTTTAAAATTTCCTGTAATGTAGAGGCGATCGAATCTAATGCGAGGGCCCAAATTTAGCTCGAGCAATAAATCAACTTGCTCTACCCCCGAGAAATACTTGCTAATGGTTTCATCTTTGAAGTTTACGTATTTTGCAAAATAAAAGCCTGATTCTTGGACCTCTTTTAAAAAACTTTTTATTTCTTCTTCAAAAAGAATGGGATTAAAGGGCGCACCAATAGGGGATTTAAAATGTCTCTTGATGATGGGGTTAATGAGCTCAAAGTGATCCTCTATCCCTTTTATTTGAAAAGATCTAATAGAAGTTCGAGTTCCTTCTTGTACATCAAAGAAAAGTTCTTTTTGCAAATCCTCGGTGTCGCGAGCAATGAAACTAACTTGGGCCAACATGAATCCATATTCCACATATTTTTGTAATAATTTATCAATAAAAGAGTCGATATAGGCGCTGTCATAAAAACCTGCTCGAGAAAGATCGCTACCATTTTCATGGTAAAAAGAATCCAAATCCGTATCTGAAACAAAGACGTTACCTCTAAAATTGATATTTTTAACTCTTATTTTCTTAAACGGCTTAACCATGATCTGGAAAACAACCTCCGACTCTAAACTTCGAAGTGGAGGAAGAAATTTAGGTCCTTTTTCCACTTCAACTATCGATACATCAATGTCTCTTCCTCTTTCTTGATATTTTGATTTCAGAAATGAAGCGAGCTCTTTTCGCAAAGCTGTCTTTTGAGTCTTGGTAAATATTTTTCTAAAATCTTCAATTAAATCTTTTTTCTCATAAATTTTTAATTGGTCTTCAAAATCAATCGCCAACAACGCCTCATCGATACAAGTAATTTTAAGAAAAATATTTTGAGCTTCGTTAGTCACAAAAGAATTACTTAATTTAATTTGATAATATCCTTGAGATCTTAAAATTAGTTCAGATTCTTGCAGAGATTGGAGAAATACTTCCTTATCAAATTTTTTATTCTTATACCTACCGGTATTAATTTTGAGAATTTCTAAAATTCTAGGGGAAGAGCAAGTGTACTCGATGGATTCTACAATTCTTGGTTTTCCTAGATTTATTCTATAGATTAAATTTAAGACTCCGCTGGTTTGCGACGTAACCTGCGATTCAATTTTAACTTTATCATATCCAGTATTGGTAAATTTTTCGGTAAGAAAATTGACATCTGAATTTAGTTTATCGGGTAAGAAAAACATTCCTTCTCTCAGCGAAAGGTAGTCACGATAGTCCGTTTTGACGAGCTCATTGGTATAATCGATGATGACTTTTCCAACGATGGGCAAAGGGGTAATGGAAATTTTAAGTAGGCCTTGATTTGAGCTTTGATCGAGCTCATATTTAAATTCACTGTATTCCGCATCTTGTTTATATTTATTTAATAGCATCGCGAAGTGTTCTTCTGAAGCATACTTACCAATGAGACCTTGAAATTGCTGAGTCGAATCTTTACAGATCGGTGAATGCTTACACAAAACTTGAACATCAGAAATGACAAACTCTGCAAAAGAATTACATACAAATATCATCTGGATAAAAATAATCAATAAATAGAAATAGAAAGAGAGGGATTTCATCATTTAAAGGTCCATTTAAACTTAACATCACCACCAAAAGAGGTACCTACTCTATCAACGACGCCCGTCTGGTCCGTATTGATATCGTATACGCCATCAAGAAACATATTTTTATCAATGGAATAATTCAAATTCATGGATTGTCTTTGGCCAACCGTTCCTCCCACTGTACTAGAAACCGACATGTTTAACTTATCTGAAAATTTTTTCTTAAGTTCCAATTTAGTAGCGGTTCTGACTCGGCCCACATTATTAGAGGACCCACTGCTATTGGCCGTATTGCGGCCATCTAAGACAGAGGTCGAATCGACAACATATTGCGTCCCCACATTAAGTTGTAGGCCTAAATTAGTATTGAGAGATTGATTCAATTTAAGTCGATCAAATAAAAACGAACCAATTCCCACGCCAGAAAGTGCAGATCGTTCGCTTTCGGAAAGTGATTGAGTCACGTCTTCGGCGTATCCAAAGGCAATTAATGATAAAATGGATTGTTCCGGCAAAACGGGATCAGAGCGCAACTCTAATTTATAATCTTTAGTGGTTCCATATATTTTTGCAAATACCTGATGCTGATTGATTCGAGATTGCGCTTCGCAATTAAATAAGAATTGCTCAATTTCTGATTTTTCATCAAAAATGAGATCGAGTTTACTTACCGAAAACTGGTTACCTTTAATCATAAATATATTTTGCCAATCGGGCTGATTATTAATTTTTCCATTTAATTTTACTTTCTTTCCTTCCCCTTTGATGGAAAAACTGGGGAATATTTTTACATCGAGTTGGGTATTTTTTAGAGGATAGGAACGTTCCGAAGAAATGGATACGTCGTAATTTATTTGAAATCCGGTATTTTTGTATTC
Source organism: Bacteriovoracaceae bacterium (assembly GCA_029865945.1). Lineage (GTDB taxonomy): Bacteria > Bdellovibrionota > Bacteriovoracia > Bacteriovoracales > Bacteriovoracaceae > JARXAH01. The sequence goes on along the minus strand of JARXAH010000093.1, from coordinate 65,943 downwards.
ATTGGCGGGAAGAAATCTTCCTTTTTTTTCAGTTAATTTTTTTTCAAATTTAAAATCTTCTAATTCATTATTCATGGCGCCGCCAACTACACTTAAATCTCCGGCCAGTAAATAATTAAAGTCTTGTCCCGTGAGCGCCAAGTTTCCTTTTAATATAACATTGGATTTTGTGCCATAGGGGATTGAAACATTCTGAAATTGGCCCGCCAAATCTGTCGGTAACATCAACCTGCGAGATAAATCAACAGACCCAATCCATGACATCGTCCCAGCACCCATCTGGGATCGAAATTCATTCACTAAAATCCTGGAATCTTTAAATTCTATATCTAGGTTAGTTTTTCCTATAATAAGATTTCCGGATTCTCCCTCCAAGGAAAAGTCTTTACTTTGAACTCTAATACCATATTCCCATTGTTGAGATCGCCAAAGAAAGTGCGAGAAGGTATTTATTTTTCCAAAAAATTCTCCGTAGTAGTTTGAAAATAAATTTAACTTTTGGAGATTCAAATCTAAAATATTTTCGATAACAACGGTGTCATGAAAATCGCCTCTCGCTTTACTTATAAATTGATCTCCAGAAGCTAGTAAAAATCTTAAATCCCAAATTTCCACTAGACCATTATTAATCTTAATGTGATTTTTGTTGGTATTTTTTAGATCAATTTGAGGATACGTTAAAGTCAATTCATTGATCATTAGATCCGCATCCAGTGTTGCGATGTTGGATAAATTAAATTTTGATTTAATTTTAGATTTTAATGTGCCCATCAATAATTCATCATCATTTTCAAAAGAAAAAAGTGAATTAATAAAGGGAATCCAATCTGCTGAATTAAGCTCACCTTCGACATAAGATTTTTTATTGATGTCGTTAGGATCTTGGGTAAAATCGAGCCCCCCTTTTAAATTGAGTGCGCCTCCCATATAGTTTAAGTCAAACTCATAAATCGAATTTTTCTTAGAATACACCATCTGAGAATCCGGATAGGAATCTCCATTAATCTGAGATTTCGTAAGTTTAAGATTCCCATTCATTTCAGGATTTTCAATGGCACCTCGCAGAGAGCCTTTTATCTCAACATCAGATTGTAGAGCAGGGGCAACTTTTTTATAAAAGTTCCAATCCTGAAGCAAAATATTTTCACTAGACCAACTGGCATCAACTTCTTTCTTGATAAAGTCAAAGTCGGCCTTTGAGGAAATAACACCTTTACCTTTGCTTAAGCGAATGTCATCAAAGATTAAATTCTTATTTTTCATCATCATCGAAGTACTGATATCTCTAAAGTCTTCCCCCATGATCGATATTTTGTTCGATTCCAAAACACCGGAGATTTGAAGATTTTCAGGTAAATCAAATTTACCCCCCATATTGATATCTGCTTTGATACTCGATTTTGCGAAATTTTTAATATAATCAAAAGAATTTGTCAGTGGGTAGAGGACTTTAAAAATATCAACGATGTTTATACCTTGAGAATTTATTTTGAATGCTAAATCCTGATTTTCTAAATTTAATTTTCCTGTGGCAGCCAGAGCACCCGAATCTAGGACGGCATTAATTTTTTCAAACTCAATAAGTTTTTTCTTTAAATCAATGCTCCACTTACCCTCTGCGTGCCCTAAGTAATAATCAAGTATGGAAAAATTATAAATGGATTGCTCAAATTTCATGACTGCATTATCAATCGGCCCACTCACCAGGAGCTTCACATTGCCTTCTCCTTTCAATTGAAGATTTTTTATTGGACGCCATTCTTCCAATTTAATTGGGAAGGAATCAGTGGAAACATTGATTTCATCATTAATAATGGATCCATTAACATTCATGAGAGATTTACCAAACTTCAATTGACTGAAAAATTTTACCCCGGGGTTAATATCAAATTGAAACTGGTTCAATTGTATTTCTGAAAAAAAAAGGAGAGGAGACTTCTGATCTAAGTTGAGAGATAAATCGATTGCCTTAGCACCTTTCCCAAAAATTTTCACAGGCCAGTGATCTCTCAATACCTCCACGGAGATGGGCCCTGAAATTTTTCCATCGATGACATTGGCAACAGAAGGAACATATTTCAAAGCAGATTTTAAGGAAAAATTTCTCGCAAAGACTTCGCCTGAGGCGTTTAAAAATTTGAAATTAGCAAAATCATAGACGAGATTAAGTTTATCTGACTCCATCTCACCAGAGGACAAGTCTTTAAGAAATATTTTTCTTGCTCGTATTTTTTCCTCTTCTAAAAAAAATGTGACACTAGCAAAAGATAGGTCGGCAAATTTCGAATTTAAATTGGAGACTTCTATTTTTCCTTCGATTTTGGGATTAAATAAGCGCCCGCTGGTTTTTAGTATTAAATTGGTATCCCCTGAGGTCACATATTTCGGAATGGCCCAATAATCGATAAAAGCTTGATTCGTTTTTAATTTTAACTCAAAATCCAAAGATGTTTTATTTTTAGAATAGATTCCCCTCATTTCACCTTGGCCATTAAAATCTAATCCAGTGGAACTTAATTCCAACTTATCAAAAAAAAGGGAATTGTTAGACAATCTCGTTTCGAAATTCAAGAAATTGATTTTAGGAATTTTATATTCGTATAAGTCTTTATTGAGAAGGATTACGTTTTCAATTTCTAATTTCCCAGCATACTCTTTTCCATTTCGCTCTAAGGAAATTTCTTTGGACTGAAGGTTTATCCAATTTGATCTCACCTTAGCATCACTAACAGCGAGCCTAAGTAATTCAAAGGAATCTTGAAGCATTAAGTTATTTATTGTTGTCTGAAGCTGATCGCCCCACCATTGGTTGTTCTCATGTTGATTTTTTTTCAACCAATCATCGTCGAAGGATATTTCTATACTTGGCCCTTCAAGTTCTACGTTACTGATTCTGTACTTTCTTCCGGTATGGGAAAATAAATGCAATTGCAAAACGAGTTTTGGAGATTTCAAGTAAAAATAATCGAAAATTTCAATCTTATGTTTTGACTCTATTTCTACATTTTCAATTTCAATACCGGGCGGATAAAAGGAAACACCCAAACCATTAAATTTAAATTTTACTTCATTATTTTTTGCCAATTCTTGGTTAAGGATATCGCTAATAAAACTTGCAAAATAAGATGAGTTTAAGATTTTCCATAGAATAAACTGGCTAACGATAAAAAACAGGACAAAAATATAAAATAATTTTTTTAATCTATTTAGTTTCATCTAATTTATTTTTAACTAACAAGTAGTTGGGATTGTTTGAGAATACTTTTTTATAGTACCCTCTAGCTAGGGAAATTTGCCCTTGTTTTTGATACACCTCTCCCATCAAGTAATTGCTTGCATTTTGAAATTCTATCTTTTGGCCATTAAGATTTAGCGCCTCAAGGAGCTGTAAGCACTCTTCCCACTTATTTAACTTAAAGAGTAACTCTGCTTCTTCAAGTACCCAGTAAAAATCTTTATTTAGTCCATTGGCCCGTATGTATTTTACGGCCTCTTTGTATTTGCCAAATTGCTTTAGGGTTTCAATATAAATTTTATTTTCTTCTTCATTGGATGGTTTAAAATTGATGGCCAAAGGAAATCGGGTCTGATCTCCGCCATTATCATTATTTTTTTCTGAAGGTCCCTTGGCCAAATTATTAGGATAAGGATCAAGCTCGAAATCGATGTCAGAATCAAAATCAAAATCAAAATCAGAATCTGATTGATTCTCTTTCGCCGGAAAAAATTCTTTCAAAAGGGAACCATTTTTTTCACTTCCCAATCCCACAACCAGTAGTGAACTAAAAACATCCTTGCTTAAGAGCGTGTAGTTTTTATTTTTTTGTTCCTTAATTAAATTTAAGATCGAATCAAAAATCTCCGTATTTCCTGCATTTTTGGAATAAAGTAAAAGAGTGAATAAACCGAAATCATAGGAATTTCGGTAGTAAAAAAGAAATAAAAATTCTTTTTTTCTTCGAAACATAGGAACTTGAAGCTTAGTGTACTGGGAGACACATAGATCGATGAGGAGTAACAAATCTATTAAAAATGCTTGTTTAAAATTGCTTTCGAGTAAATAAATTTTTGACAAATTTCTAAGCTCTTCTAATAAAAATCTAAATTTCTCATTCCACATTTTCCTAGAAATGCATTGCGTATAAAATTCTTGATAGATTTCCTTAATTTGTGAGACAGAATTTCGTTTTATCTGAGATGTTAATAAAAGATATAATTGCTCGACGTCCAGAAAGGGTAAAATAGGATTAAGTATATTTTCATGGCCATGAAAATTCTTAGCATCTAATTGTGAAGATAATTTTTTTGCTAACTCTAAATTTCCCTCACTCATGGATATATCAATAAGTCTGGAGAGAAAAAAATTTGAGATGCTTAAGTTACCCTGGGAACTGAAATCTATTTTATTGGAAAAATGGAAAAGAAAAAATTCGCTTACTCTTTTCATCCATTTTTCTTTAGACGAGAAATCCCACTTTGGATCTAAAGAAAGAGATTTCAGAAGCTCGTTAAATTCGTAAAGCTGCTCAAACCAAGTTTTGTCTTTCGGTGGAAAATCTTGCTCTAATCGTGAATGAAATTCTTCATCGTCTAGATCAATATAGCTCTGGAAATTACCAATTTTGGCCATATACTATTTTACAATGGCCTGTCCATTTCTAGTATCAATTATGAAATCAGACTAAATCAGACTGAATTAGAAGGAAGTAGTTCTCAGTTCTTTTGAGAGTAAATTTCTTTCGCGAGAAAATCAGTGGTGTAGTCGTGATTTCGAAATTTTTCGTGCTCTAGAATTTTTTTATGTAATTCTAAATTGGTTCGAATTCCGATGATAGTCGTATCGTTTAAGGCTCGCAGCATTCGCCTGATACACTCATCACGATTTCGAGCATAAACAATAATTTTTGAAACTAAGGAATCATAAAAAGGAGGGACGACGTATCCAGTATAAATATAGTCATCTACTCGAATCCCTAACCCCCCAGGTCGATGATAGTGATCTACCATTCCAGGCGATGGGGTCATCGTCCATGGATCTTCTGCATTAATTCTGCATTCAATGACGTGATTGCGAAAAATGATTTCCTCTTGCTTGTAACGAAGCGGGGATCCGTCGGCCACTAAAATTTGTTCGGTAATTAGATCTACGTCAACTCGGTGCTCAGTTACGGGATGTTCCACTTGAATCCGAGTATTCATCTCCATAAAATAAAATTTCTGAGCATCTAAGTCATACAAAAATTCCATGGTTCCAACCGAATCATAGTTGACGAGTTTGGCCAAACTTAAAGAGGCCTTGAACATTTCTTCTCGCACGATTTCGCTCAAAACGGGAGACGGGGATTCTTCGACAATTTTTTGATAGCGTCTTTGAATGGTACAATCTCTTTCACCTAAATGAATTTGATTCCCGTGCTTATCTGCGAGAATTTGAACTTCAATATGTCTTGGTTTCGTAATATATTTTTCAATAAAAAGAGTGCTATCTCCGAATGCTAGCTCCGCTTCCGTTTGTAATTTCTTAATGGACCCCAATAATTGTGACGCTTGATCAATTCGTTGCATGCCTCGGCCGCCACCACCTGCAGAGGCCTTGATTAATACTGGATAGCCAAGTTTGGCAGCTTCTTCTAAAATTTTTTCATCCGCCTCACCTTTAACGTAAATTGGCTCTAGTGTAGGCACCCCTGCTCTTTTTGCTAAAATTTTAGATTCAATTTTACTACCCATCATTTCAATACAAGAAACGCTTGGCCCAATGAAAGTGATATTCATTTTTTTACAAAGACTTGCGAATTCTGAATTCTCAGAGAGAAAACCATAGCCAGGATGGATAGCATCCGCACCAGTAATATGGGCCGCTGACAAAATTGAGGGAATATTTAAATAGCTATCTTTTGATTTAGGTGGGCCAATACACACAGATTCATCGGCAATTTTTACGTGTAGGGAATTTTCATCGGCGGTAGAATAAACAGCAACGGTTTCGATACCAAGCTCGCGGCAACTTCTAATGACTCGTACTGCGATCTCGCCTCGATTGGCGATTAAAACTTTTCGAATATTTTTTAACATAAAATCGCCAATCAAAAATTAAGGTTTAATTTTGAAAAGAATTTGCCCGTACTCCACATAATTTTCATTTTCCACGCAAATTTCCACGATTTGTCCGCTTTGCTCACATTCAATCTCGTTCATAATTTTCATGGCCTCGAGGATACATAAGGTTTGTCCCGTCTTAACTTTGTCTCCAACCTTAATGTAGGGAGGTTCACCTGGACCAGCAGAGCTATAATAAGTTCCCACAAAAGGGGCCTTCACTAGGATAAGATTAAGATCTTCTGCAGGCGCAGGACCACTATCAACTTTAGAAAATTTTTGGTCTTTTCTTTGGGAATCAGAGACGGATATTGGGTTATTGGATGGCAGATGAATTTCAGTGGAACGCTGCTTAAAGGAGACGCGAATTTTAATATCATTCGACTGATAGTCTAACTCTGCTACGTTTTCCTTACGCGCTAGTTCTAGGAATTTTTTTATTTTATCTAATTCCATCGCTCTCTCTCCCAACTAGTTTAATTCTTTACTCGTTCCACGTATTCAGAAGTCCTGGTATCAATTTTTAGTACTTCTCCCTCTTTAATAAAGAGAGGAACGTTTACTTGTAACTTGGTATCCATAATCGCCTTCTTCATTCCGCCGCTGGAAGTATCGCCACGCAATCCTGGGTCTGTCTGTTCCACTTTTAAGTTTACAAAGTTTGGCAATTCAAGAGCAATAGGTTTGGCATTATAAAATAAAATTTCAATTTTGATACCTTCTTGCAAGAAGAAACGGGAATCGCCCACTTGTTCGGTATTCAAGTGAATGGATTCAAATGTCGTTTGATCAATAAAATTAAATCCATCGGTATCTGAGTAAGTATACTCCATTTCTTTTTGTTCAATATCAGGTTCTTCAAAGGTATCGACGCCGGCCTTAAAGGTTCGCTCTAGCACTTGGCTAGTTTCTAAATTGCGAAGCTTAGTTCTCACGAAGGCAGAACCTTTACCTGGATTGATGTGTTGAAAATCTACAATGATGTAGGGTTTTCCTTCTAGTTCTAGTTTCAAATTTTTTCGAAAATCAGTGGTACGTATCATGAGATTCATTCCTTGCAGTAATTGAGCGGTTGATAAAAAATGGATTGGAGAAAAAAATGGTATTACTTCATCACAAGCGCATTGAGGGCAAAAGCATATCCATATATTCCAAGCCCCTTCATTATTATCGTTGCGGCTTGGGCCGTCAACAATGTGTGCCTGAAGGATTCTCGAGAATAGGTGTTGGAGAGGTGTACTTCAGCGATAGGAATAGACAATATTTTAAGGGCATCTAAAATGGCAACACTGGTGTGGGAAAACGCCCCAGGATTAATCACTAAATAATCCCATTTTTCTTTTTTCATTTTGTGAATGCGATCGATGATGGCACCTTCGTGATTAGACTGAAACCAAGTAATATCCATAGACAAATGTTCGCATAAGTCGTTGGTCAATGTTTCAATATCTTTGAGTGTGAGCGGCCCATAAATTTCTGGTTCACGTTTTCCCAGCATATTTAAATTGGGCCCATTGATAACTAAGGATTTTCTTTTTTTAACAGTCATGGGTATAGGCCCTATTGTTTCCAGTAATGCTTGCGCAACTCTTTTAAGTACAAGGAGTAGGACTGGGCCAAGCGTCCATAGTCATCTTCTGTGTATTTTTTTGTTTGTTGTTGAGAGGAACTTTGGGCAACTTTTGAAGGATGAGATATCACTGACTTTTGGCTTGGCGCCGCCATGACTGGAGTGGCTTTTCCTGTGAGCGATTCGATTTTTTTTAATTTATCTTGAGACCTTTCATCGTTGGGATCATGTTTTAAAACTTTTAGTAAAAGCTCGCGGGCCTTTTCGTAATGTTTTTGTGCAAAGTAAAGATCAATAAGAGTATGAGTAACAATGGGAATCTCTTCCCCATCATGAATTTCTTCGAAGGTGTCTTCAAAATTTTTTGAAGAATCAGATTGTTTTACTTCATCTTCTATTTCATTTTCATCTGCGATGACTTCAGGAAGCTCCACCAGTTCGTCGTCAATAGTAGACTTAAAGTGGGGTGGATTCTTTAGCAATTTCACAGTCTCTTTATCTTCTGGTTCAATCACTTCCGGCATACCCGCTTGGGGATTGAGGGTGATATTATCTTTTCTCACACTCCATTCGGATAATTCATCCGACTCGTCTTCTAAAAATTCGTCGTCGAATTTAACGGGATTTACATTAACCCAATTTTCCGCAGAGTTTTGAAGTTCTCGTTCTGCCTTATCATTTTTGAAACTTACTGAATTTTGATCTTGTTTTTCTTTATTGAGGTAAGCGTAGTAATTTTTTTCGTTTTCTTCTAATTCCCTAATTTTAAGTCGCACTTCTTCGTTGTGTGGATCTAAAAAGAGAACGCATTTATAGGCCTGAAGAGATTCTGTCATGGAATAATTTTTATAGGCCGCCTGAGCAAAAAGATTTTGTAATTTCAAATTATCAAAATGAATTTGGGCAAATGGCCTTAGGGTTTTGTAAGCTTCCTCCCAGCGATCTTCATCGCAATAACATTCTGCCATCACTAAATGTCCGAGCACATAATGAGGATGAATTTTTAGACCTCTGGCCAATGCATTCATCGCCTCCTTGATTAATCCTGAACGGCGATAAGCTTCCGCAAGCGGAGCAAAGGAGTAGCCACGCGGATCTTTTTTCCACTGAAGTAGATATTTTTCTACTAGTGGATTGAGAGGAGGTTTTGATTGTGTGGCCATCATCATCATAATAAATTGTATCTACGAATCCTTAACTTGTCTTAAAAACTCAGTACACGGTGAGCGGTAAAACTATTCTTGAACGCTTTCGGTCCCCACATCGTTTTCGGCCATTCCTGCAGCTTCCTGGTTGATAATTCTAGGAGTGATAAACACCAATAATTCTTTCTTATTTTTACTTGGATTGTAGGAATTTTTAAATAACCATCCCAAGACGGGAATGTCTTTGAGCCACGGAACTCCTACCTCAGTTATGTTTTCATCAACTTCGTAAAGTCCACCCAGAACGACCGTCGATCCGTTATCCACTAAAACATTGGTGTTGATCGTATTGTTGGATCTGTTGGGTGGGCCATCGCTAGAGAGTCTTGCCCCAAAAGAGGACTTGGTCACGTTAACAGTCATGGCAATGCCGCCATCATTGGTTACTTGTGGTGTCACTGATAAACCAACGGAGACAGCGGAAGAAGAATAATTGGATGATACCACACCATTACTAACTGTTGTGGTTACGTAGCTCGTTTCATCTGAGGAAGTTAGTGAGGCCGCTTGTTTATTTTGAGTAATCACTCGAGGAGATGAAACAATCTTCACCTTTGCCTGAGATTCCATGAGTTTTAATTGCAAATTTAAATTCCCTAATCTTTTGTACTTATCAATAGTGAAACCAATTAAACTCGGTGCCGTTGGTGAAGTTAAGGTATTAAAGGCAAATCCCGCTTGAGGAGAATTCGCTCCTGCTCCTGCTACATCTATCTCCTTAAGTGGGTTATATCCAAAGCGCATGCCACCGAATCCGATATCTTTCAAGAAAGACTCTGTGGCAACGACAATCTTCGCTTCAATGAGGATTTGAGGAGTCGCGGTATCTAAAAGCTCTACTAATTTTTTTATTTTTTCAATGACCTCTGCGGTATCTTTCACAATGATGCGATTGGTTCGATTATCTTTTGTAATTTTACCGCGAATGGGCGTTTGGAATTCTTTTAATGTAGCAATGAGTTCATCAATTTGAGCATAACTAATGGAGAAAATTTTTGAAACAAGTGGAATTTGCTCTTGGGTCGTTTTTTGATCTTCCAGTTGTTTTTTCTTGTCGGATAACGCCTTATCAATCGTTGTAATAGTTAAAACATTATTATACTTAGTGGCCACTAACTTATTAATGGTAAGGATGGTATCTAGCGCTTCGTCCCATGGAACATCATTGAGGGTGAGTGTCATAGGGGGCTTTGAGGCAGCATCTTCTTCTACAAAAATATTAAAGCCCGAGGTATCGGCGATAATTTTTAAAAGGTCAGCAAGTTTTATACTTTTCACATTAATGGATATTTTTTTTCCAATAAATTTTTTCTTACCCGACATCGTCACATTTTCTAATATATCTTCAACTGCCGAAGATTTTGGTGCATGAATGACTTCCCCTGCGCCGTCGACCTCATTTTCGGTCGCACTGGCGGAAGATCCGTCTTTTTGACTGGAGTTGGCGACACTACTTTCATTTGTTTCACTACTGAAGCTTCCACTTTCGCCATTGGAACCAAGAGAACCACCGCCTCCGCCACTACCTCCACCAGCGGAAGCATAAGAACCATTAGATACGGTCACCACTAAATTATTTCCCTGATTTTCTGTTTTAATAGGAACCATACCTCTAAGCTGCATGGTGAATCTGACATCACTACTTCCCTTTCCGTAACCTGAAACATAAATGACGGCACTGGAAAATTCGGAAGTATCGATGGGGCGCAAAATTTTTGGCGTAAAAGTAGCATCTTTAACATCAACTACAAATTGCTTGGCCTCGTTATTTTCTTTGTTGTCCCAGTTGAGGGGAGCATCGGCCTCTATGATAAATTGACTCGTGGTGCCTTGGTGCAGAAATTTAACACCGGTGATATTTACCGTCGCCGCGTGCAATTGGATGGCATGAGAAAAAAAAACCCAGAGATTCAGTAAAAAAATTTGACGCATATTTTGCCTCGTCCATGAAGTAAAATACAGAACGCTATTCATCTCTATTTTAAACGAAATTTATTCAGAAAGGGGAACTTTTGTTTCAAGAATTTCTTTTTGGCCGTAGACGTTCGTAATCTCTTCGATGAAATGCAAACTTTTTTCAAAGATCGCTTTTAGTTGTACTTTTCCCTCAGCTATTTTTTCACCCTCTTTGATCACTAATGGCGCATCCGATGTACTTTTGGAAGTAATAATCGCTCTACGATTTGTTTTAGATAAAATGACAACGCCAGTGACCACAATGTTATCTAGATTAATCGAGTCAAGAGTTTGGATATTAGTATAGGTTCCATTGATGATCTGGGTTTTTTTGTCTTTTAACTTTGCATCATTCGTTTCAACTGCCGGGGGCTTAAAGGGGTCCCGCAAATCCATAGGTTTAGTAATCTTCGTTTTCAAATTTGCAAGAGGATTAGTGGATTTGCTCTCCTTGATGTCAACTTCTTGTTCCAAAACATTTGTAGGGATAGGATCTTCAGCAGCAAAATTTTTTGTAAAACTAAAAGCAATGAATAGAAAATAATAAAAAATTTTCACTATTTCCCCTCCTTCGCTTTTTCTGGTGCAACAGCAACGGGGGGAGCAGGTGGAACATAATTAACATTGTACTCATAAGTTTCTAATTGCGTTTCCACTTTTACGAAAAAAAATCTCCCTTTTGTTTGCTTATCTGAGGCGGTCATGAGGAATTTACTGATATTTAATAAACGCTTTCCGCTGTAACATTGCTCTAAAAAAATTAAGTACTGCAAGAATGTTCCCCGGCCTTTGATATCAATACCATTACTAAAGTAGAGGCCATTATCTTTTCTGGTACCAGGGTTAAACGTCACTTCTTTTAAATTAATCGTTTGCGCAGAATTTCTTAACTCTTGAAGAACGGCCGTCTTATCGGACTCTGGAGGCATTTTGGTTTTTAATTCCTCCATCTGTTTTTGTAAGTCAATTATTCGCTTTTCATATTCGGCAATTTTGCTTTCATTAAGCTTCACTTCCTCAATTCTTTTTCTGAGTTTCACATTGTTCGCTTCGGAGGGTGCAATTTGCATTTCCATGGTTTCAGTTTTGGTTGTTTCTTCTTCAAAAATATTGAAACTCTGCCACGAAGCGTATGCAATCAAGAGAAAAGGTAAAAATTTAAACAATTTTTCAGTCATTTCATTTTATTCCGTCATAACTCATAACCTGCCATACTAGGCCTCTACTCATAGCGAGCAATCGTGGCCTTAACACTAAACTCTTCATATCTCGTTTCAGATTCCTTACCATCTTTCGTCGTATAATTTTCTAGCGATACGTTCTTATCAAAAAAGATAGAATCTTTCAGTTGAGCTATAAATTTTCCAATGCTGTCGTAATTTAAGGCATTTCCTTTAAATTCTAAGACATTATTTTCAATTTTTAATTCTTGTAACCAGACATCTTCAGGAATATTTTTGGCAATAAAGTGCAACATATGCATAGGATTTTGTTTGCTTTCTAAAACTTTTTGAACAACTTTTAGACGAGAATTAAAATCTTCCTCTTCTTTTTTCATTTTCTCTATTCTCGTCTCTATGTCGGCCAACTTATCAAGCTCCTCATTTAAGGCCTTTCTCTCTAAGGTTAAAATATCGATTTTCTTTTGAATTTTCGTTTGTTTTTCCACGAATTGATCTTTTACGATTCCGGGAGCAAACGTATAGAAAACGACACCAATGGCCAAATACTTAAAATTTATTTTTGAGAGATCGAAATCACCTAAGAAAGAACTTGATTGTGCGGCCTGAGATTTTAAATTTATTTGAATCATGGATTTACTTATCCTTTATCGGAATATCAAATGATCTCAAGGCCAATCCGATGGGAACTGAAGCAATATAAGTTAATTGATCCAGCAAATCATCTGGCAACTTTTTTTTCACTTTTATTTTTCGAAGAGGATCCAAAATTTCAACGGTTAAATTGAGCGCCGTAGTCAATTCTTCAATAAGCCCTGGGAGCTGTAAATTTCCTCCCGTTATAAAACAATTGTAAACTTTGTCTTGGGCACTTTGGGTCGTATAAAAACTTATGGAATCCACTATATTTTTAACGATATCTTCCCTACACCTTGCCAAGATCGGCGCTATCTCTTCAGGAAAATTTCCTTGTTCATCTCTCGTTAATTTTAAATCTTCTGCCTCTTGAAAAGTTAATCCAATTTCTTTTTGAATTTCTTCTGTTACCGTAATTCCTCCGAGAGCAATGGATCTTGCAAGGAGAGGTGCTCCTTCCTTATAAACAATGATTTTAGTAAACTGTGCCCCAAAATCAATAAGCAACGTTCCTTTTCCTAGATCTTGAATGAGTTCGGAATAAGAAATTTCGAAAATATTGATGAGCGCTAAAAATTGGAGATCAAGAATTTTGGGAACAAGGCCAGCTTGCTTGATTGTTTCTTCACAAGATTGAATATAATCAAGTTTTCCGGCCGCCATAATCACATTCACATTATCTTTATCCGCCGGGCCCAAAACATGAATTCCGACCACACTATTATCGGCACCAAAAGGAATAAATTGTTCCGCCTCCCACGCCACTTGATCTTCGATTTCACTTCTTTTTCCTTTCGGCGATTTCATTTTTCTTAAGACCACTTGCTGTCCGCCAATACCAAAACATACTTGCCTGCCTTTCATTCCTGCAGACTTAAAAGATTCTTTGAGCGCCTCTACCACATCTTCCATTTTCTCTACGCCCGAGTCTGAAAAGGCCCCTTCCGCGAGCGGTCTATATCCAAAATTTTTTAAAATATAATTCGACTTACCTTGTTTCGTTAGTTGGCAAATTTTAATCGCACTTGCCCCTACGTCAAGGCCAACGACACCAGTTTCCAGCAAACCAGATATCTTATCTGACAATGATTGCGTTACACTCAAGGTAAGTCTCCTCAATACAAAATTTTGTTTAACTTCATTTTATTATAACTCAGAAATAGATTTTCCAAAAAAAAACATTCAGACGGAATAAAGACCTGAACTATTGATTTTTCCTTGCTATGATCTTTTTATGGCAGTGAAAGAAAATACCATCCGCGGATGGTCAGGTAATTATCTGAGTATTATTATTCCATGCTACAATGAAGCTCTAACTTTGGAGTATTCCAAAAGTAAGTTACTCAATCTTCAAGAACAATTTCTCAAGTTAAAAAATAGTATTACTCTACAATTTATTTTTGTTAATGATGGAAGTGACGATGATACTGGGGCCCAGTTGGAGGCCTTCAAAAAGGATTTCCAGAACTCCTCCATTGTTCACCATACAAGTAACTCTGGGTTAGGCTCGGCCGTCAAAACAGGAATTGCCCACGCAAAAGGAGACATGGTTGCTGTGCTTGATGCGGATTGCGCTTACAGCCCGTTGTTGATTTTGGCGATGATCAAACACATTAATTATTATGAAATTGTTGATGCGTGCCCCTATCATCCAAAGGCACCCAAAAATAAAAGTGTTCCCCTCTATCGTTTGGCACTGAGCCGTGGGGTTGTCCTTATTTATAATCTCATTTTAAGAAAAAAATTTTTTTGCTATACCTGCATGGTAAGAATTTATAGAAAATATGTCCTTCAAGATATGATCATCCAAGAGAATGGATTTTTAGCTATCACCGAAATTAAGGTGAAAGCTATTTTAAAGAAAATTTCAATTTACGAATTTCCCGCTGAAAATAATTATCGAAAATTTGGCGAATCAAAAATGAAAATTTTGAAAAACATCAAACAGCATTTAATGTTTGTGCTCAAAATTTCGTTGGGTATCATTAAATGAGGGCCCATCTTTGTACTATTTTTGGAACTCGCCCGGAGCTCATCAAACTCTCGCCTCTCATACCGCTACTCGATAAGCACTTTAAGCACACGCTGATCTCCTCGGGACAGCACTACTCAGACGAAATGTACCCAGCGACTTTATTATCTTTAAATATTCGCAAACCAGATTGGGAATTAAAATTTGATTTAACATTGGCTAAACCACTACAAATCGCCGAGTCGTTTAAAAAAATGTTTGAACTGGTGGCGAAAATTAGGCCGAGTTTCATTATCGTCCAAGGAGACACCCATTCCACAGTACTTGGTGCCTTGGTGGCAAAATCACTAGAAATTCCTTTTTTACATTTGGAAGCGGGCGCCAGGTCATTTGATCAACGGATGCCAGAAGAAATCAATCGAAAAATCGTGGATCATCTTGCCTACGCCAATCAGCCCTTTAGTAAAAGCAGCCTGAATCATTTGAAAGCAGAAAAATTGAAGCAAAAGAAATTTTTACTTCCTAATACGGGACTTGAAGCGATTCATTTTCATAGAGAAAAAATTAAAAAAGCTAATACGTTTCAAAAAAAAGCTCAAGATGCTATTTTGATAACAATCCACCGCAACACCAATGTGGATGATTACGAAAAATTCCGTAAAATCCTAAACAAACTTTTGAGAATAAATAAAGAACATAAATTATTCTTTATCACTCACCCCAGAGCGCGGCCTTCTATTCTTAAATTTGAGAAAGAAAATAATTTCACATTTGAATCCAGCGGGCCACTGCCCTATCTAGAATTTTTAAATTCGCTCTATCATTGTAAATTAATCATCTCTGATTCTGGCGGGGTTACAGATGAGGCACACTATTTAAATAAAAAATTAATCATACTGCGAGAAAACACAGAATACCCCGAGCACCTTAAGCCGGGAATCGTGGAATTAATTCCCCCGACAAAACTTAACTTAAATTCTGTTAACAAAATACTCAAACAGAAAATAACTAAAAAATTTAAATATCGCTCACACCAAAAGCTATACTTAAAAATGATTTATTGGATTATTAACGATCTTTTTAAAAACAAAAAATGAAAGAAACTCAGCATCTTAAAATTTTAGTGACCGGATCCAACGGCTTTATCGGTCAACATTTATTAAAATTTTTGTTTCAAAAAAGACACCACGTTTTTACGCTTGCAAGAAAAGATCCAGGTATCAATCGCGACAAGCATTTTGCATTGGGCCCATCATCTATCGGAGCCAATAACACGGAATACATAAAGGAAGTTTTACTCGAAATTCGCCCAGATTTAATTTTCCACTTGGCCACCAGTGTTCACACCAATGGGCTGCATGAATCGATGGAAATTAATTGCCAATACGCGATGAGGATCATCGACGCCATCAAGCTAAGTCAGCTTCAAGAAAAATCCAAACTTATTGTCTTTGGCTCAGCAGCTGAGTATGGTTTTGTTGAAGAGTCCAGTTTGCCAATCAAAGAAAGTCATTGCCCTAGGCCGATAAGCAATTATGGAATTAGTAAATTATCACAAACACAAATGTCGTTAAGTGCTTTTCCTCAAATTCAAGTTTTGTGCATTAGACCTTTTACGGTTTTAGGACATGGAATGCCTCACTACATGGCCATCGGAAGCTTTGTGAATCAAATCAAAAAATGGCGACTTGAGAATCCATCGAAAGATTTTTTTCTGGAAGTGGGAAACTTAGAAACCTTAAGAGACTTTATCGATATTGACGACGCCATTCCCCTTATTTGGTCGCTGGCGATTCATGAGAAATCCTATGGAAATATCGTTAATTTATGTTCTGGGGTTCCTGTTTCTCTCAAAGATATGGTGCATTTTCTAGTCGAGCATTCCGGCATGAAACTCGCTATTCGGAAGGACACTGGCCGCATGAGATCCAATGATCTGTACATTAACTATGGTGATCCTACCCTTTTAAAATCCTTAACGGGTTTTCAACATTTCCTACCTTGGCAGCAATCACTAAACAGGATGCTTCAATCATGAAATCTCTTGTGACTTCAGTATCCGTCATCTGTCCTGTTTTTAATGAAGAGAAAATGATCTCACTTTTTTACGAGAAATTAAAAAATACCCTAGACACATTGGACACGCGCTATGATTGGCAAATTATTTTCGTTTTAGATAAATCATCTGATAGAAGCCTAGAGGAGCTAGAAAAAATAGCGGCCCAAAATTCGAAAGTACAAATCTTATCTTTAAGTTCCCGTTTTGGACATCAAATGTCATTAGTGGCCGGGATCGATCATGTAAATACGGACGTCATCATTATGATGGATTCCGATTTACAGCACCCACCTGAGTTAATTCCCAACATGTTGCTAACGTTCGAAAATGGATACGATATTGTCTATACGATCAGAAATGTGCCCCAAAATAAGTCATTCATCAACCGAATGGGATCCCAATATTTCTATAAAATTCTCAATTTAATTTCGGAAATCAAACTAAGTTCTGGTGAGGCCGATTTTCGTCTCATCTCAAGGAGGGTTGCAGAAATTTTTAGACATCAAATTCGCGAACGCAATCAATTCCTTCGCGGTCTCTTTCAATGGGTGGGATTTAATAAAGTTGGAATTCATTACGATGCACTCCCAAGGGCGATCGGAGAGAGCAAATATAACTGGGCGAGAATATTTACGTTTGCTCTTTCTGGAATTACATCTTTTAGCAAACGACCTTTGCAGTACGCCATTGTTTCAGGATTATTATTTAGTCTCTTGGGTTTAATTTTTATCGTCATAGTTATCGCTAATTACTTTATGGATAGATCCATACCTAGTGGATGGAGCACACTCAGTATTCTCATCTGTGTTTTTGGAGGGATTCAACTTTTTTTCCTAGGGATTCTAGGTGAATACATTGGCGCCATCTTTGATGAAGTGAAAGGACGCCCACTTTATATTGTGGAAAGGAAAATTAATTTTCCATGAACAATCCCCATGGCCCATGTCTTATTTGTGGCCTGTCTTCATCACTCGTATTCTATCCAGCTATTTTGAAATGCTCCCATTGTGGATACATCTACGCTGATTTAAATTTATCACAAAAAGATTTTGAGGCCTTATATCAAAATAAATATTTCCATGGCGATGAATACTCAAATTATTTGGCCGATGAGATCATTATTAAAAAAAATTTCAAGTCCAGACTAAAGGTCTTGCAGGATAAAGTTGAGAACTCTCACGATAAATCTTTACTCGAGGTTGGTTGTGCTTATGGTTTTTTTTTACAAGTGGCGAGGCCATTTTATCAATCCGTGATGGGGATAGATGTCACAAAAGAAGGCGTGGACTATATCAATCATCAACTGGGCCTTACCGCCATTAAAATGGATTTGGAACATTGGGACTTTCAAAATAAAAACTATGATGTAGTTTGCCTCTGGGATACGATTGAACATTTACGAGATCCAGATATTTATATCAAGAAAATAGCTTCCCATTTAAATCCCAAGGGACTGATAGCGCTCACCACGGGAGATATTGGAAGTCTAGTGGCACGAGTTCGTAAATCTAAGTGGCGCCTTATTCATCCACCAACCCATGCTCACTATTTTAATAAAAACACCCTCAAGCTTTTGCTTCAAAAACATGGACTAGAAATCATACATTTCGAACATAGTGGCGCTTACAGAAGTCTGGATTTAATTTGTTATCAATTATTTGTTATCCGTTGGAAATTTTCTTGGATCTACCGATTATTGAAAAAAACAAAAATTTTGTCGTTTGATATTTATTTAAACTTTTTTGATATTATGTACGTCATCGCACGCGTGAAGTGAATCGATAGGAAAGCACGATATATATGAGGAGAAATGCCATCCAATAAAAAGAAATATTATACATGACGTAAGTAGGATGAATGAGTATTGGTCCGACTAAAGATAAGGACATCATGGCAAGAAACAAAATTTTAGTGTGAGAGGACATTGGGGAAATTAAAAATGCCCCAATGAAAAATAAAAATACTGCCAACGATATCCTGCTTGTCCATCTATTCACCTGATAATGGCTATCTGCTTCATGTTGCTTCCAGGGATTTAAATCAATAACTTTTAAAAATCTGGCCACATAAAATTCTAAAAATTTTCTTGGATACGCCTTCACAAGATTTAAATAATCATTTTTTAAAATATGATCATATTCAACTGAACCTAAAGCGGCCTTAGGGTTCGTTCTTAAAACAACAGCAAATTGATTTTGATCAGACCAACTTCCGAATCTTTGTCGCACTTCCTCATTTTTGAATTCATCAATTAAGAAATTGGGAACAAAACGGTGCCCAGAAATTTCCACGCCGCCCTCTTCAAACATCCCTGCGTGGATGGCATGCCAAAGAGAGTGGCCCGCGTTAGATAAGATCACCTTCGGCAATAAGGAAACTAACCAAGAAAGGATAATGATGAAAAAATAATTTAACATTTCCCGTCGGCGTGAGAGAATTTTATTGTTATAAAATAAAATATAGATCAATGCTCCCACTAAAAAATACTTTCCTGACCCAACTCTAAACCACTCTAAAATTCCACAGTAAATCCCTAGCGCGTAGATATATTTTTTAGAAAAAATCGTCGGTGAAAACCAAATCAATGCCGCAGAAATTCCATAAACTGGAAACAAATAAACATCATTGGAATAGGCCAAGTGATAAAAATTTTCAAATAAGATAAATGAGAGTCCCCCTAGCGTGGCCACCAATAGGCCCCAAATTTTTACTGCATTAAAAAAATAAATGCCTAAAAAAACCCAGAAACTCAACAGGTAAAAAAACTGCACAAACGTGGGGAAGGAATTGTAGTCTTTAGGATCGAAACTTGAATCGGAGGGAAAAAGTAAATAGTTAAAAAAAAATAATCCCATGTGGCCAGGGTCATCAGCGGTGGAATTAATTTGCTTGTACGAGCACTCATCAACTTCGTAACAATGAATTAAATTTTTATAAAATTCCCCATCGAAACTCGTTCGAGTATTAGAATTAAATTCATACCCACTTGCTATATGTAAATACAGCGCTCCAATATTGAGAATGAGAATAAAAAGAAAGATGACGACTTGAAACTCGGCAGGTCTTAGATTTATTAAGTTAAGATTAATTTTTTTTAAGTTCATGAATTTTCTTTTGGATGTTATTCGATCTAAATTCGTTATTTGAAATTTTGAGTAGCTCTTCAAGATAGCGAATCACTTCGTCTTTTGGTTTTCCCAACTTCAACATAATTCTCGCAATCAATAGGGGAATGTGAGGAGGACAAAGTTCAGCATTGACGACTCTTTGCAAGAGAAGCAAGGCCCTTGCCAAGTCTTTTTCCTCTTTTAAAAAATGAATGCCAGCATTGAAATTTAAAACATCATCGTTAGGAAATTTTGCCAAACCTAAATTGTAGATTTCCGTTGCCCCTTTAATGTCATCTTTTATAACTGACAAATATAGTCCACCGTATTGATAGGCCTCCAAAAACAGAGGATCTAATTCAAGAAGCGCTCTAAACCTTAAGTAGAGCCAATTTCCTAGATCTCGTTTTTGATAATGTTCAATGTCCGCATCAAGCAAAGTTTTAATCCATAGCAAAGCAAGCATGAGTCTTCGGTGACCAAAATTAAAATATGAAATTTTATCTGAAATTTTTAATTTACTCTCTTCTGATTTTACGGAAAGGGGCGGCAAGACAAGATATTCATTTACATAATTGGTAAATAAAAATCCCACTGCAAGTAGTAAAAATAAAAATGAGATTTCCATTTTTTTTATGAACATAGAATCATCTTTTCCACAATTTTGATCGTAGCAATTGATGGCCCTAGAAGTAAAATTAAATTAGAATACAGTATGGTTAAGCTCAACTCCATCTCTCACACCTACAATTCCGATATTTTATCTCACCCAGTGACTGCTCTTAAAAATATCAATTTTGAAATTCTTCCTAACAAAATCACCGGATTCTTAGGTGCCAACGGAGCTGGAAAAACAACCTGTATCAAGATTCTTTTGAAACTTATTAGGCCTTCAAGTGGCGAAGTAGAATATCATCCCTCGATGGGACGTTCCCTTTTTGAAATCAATCAAAATATTGGGTACATGCCGGAGCGCGCTTACTACTACCCCGCACTGAAAGGACAAGAATTCATTTTCTACATGGGCCAATTATCAAGAATGAAACGCGCAGATATTACTGCTGGAATAAAAAAATGGGCCCCGATTGTAGGCCTACATGAAGAAGCGCTTAAGCGATCCATTAGAACTTACTCTAAAGGAATGCTGCAAAGACTCGGGCTGCTTGTTACTGTCCTTCACGATCCCCAGTTTATTATTCTCGATGAACCGGCCTCAGGGCTTGATCCGGTGGGCAGAAAAGAAGTAAAAGATTTGTTAGTGAGATTACATTCCGAAGGTAAGACTATACTATTTACGACCCACATTGTGTCAGACATCGAAGACATCTGCCATAACGTCATCTTTCTAAAAAACCGAGAAATTTTCTTTAATGGAAAACTCGAAGACATCATACAATCTGGAATTTCAAATTATTTTCAAATTTCTTATTTAGATTCTAACAAGAAATTGATTTCTCAGAAAATTGAAAAATCTCAAAAAAATAAAATGATTGCGGAATTACAAAGTAACAATTTTGAAATTTACTCTCTGACTCCCATTCAAAAATCTTTAGAGGAAGTTATCTTCGATGTATAACCGAATTTTCCCCATCTGGGTGGTGGCAAAAAATAGTTTTGCCGACTTCATTTACGGAAAAGCTTTTTTTGCAACGGTGGCAGCGGTTATTTTTATTATGTTTGCTACCTTCATATCCACTGAGTTTACCTTTGGAGTACCTGAAAGATCTTCCCTCGACGTTGGCCTTGGACTTGTCTCCCTAACTTCTCTCATTTTTAGTGTTATATGGGGATGTTCGGTCATCCCTGACGAGATAGAAAGCAGAACTGTGTTTATGATTATCACTAGGCCTATTTCTCGATTTCAATTTTTAGTTGGAAAAACGGTGGGCGTGTATCTCTATCTCATTTGCAATTTTTTAGTTTTAACCACAGTATCTACATCGCTGTTTTATCTTTATGGGGGAAATCTGCAAAGCTATCAATGGTTGGGAATTACCATTTTATTACTTGAATCCCTCATTGTTTTACTAATCAGTATTTTTTTTTCACTCTTTCTCTCAAAAATGCTGGCCATGGTTACTTCCCTTTCCGTTTATCTGGCAGGACAATTTATTCCGCAAATTCTTGATACCAGCATCGTTGTTAATCTTCCGTGGCTCAAACAAACTTTAAAAATACTTATGTGGTTTTTCCCTGACTTCAATAAACTTAATATTCGAGATCACATCTATTATTCGCGCCCTTTTTCCCTTCAATATATTTACACGGCCTACCTTTACACCGGTTTGTATATTTTGATTTTTATCGTTCTTGGCGCCATGATTATTAAGAATAAGGATTTCGAGTAAGATGATCGAGCAAACATTAACGTCCAAATGGTTTTTTTTATTTTTAGGACTACTCGTCGGTAGTTTTCTTAATGTCATTATTTATCGCCTGCCAAGAAATATAGATTGGATATTTAAGCGCTCTCACTGCCCCCACTGCCAAGCTCTCATTCCCATCTATTGCAATGTTCCCCTTATAAGTTTTATCCTCATAAGAGGTTGTTGCCTTCAATGTAAAAATAAAATTTCCCTTCGCTACCCCTTGGTGGAGTTTATTACTGGCGTAGCTTTCTTTTTATTATCTCCCGAATATTTCCAGTCAACTTCGCACCCAGTAATACAGTCATTACTTGCCCTTAGTATCGTTTCAATATTGATATCCCATTTTTTCATTGACCTTGAGCATTTTCTTCTCCTTGATCGACTCAACATGATTTTGCTTGGATTGATCGCCGTGGAATTCCTCTTTTTTAGTCATCAATCTATCACCTGGCATGTTGTTGGAGGCCTAACTGGATTCCTAGTCCCCTTTTTGATTAGTTGGATTTATCTCAAATTAAAAAATCGAATAGGACTTGGTGGAGGCGATATTAAAATTTTGGGAATCTTAGGCCTATCTCTCGGTGCCCAAAAAATTATGGAAACACTTTTTCTTAGCTCCACACTCGGCATACTTTTCGGACTCCCTTATCTTCTCTGGAATCAAAATAAAAAATCGCTTTTGGCCCGGCCGATTCCTTTTGGCCCGGCGATTATTCTAACCTATGCTTTGCAAAAATATACTTCCCTTAACATGGGAAATTTTTTTGGATTTTAAAATCACTCGCTACTCTCCGATTCTGGGATTTTTGCTACTCTTTGCGATCACATTTCCGATTTATAAAAACCTCATTATCAAAGACCCGATGCTTATTCGCGATGATAACGTCATTTATTTATCAATAAAAAAAGTTCATTCTTTGGCCGATTATATCAGGCTCTTTAAAAGTAATGAAATTCTCGACATCCAGCCGGTTCGTGATTTATTTATTTTTTGTTTTTGGAAAATTGAAGAATTGACCGGATTAAGATCGTTTCATCTTTATTGTCTGATAATTTTTTCTCTTTTTCTTAGCATGTGTGGAATTTTAATTAGTAGGTACTATCTCTCCCCACTCAAGACCTATCTTTTTTTATCCCTCATCTGCATTCACCCGACGACGGTGGCATCCGTTGCATGGATTTCTAGCATCAAGCATCTTCTCTCGGCCCTCTTTCTCATTTTGGGATTTATTTTTGTCATCAATCATCGCAAAAATAAAATTACATCCTCATTTCCAAAAGCTACTGCCTTTTACATGCTATCCACTCTATCTCACCCCATTCACGTGTTGACCCATTTTCTGCAGAGTTTATTTATTCACAAAGAAAATAAGAAAAAATTTTTACTCTTTGTTATCTTTTTTATTCTTGGGGGATTGTTCATTTATGCCAACAACCTCAAGTACCAAGAGAGGCTGCTTGCCGAAGCGCGTCCCACTTTTTATTTTCTTTTCGATACGCTGGGCAGAACTTTTTATCAGTCATTAGGAGTGGATACATACGGCGCCATTCCCATTATGAAACCTGAAAATTCCAAAATTGGATGGATCGTATTTTCTCTTTTCACGATTCTCCACTTCTTTGCCTATCGTCGTCCTCGGAAGTCTTTTTTGCTTTATTTATTTATCTTGCTGCCCACAGTCGTTTCCTTTCGCTATTATTATTATGATACTTACGCGTTGATTCCTACGGTCTCTATTTTTTTAATTTTCTTTTTAACTTTCACCTCGCTTAAAGGAAGAGAAATTAAAATTTTCTCTAAATTCATTTACCTCGCCTTTTTTTGTATTTTTTACGTTCACAGTTTTTCCTTGGCGAAAACTTGGATGAGTGATGATGAACTTTGGTCCTATTCTTTTACCGTTGATAAAACATGGCTCAATGGATTATTTCTTTGCATGTTCCGGGTGAAAAAAAATCCTGAGCAAGTTTACGATTTGCTACTTAAGATTAAAACGGTTGAACCAGAGACAGCGAAGAAAGAACATTTAGACCAATATGATATTACCTACGCCATTGCCGTGTTCATGCATCCTAAATTTTCTAACGCCCAAAAAATTGATAAAATGCTGGAGATGAAGTCTAAAAATGATTGGTACTTGTATGTTTTGGCGTCGCTCTATTTAGAGGGTGGAAGGTCTAGTGACGCTCTCGCATCTCTTAAAAAACTTAAAGATTTTCGTCTTGATAATGAGTCCAATCGTAAAGCGACAGATGAGGAAACTTACATTAGATTTCAAAATATTATTGAGGTTTGCCAAAGCGTAGGGGGAGAAGATTGTAAAAAAATTCAAACATTCATCGAAGAAAAATTTAAAGCGATGAATATAAAACCAAAAACACTCCCCACGTTTTTACAATCGACTACACCAACTTCAAATTTAAATTCAAATTCAAATTTAAATTTAAATTTTCAATGAGTCCGCAAATCCATGGTAAACGAGGAGCACATCGACGGATTTCCCGATCTCAGGAATGCTGATTAATAACCGCTTCTGACTTGGTCTAGAACTTTAGCACTAGTCATCGTCCACGAATCCGCCGAAAGTGATGTCGTATAATCTGGATCAATTTGACCTTGGGCCTGTAAAACATAAGCAGAATTATCTGCAGAAATAGAGTTGGTAAGCGTGTTAGCGGCCAGCGACGCAACACCTGCAGGAGTCCTGTCTCCAAAATAAACAAAAGTACTATCTCCTGTACATCCAGTCGGTACAGTCTGCGCACCCGGAGCTGTTATGTCTGCGGTATCAAATCCGATAGTATAATAATTTGTCGTTGCCCTTGTGGATGCGGCCGTAAGAATTCCTGTGGGAATAAATCCTGCAAATTTAAAACATGAAGCGTAGAGATTGTGCTCTTGGTATAAAGATTCCAACGCCGTGTAACCCGACGCCAACATAATCTTTCCTTCACTGGTTCTCGATTTTGCCTGATATTTTTTGAAATTGGGAATAGCAATCGCTGCTAATATACCGATGATGGCCACGACTACCATGAGCTCTACAAGAGTAAAACCAGATTCACTTCTTTGAAGGCTAATACTGATGACTCCTTGAAAAAATTAATAACCACTTCTTGCTTGATCAAGAACCTTTAGACTCGACATGGTCCATGAATCGGCAGAAAGTGAAGTCGTATAATCTGGATCAATTTGACCTTGCGCCTGAATAACATAAGAAGAGTTGTTTGTTACAATCG
The DNA here is from genome assembly GCA_029865945.1 of Bacteriovoracaceae bacterium. GTDB lineage: Bacteria > Bdellovibrionota > Bacteriovoracia > Bacteriovoracales > Bacteriovoracaceae > JARXAH01. The sequence goes on along the minus strand of JARXAH010000093.1, from coordinate 40,549 downwards.
AGTTGGTTAGTGTATTGGCAGCTAAAGAAGCAACACCCGCTGGAGTCCTATCTCCAAAGTAAACAAATGTGTTATCTGCCGTACAACCTGCTGGTACGACCTGAGCACCTGGAGATGTTATGTCGGTCGCAGAAAAACCCACTGTGTAATAATTGGTTGTCGATCTCGAGGAAGCTGCCGTTGTTATTCCGGTTGGAATAAATCCAGAAAATTTAAAACAAGAACAATACATGTTGTACTCTTGATAAAAAGATTCCAGCGCCGTATAACCCGATGCAAGCATGATCTTACCTTCACTGGTTCTCGATTTTGCTTGGTATTTTTTAAAGTTCGGAATAGCGATGGCCGCTAAAATCCCGATGATCGCAACAACTACCATCAACTCAACGAGCGTAAATCCGGACTCCGTTTTCTCAACAGAATTTTCGGCAATCATATAACTTCCTTTCCATAAACCATTAGAGTTTTTCCAACACAATTTATTTTATTTTACATTCTTTTCATTTATATTTGTTAATTTTTTTGTATTACTATTTTTTTTCTTCTTTATGCCTGACCAATTCGCTCAACCAACACCACCTGCCGACATAAAAATTGGCAAGTAAATCGCAACGAGTACAACCGCAATAATTCCCCCTAAAACAACTAAGATGATCGGCTCAATAAGTTGGGTCATCTGCTTTATGGCACTCTCTACTTCCATTTCAAAAATCTTAGCAACCTTACCCAACATGGTATCTAAATTTCCTGTACTTTCTCCGACTTCAATCATTTGAGCAACTAATTCAGGAAAGTATTTAATGCGCTTCAAAGGTTCAGTTAAATTCTTACCCGCCAATACGGCAACTTTTACCTTCGCTAAATCTTGAGCAATGATTACATTATCAATAGTTTCATTACAAACGTCCAACGCTTCCACAATGGGAACACCAGAACTAATCAGCGTGGCCAACGTTTGGGTGAAGCCACTTAAATTTCCTTTAATGGTAATCGTGTTAAAAAGTGGAACTTGTAAAATAATTTTATCGAACGCTTCCTTTCCGGATTTTGTGCGAAGGGAACCAAAAAAAGAAATCGCAGCAAAAAATGCTCCTAAGAAGAGAAACAAAAAATACTGAGCAAAAAAATTGGAAATATCTGTCACTAGTTGTGTGAGAAAGGGAACTTCCTGACCACTGTCTTTAATCATCGACATAAACTGCGGAACCACAAAGGCCATCATAATAGTAATCACACCTATACCAACGGTTACAATAACTGCCGGATAAGTGAGGGCGCCTTTAATTTTTTTTCTAAGTTCTATTTTGCGTTCTAAAAAACTGGCGAGTTTTAATAAAATTTTATCTAAAATTCCTCCAATCTCTCCGGCCTTAATTAATTGGCAAAATAATTTTCCAAAAACTTTTTCATTTTGCATCGCCTCATGAAGAGATTTTCCATCACTCACGGAAACCGAAATATTTTTTATGGATTTTTTTAGGCCGTAAACTCGCTCTTGCTTACCAAGAATTTCTAGAGATTGCAGCAAAGGAACGCCTGCATCAACGAGGGTGTGCAAATTACCAGTGAAGCGTGCAAGGTCCTTATCGCCAAAGGCCTTCGCCCCTGTCTTATCAACGATCCACGCATTAAAATCTAATTCCAGAATGGAAGGAGTTTTAATTCTGGTTGCTTTAATTCCTTCTCGTCTTAAAATACGTTTTACGTCTTGAGATGATCTTGCATCTAATTCACCGGAAATTCTTTTTCCGTCTTTATTAATTCCTTCGTATTTAAATGCACCCATGAAACCAATTCTCGCAATTCTTTTCTAACTACTTATCGGATTTGTTGAGTCTAAACTTCAGAAAAACGAAATACAAAAACCATTCACACAAATTCCGAGCATTAAGATCGACTATTTTCCATTCGCCAACATCTTCAACATTTCTTCTGCGTTATTGGAATAATTGATGGCGTTGTCTCTGGAGATGACACCTTTATCGAGAGAAATTTTTAACGATTGATTCATGGTAAACATGCCGGACTCCTCTTGCCCAATTTGCATTTGGGAATACACTTGGTGAATTTTATTTTCTCTAATTAAATTTCTAATCCCCATGGTGGGCCTTAAAATTTCTTGAATCAATTGTCTTCCTCCGCCCACCTTGGGAACAAGTTGTTGGGCGATAACGCCTTGGAGTACAAACGAAAGTAAACTTCGCACCTGATCTTGCTTATCAGCTGGAAAAACGTTGATGATCCGGTTGATCGTTTGGACTGTTGAGTTGGTGTGAAGCGTTCCAAAAACGATATGTCCCGTTTCTGCAATCGTCAGTGCCGCTTCAATGGTTTCGATGTCACGCAACTCACCCACTAATACAATGTCCGGATCTTGCCTAAGCATAGAGCGAAGTCCAAGGGAAAAGGAGTCAGCGTCAGATCCAATTTCTCTTTGATTCACAATAGAATTGCGGTGCTGATGCACAAATTCAATAGGATCTTCTAGGGTAATAATGTGGCAGTGTTCCGTGCGGTTGAGTTTATCAATCATGGAAGCGAGGGTAGTCGATTTACCCGAACCCGTTGGGCCAGTGACTAAAATAAGTCCGTTATTTACTTTACACATTTCCATCAGAACTTTTGGTAAACCCAATTTTTCAAATTCAGGAATGACAGAGGGAATTTGACGAAAGACCGCAGATAAATTTCCCTGCGCATAAAAAACAGAAGCACGAAAGCGCGCTAAATTTTTTACACCAAAAGAAAAATCTACTTGTTTATGTTTTAGCAATTCTGATTTTTGATTTTCTGTGAGCACTTGCATAATAATTCGTTGTGATGCTTCTGCCGTTAGTGCTGGTAAATTAAGTCTCACTACATCTCCACTCACACGAATGGCAGGTGCGGAGTTGACCACTAAGTGCAAATCACTCGCCCCTTGCGACACCATCGCTTGCAAGAGATGTTGCATTTTTATTAAATTGATATCGGTATTGATGGAAGCTGTAGACTCAGACGCGGTCTTTTGTGGTTGATCACCATTGGGTGTAGCACCTGCAATCACGGAAGGTTTCGTTTCATTTCCACTGCCATTCCCATTTCCATTTCCACTACTTTGATGACTCGACATAAAAATTCTCCTCTCTCTTTTTTTTAATCATGATCGGAAGCGGAATTTCCGACCGCTTCTTCTAATGTTGTTTGTCCCATGGCCACTTTAATAATCGCGGCCATTCGCAGGGTTCGCATGCCATCTTTCACTGCCTGCAATTTTATGGCATCGGCCGAGGCACCTGCTAAAACCATTTCTTTAATGACGGGTGATATCGTTAACACTTCGTGAACAGCAATTCGTCCTTTGTATCCAAGGCCACCACACTCTGTGCATCCAGCACCTTTATAAACAGTAATTTTTTCCGCCGAATCAGGAGAGACTCCACAGGCAATTAAATTTTTTGCTTGTCCTGGAACTTCGACCTTACAAGTCTGACAAATGCGCCTAAGAAGTCGCTGAGAAACAATACAATTCAACGCGGCCACGACAAGAAATCCTTCAATTCCTAAATTGAGTAAACGTGTAATAGTTGAAGCGGCGTCGTTGGTATGAAGAGTTGATAGTACTAAGTGACCAGTAAGTGCGGCCTCTACCGCAATTTCAGCTACCTCTTGATCACGAATCTCACCCACCATGATGACATCTGGATCTTGCCTTAAGAAGGCCTTCATCGCCGCTGCAAAAGTGAAACCAATATCTGTTTTCACGTTCACTTGATTCACACCTTCTAAGTTGTATTCGCACGGATCTTCCGCCGTCGAAATGTTGGTATCAGGTGTGTTGAGTGCTTGCAGTGCAGAATAGAGAGTTGTGGTTTTACCAGAACCAGTTGGCCCCGTAACGAGAACCATTCCAAAAGGTTTCTTAATTCCTTCTTCGACACCTTTTAACTGCTGCTGTAAAAATCCCAGCTTAGTTAAATCTAATTGCAAGGAAGAGGAATCGAGTAAACGCATCACGACTTTTTCACCAAAGAGTGTGGGCAGCGTTGAAACCCGGTAGTCGATGGTCTTACCGGAAATGGCGAGTTTAATTCTTCCGTCTTGCGGTTTCCTTTTTTCAGAAATGTCGAGACGAGCAAGAATTTTCACTCTCGAAATAACTGGTGCCATGATTTGCTTGGCCGGCGAAATCACTTCAATCAAATTCCCATCAATTCTGAAACGAACACGAAATCGTTTTTCATACGGCTCGATGTGAATGTCGGATGCCCTGCGAATGTAGGCATCGGCCAACAGGCGGTTGACGAAAGTGACGATGTCAGCACCGATATCTTCAGCGCGCACATCTTGATCATTGGGACTATCAGATTGAACTTCTCTGACGGTATCAATGACTTCTTCAACCGAAAGCCTAACGTGTTCAAAGAATCTTTTCCAAGCACTGATGGTGACAAGAATGACACTTCCTTGTCGGTTCAATAAATCTGAAGCCACTTTCACATTAGTAGCAGCGAGGGGATCGAATGTAACAAAAGTTGCTTTATCGCCTTCTTCTTTCACAACGATTAAGCGGTACTTCAGTACATTTTTTTTCTGGAGGCGGGAGATGACATCTGGCTGGATTTTGAGAGTGGAGAGGTCGAGGAAAGGGACTTTATATTGCTCCGACATTTGAGTCGCAAAAAGGGTTTCGTTGAATGTGGAAATATCCAACAGATCGAACTCCCCAATCTTGTTGGGGTCTTTGTTCGCTGCTGCGATTTTTCGTAAATCTTTGATTGTCGCTAGGCCAGTTTTTGCAACTAACTCTAGGAACTCTTCCTTGATCATAATTTAAAAAATGTTAATGGTGCTATCTCTTCGAAAGAATGGAAAAATTACTTGAAGAAAGGAGTGCTCAATTTGCAAATTACTCACAATATTTTTAAAACTTATAAAATATTTCAGATCGATTTGCTCTACTATGAATTTGAAATTGAACTAAAGGTTGGTTTTATGTAGGGCCTTTTGATCAGAGCCTAGGAATGCTTGAGTTTAATGGTTACATTACCGTTTCTTATTAAAAATCCAAAAACTTTGGGAATGTTTTTCTCTGCTTTTAACTAACTTCCAAAAATTTTATACTAGAATTAATAAAAATTACGTGAGGAAATTTATGAACCAAGCGCTGAAAATATTACTTACATGCATTTCAGTATCTTTTTTTGTTAATACCTTTAAGAACCCATAATTTCTTAAGCTCCTCAGTATATCTAAAAAAAAAATTGTTAGCTCAGGATAAAGGTTTTAGGAAATAATTTCGTGCTTTTTTCACATCCTCGTTTATATGAAAAATTAATTCCTCTCTTTTATTTACGCGTGCCATTTTGCTACGCGTGCCATCACCCCGGCGTACTGAGAGCTGAGTCAAAGGACATATCAATGAAATCTAGATCATATTGATTTGATTTTTTCAAATGACACAAACCTCAGTATTGCGGTGTTAGGACACTCGTGCCCGACTTCCTCTATCTTGTTTCGATTGAAAAATGACGCACAAATCATAACACCATGAGTGTTGGACTTTTTCACTGCAGACCCGAACATGGCCTTTTTGAGAGCTTGGTCTGGTGAGTGGTAAGAAAATACTTAATGGGGAATTAGGTGTTGAGAATGGGGAATAAATGGGTAATATAAAAGTATGGGATCATTTTCAAAGAGTTATCTTAAAAGCCTCACTTTCCATACAAGCACGACCTGGTATCTCACACTTTGTAGCGAAGCCAGTGGAATGCAAAAATTGTGGAATAGTGTCAAACCTGAAGTCTTAAAAAAACTTAAAGAATCGGCCATTATACAAAGTACAGAATCATCAAATCGCATAGAGGGAGTGGTAGTTGAAAAAGGAAGGCTGCTGCCTTTGGCCCTTGGAAAATCAAAACCGAGGGATCGATCAGAAGAAGAAATTGTAGGTTATAGAAATGCACTTTCCTTTATTCATAAAAATTACAAAAGTCTAAAAATTAATGCTACTACTATAAAAAAAATTCATGCTTTAGCGCAAGGTGGGATGATCTCAGATGCAGGTCTGTTTAAGACAAAAGATAATGATATTATTGAGATTAATCAAGTTGGAGATCGCTCCATTCGTTTTACGCCCACAACTGCTAAAGATACTGCAAAGGCCATAGATCAGTTGTGCTTAGGTTATCAGGATTTATCACAAAATAATAAGGTTCCTACGTTAATTTTAATTGCTAATTTTGTTTTCGATTTTTTGTGTATTCATCCTTTCCGTGATGGCAATGGCCGTGTATCAAGGTTGCTGACATTACTTCTAATGGAACAACAAGGTTTTGAAGTTGGACGCTATATAAGTCTTGAGCGAATTGTCGAGAATACCAAAGAAGATTATTATCGTGTGCTTAAAGAATCATCTGAGAATTGGCATCAAGATCAGCACGAATTAATGCCATGGTGGAATTATTTATTGGGAGTTGTTAAGTCAGCATATCAAGAATTAAAGGAGCGAGTAAATCTATCGACTCATGGCGATCACAAATCCTCACTCTTGAGACAAACTATTCTCACTTATGATCATCCATTCCAAATTTCAGAAATTCAAAATCTTCATCCTTCTATTGACCGAGAACTTATTAAAAAAGTACTTTCTCGAATGAAGAAGGAAGGATTGATTATTTCAAGTGGTACTGGTCGTGCTGCAACTTGGCAAAAGAGAAACGAGTGAAAAAGAAAAAATCTAAAAAAATCACTATTGTTAATGAACACGCAAGACATGTAGAAGTGAGTAAGAAAAATCCAACGGGTATTACAATCGTCGATCAACACCTGCGGCGCTTAGAGGGAACGTATTTAAGCAACCTTATCCCTTCTAAATATGAAGGAGACATCAAGGGCCAGAGCAACCTTAGCTAAAAAATCAAAGCTAATTTCACTTACAAGACCGGACTCCATTCTTGCAATGGATGGCTGCTTTGTTTGAACCATTTGTGCTAGCTCAGTTTGAGTAAGCTCTTGGTCTATTCTCGCTTTTTTCAGCTTACCAATAAGCCTCTTTTTTTGCTGAATTAATTCCATGTCTAGATCTGATAGACCAAGGAACGTCCCAAATTCTTTAGAAGACTTAAATTTTTTATTCTTATCTTTCATGAGTTATTCTCCTTATTCTACTTATTCTACTTTTTAGCAAGTCTGTCGTTTTTTTATCAATGGCCTGTTTCTTTTTAGAACAAGCGTGAATAATATAAATGGCATCCCCAACTTTAATAAAATAAAACACCCTAAATTCACCAGATCTACTGGATAACCTTAGTTCATGAACACTTTTCCCAATTAATGGAAGAGGTCTAGAGATTGGCATTCCGAGAGACTTACCTAGGGCCAAATCCTCAAAAAGAGAGTAAATATCCTCTATCAACTCTTTTGGACCTTCTTTCAGCTCTTTTTCAGCTTGCTTGATGTCAACTATTTCCATTAAAAAAATTATACCAAATTCGTTATAACATCAATAGCTTTCCTTGTATAAGAAATTAATGCTGGAAGAGAGCCAATCGTAAATCCGTATCTGTTAGAACTCACTTGAAGCTAGTATTCGAAGTTTTAACACACATCTAAGCTGGGAGATGATACTCTCCTGGCTTCAATCTTGAAACTTTTCATTTTTTGCTCGTAAATTCCAACGCATCAGTGAATTCTCATTAAAGTTAGGGAAAGTCATGGGCCTGACACCCAAGAATGATTAAATAATACATAGAATTATCTACTGATCGAAATAACTTTGTTAGGGAAGTATTTTTCCCCATTGAGTTTTCATGTCATCTAATAAAAATTAGAGAATACAATTAGAGTAACTCAATCCGTAATAAAGAATGGAGAAATATAGTTAACCTCAGTTCGGTGAAAAACGTCATAACTGTATTGATAAAAATACCTGATTCGGCAAATCCGAGGTATGCAAGTAGCAGAAGCGGCAGCATTACAAATTAACTACATTTTAAGCGGATTCAAAGAAATTAAAGATTTAGTATTTAGCTTAGGAAAAGGATTAACAGAAATTGCCACAAGCACCGGCCTTGATGATTTTCTTGCATTTGTTAAATGAGAAGACGGTGAAATTTTTAATTCCCAAAATCCATAATTTGTTAAACTTCTCTGAATAATAAATAAATATTTCATTTTTGGTTCAGGAAAAATTTCCTTGGAAATAATTTCGTGCTTTTTTTACATCTTCGTTTATTTGAAAAATTAATTCCTCTTTATTTTGAAATTTTACTTCTGAACGCAAGCGATCCAAAAATTTCACTTCTACAAATTCTCCGTAAATTTGCTCTTCAAAATCCAAGATATGAGTTTCCACTCTCAAAATATTCTGATCTAAAAACGTGGGATTGAGTCCAATGTTGGTCACGGAATGAAAAATATTTTCTTTATACTTTGTTTGAGTAATATAAACACCTCTCCCAGGTAAACACTTGCGTTCTGCGTAATCAATATTGGCGGTTGGAAATCCTATCGTGCGCCCTCTCCCATCGCCCTTAATCACGGGGCCACGCACACTATACCCATACCCCAAGTAAGTATTGGCCGCTTTAATATTTCCTTCAAATAAAAATTTTCTAATTTTGGAAGAAGAAACGATATCACCTTGTGTTCGAAATTCACTCATGATTTCTAATTCAATATTCTGGCACAAATTTTTAGTTTTATTTTCTTGAAAATAATTTTGGACAAATTGATGGGTGCCCGTCTTATTGGCGCCAAAAGAAAAGTCGTGACCTAAGGCCAATTTTTTTAATTTATCATGAACTAAAACATAATCTTCTAAAAAGGTGGCCGGGCCCATGGTTGAAAAATCTCGATTAAAGCTAATAGCAACTACTTCATCGGCACCAAAGAATTTCAATTTTTCAAACTTTTCATTTCTGGAACATAGATAGGAAAAATCGCTTACCTTCCCCAAGATTTCTTGCGGATGTGGAAAAAAAGTCATGACCACAAGTAAAAAATTTCTCGCAATACATTCTTTCTTGAGGTGCTTAAGAATATGTTGGTGTCCCAAATGCACACCATCAAAATTTCCAATCGTAAGAAGAATCGGCCTTTCACTTGAAATTTGCTTAAGTGAATTCGGGACTTGAATGGTGGTTTGTTGCATAATCTCTCAGTTGTCGTAGGCCCAAAATTTGTTCTTTATCTAATCTTAAATCTTGATCACTTTTCGCTTGAAAATAAGGCGATTGTAAATTTTCTAAAATTTTAAGCAACACTTTTTTATTTTCATCATCGATTTTCAAGGAGTGTACTCGTTCAAATAAGGTAGCATCTTTATTGGATTTACTGATCTGATCTAATATTGCCATAAATTGCACAAGCGTGATGGAGCCTGAAAAAATACTACCCCAAACGGCTTCCACTCCTTTCCATTTGCGATAAGCGAGGAAGTCTCTCACAAAAAAATAAATCGCTAAAAGAAAAAATAAACCTAAAATCACGACTGTCGCTAATTTATAATAATTTTTTGGCGACTCAACTACCCATAATGGCCCTACAAAAGATTTTGCCGGCATAGCTAATTGGGCAATTGTACCTTGAGGTAAATTTTCAGTAGCACTCTGATTTAAATCCACTGCGCCACTACTTTTCGCTGGCAGATTTTGCGCCCCTGCCAAATTTCCGCCACTTGCTTCTAGCGCGGCCATCTTCAAGGGAACTTCAACATAAATTTGCTTTTCAGGATCAAAGTAACTCAAGGAGAACTGACTTTCTGGAAGTTTTAAATTGGAGCGCGGCAAAAATACATAATTAAAAGATTTCGAAGCACTATTGGTATTTTGAATTTCAAAATTAGAGGTCACATCAAACTGCTCTAATTGCGGATGAGACAGTAATTGAGGTGGATCCATGCTTTCTAAATTTCCTGGCCCTTGAATTTTCAAACGAATTTCTAAAGGATCATTCACCAACAACTTTGTTCGAGGAGCATCTAATTCAAAAGTATGAACGCCTACTAATCCGGTAAAATTTTTAGGAACGTTGCTTGTTGGCAGTGATTTTACTTCTATCGCAACGGCCGCGCTCGACATCGTTTTACTCACCATTCGGCCCCTTTGAAATCCAAGCAAATCAAAAGGATCACCACTCCCCCTACCAGACGGATAGTTGATACTCGCCTTCATGGGATCAAGTTGTAGTTTTCCTTCCTTATCAGGAAAAACATAGGCCGCATAAATGAGCGTGCGGTAGTACATCTCACCTTCATAACTCGCCGTCTCAGTGAACTGCTTATTATCTTGCAAGTAGCGTTTCGTAAAATAATCTAATTTGGGATACTGCAAAATATTAAAATTGGATAAACCAATTTTGTGATAAATAAAATAGCGAACATAAATTCCCTCTCCTCGATAGGCACTCTTCTTAGAGGGAACAGCGAGCAATAAAACATCAGGCAATTGCTGAGGAGTTGAGAGCGATTGAAAACTTTTATCAGGGTGTTCGTAGGATTTTTCTCCTACTTTCACTTTGATATTTTTAAGCGCAATGCGACCGGCCTTTTGGGCCACCATATTGTAAGTGATGATCAGCTCACGAGTGGTGCTCAATTTTCCGTTGATGTAAGTTGTTTGCGTGGAGACACCATCGAAACTTTTATCCTGAACTTCGATGCCTTCCGGCGTAAATTCAATTTGGGGCTCTTCGCTCCCATCGGTTTGAATTTTAAATGAGACAGAAAATCCTTCACCGGCCACCGGGCGTTCCGTTGAAAATTCCAGGGCCACTTGCGCGAAAACCTGTGAGGAAAAAAATAAAAAAAATATAGAAATAGCTACGAAATTACCAATCTTTTTCATATCCAACACCTTTTTCTTTTGTCGTCGTGTCGATTAACTGCTTTTGTAAATCTCGATCTTCATTCATGAGCTGCTTGAGAATGGCAGGAAGTTTTTTATAATCTTCGGCGCTCATTTGTTTCGCTTTTGAATCTTCCGTGGGTTCGTCTTTAGGTTCGTTCTTCGGTTCGTTATTTTTTTCGTTTTCTTTTTCTTTTTCTTTTTCTTCTTTTTTCTTTTCTTCTTCAGATTTTTCTTTCTGATCTTTCTGATTTTTATTTTCGTCTTTTTTCTCGTCCTTTTGATCCTTTTGATCTTGTTTCTCATCTTTTTGATCTTGATTCTGATCTTGTTTTTGATCTTGACTCTGATCTTGTTTCTGATTTTGATCGCTCTGATCTTTATTGTCGTTCTGCTCCTCTTGGTCCTGCTTCTCTTGATCGTTCTGTTCCTGCTGTTGTTTTTGCTGCTGCTGCTGCTGTTGCTGAATCGTTAATGCTAAAATATTTTGCCTAACTAAGGATTGAATTTTTTCGACAGGCGCAACTAGTTCAGTTTTTTTCATCTCACTTAGAGACAGTAAAACTTTTTCTAAATATTCTTGGAGCTCCATTAATTTTTTTATTCCACCTTTCGCGTCCCCACCTTGCGATTTAGCAATCGCACCGTTATTCCAAATATCGACCAACTCTCCATTTAATTCTCGCTTCCCTTGAATTTCCAAATAAAGAGAAAGCGCCAGCTTAGGAAAACCTGTCTTCAGTAAATCCATCGCCAGATCTTTTTTTTCTTTCTCGTTTAAATTCCCTTTTTTCCACAACTCAAAATACTCTTTGGTTTTTGGAGAAAACGTCGGTTTAGGCTTAGGGGTTGGTGTTGTCGTTTGCGGAGCATTTTGTGCGTAAGCATTAGAACCATTACTTATTAAAGAGTAAGAGCTCATTCCTCCCACAAGCAAAATAGGAAGAAATAAAGAAGTCATAACCACGTAGGATTTAAAAAATCGCTTTATCAGAAGTGAAACGATTAATAAAACAACCCCACTAATTAAAAAATAATCAAAATAACTGTCTCGATTTCTGGCCAAGGATTTCTGGTCACTCAATTTAGCATTTTGGTTGAGAAACCCCAGCACTTCTTCTGTGGGCAATGAATAAGATGACGTGATCCAGTATCGGTAATTAGGAATATCGCTGGAGAGCCCCTTTAAAAATTTTTCATCCAAAGCGGTATTGACGATCTCACTGCCTTCTCGCTTGTGATCAATAAATCGTCCACGCTTATCTCGAAGCGGAATCGGGCCACCCTTCGCCGTTCCCACCGCAATAAAAGCGACATTCACATTTTTACTTATGGAGAGACTAAAACTTTCATCCCAACCTTCGGCATCACTAATGATCACTATATTTCCTTGATCTCCTGAATGCGTAAATAACTCTTGCAATGCTTCCCGAATCGCCTGCTTCAAGCGAGTTCCGCCCGAAGGCAAATCATTTCGTTCTTGAAGCGACATGAGCCTGGCATCAATGAGATCGCGATCAGACGTAAAGGGTACGAGTTTTCGTGTCACTTCTGAAAAGAGCATCACGGCAATTTTTGTCTGAAAAGAATTTTTGACTAAATGCCTGGCCAACATCACGGCCTTATTCATTCGGTTAGGCCTTACATCTTCACAAAGCATACTTTGGGAATTATCAATCAGAATCACCATGCTCTTTTCTTGTTTTCTAGCATCCACCATATGTTCAGGGCCGCGAAAATCTAACAACGCGAGTCCCACAAGCAAGAGGCCCATTAAAAAAAGGAAAAGACTAATGTTTTGAATGAAACTCGGACGCTTTCCCCAATAGAGTTCGGCATATTTCCAAAACTGCTTCTTTACTCGCAGCATTCCCCATCCAAGAAGGACTACAAAAACAAAAACGAGAGGAAGATACTCAGCATATAAAAAACTCATCTAGGCCACCTCTCTTAACACATACCACTTCGCCATTTCTGCGGCCAAGTAGAAGAGAAGTCCCACGATTAAATACTTTGCAAATAATTCTTCAAAGCTTACCTGATCATCATCTTGCTGCTTGGTTCGTTCGAGTCGATCAATCTCTCGCAAAATATTTTCTAAGGCCTCACTGCTGGTGGCCTCATAGGATTTTCCACCCGTCATTTTCGCCATGGTCCTAAGGCCCTCATGGTCAATGGATCCGCCGGGAATATTTTGATACTGCATTCCAAAAATTCCTTGGCCCACGGGAATTCTCGCGTCCTTATCAGTTCCAAGACCAATGCCATAAATTTTAATTTTATTTTTAGCGGCCATATCTGCGGCCTGAAGAGGGGTGAGATTTCCCACATTACTCACTCCATCGGTAAGTAAAATAATCACTTTATTTTTGGTAGCGGTCAGTTGCAATCTTCCCACCGCGAGTCCAAGGGCGTCTCCAATATTGGTTCCACTTCCTAAAAATCCGATATTGATATCATCAATAATTTTCGTCACTAAACTTGGGTCCATGGTAAGGGGAAGTAGTGTAAAAATTTTTTCAGAAAAAATAATTAATCCAATTCGGTCTTTAGGTTTAAGGAGAGCAAATTCTCGCAATTTATTTTTGGCCGCTTCCAGTCTGTTTGGCCTCACGTCTTCTGCCAGCATGGATCTCGATACGTCCACCACCAGAAATATATCTAAAACTTCTCTTTCGTTTCTTGAAAAAGACTCGGGCATCCGAGGCCCCATGAGTGCGTAGGTCATGTGGCCAATCCCGATGACACCTGCAAAAAATATGATCCACTTTAAGAAGCGAAAATTTCTAAATTTATTTTTGTATTGACTAGCAAAACTCTTAGGAATGGAGAAGGGAGTCTGGATTCCTAACATCCAAAAATCTGTGCTCCAAGCAATCAGCCATAATAGGCCTAGGGCCATTAAGTAAGGATGCTTGAATTGTAGTCCTTGATCAACCACGAAACGTCTCCCGCAAACGAAGTAAGGTACTTTGAATTCGTTTCAAATCTGTATCACTCCAGCTGGGAGCATATTGAATAGTGTCCATTTCTTGCAAAAATTTATCCGCCGCACCGGCCTCTACCTTGGGCATCCACCTGTTTCTCAGTTGATAAATTTTTTCTAACTCTTTACGGCCCCCATCGCTCGCTAACAAAGTTTTTAAAAATTGAATTTCTTTTTTTTGTTGCCTTTTTTTTCGCCAACGATTTAAAAGAAATAGTATCAATCCTGAAACTAAGACAATGGAGACAACTGCGCCACCCGTGATCCATTCTTTTTGCAGACGCCAAAAATTCCACAAGGGACTACTTTCATAATTTGTTTCCATGAGAGAAACTTGTGGTTTCTCCACCACATCTTTCGTAAACAAATAAATTTTTTCTTGAGGAATTTTTAAATTAACAACTAAGAAATTCTGCTCTTTTTTTGAGAGCGGGATCACAAATTGCTGATCGGGCCCCTCCAATCCCCCTCGGTAAATGAGCGTCACCCCCACATCGTATTTTTGATTTTCTTTAGGCGTATTAAAATTTAATTCAAAAAAGGTAAAGGATTTGTTCCAAGAACTCACGTTTTTCATTTTAGAGGTTAATGTTAATGCATCATCCTTAGGTAGATCATGCAGCACTAATTTAAAGGCATCGCCCGCAACTAGTGTCGTTTGACTTGGCCTTAGTACAATTTCCATTTCTGGGATATTAATGGTGGTTAGTGCCATGCTCTCACCTTACGCCATCTCTTTTATGATTTGATCGAGATGTCCCTTGGAAAGATCAATGGAGTGAATTTTTTGTCTTCCTAATTTTTTCGCTTCCATTTCAGGATGGGCCAGCGAGATTCTTGGATAAAATTTTTTCCCTGTGCCACCACTTTCTTTTCCCCAAAATGAAAATGGCATTTTGGTTGCGTAATCAAAGGGAGTCACCAGTCTAAAGAGGTGAAGATGCCTTTGAGAACTTAACTTCTTTATATGATCACTGCTTAGGTCATAAAAATCTGATAAGAAAACAACTTCTTTTTTTCTTTGTGCATATGACATCATCACTTTAATTTTTTTATCAATGTCCATGGGATTCATTTCAAATTCTCGCCCAATGGATTTATCTTTGGATAAGTGCCCCATTCGATCTAACTGAACGGTTAGGTAAGTAATGAGTTCTCGCCCGGCCAAAAAGGGAGTTTGAATTTCTGGTTCAATAAGTAAAACAACTTTCACTAAATCTTTGGTTTTTTGCGCAAGGTAAGCAAGCAAACAGGCAATTTCTAGCGCCGCTTGGTATTTGGAAATTTTTTTGTGTCCCATGTGAGAAGATGAGGTGAGGTCAATGCACACCACAATTTCTACGTTGCGCTCTTCTTCAAACGTTTTGATATAAGTTTTTTGCAGACGCGCAGATAATTTCCAATCAATAAATCGAACATCATCACCCGGTGTGTAAACTTGATGCTCCCTAAATTGTAGGCCTGATCCACGAAACTGAGATTTAAATGCTCCTAAAGCATTGGTACTCGTTTTTTTAAAAAGTTTATTTTGAATTCGAAGGGCCGCTTTCTCAATGGCCTTAATATCCATACTTAAACCTTATAAAAATTTGCGCGCTAACTTATGACAAACTTCGCCCGAAGACATTTTATCCATCTGGGCCTCATAAGATAAAATAATTCTATGTCCCAGCACCTTGCCCACTAGTGATAAAACATGATCGGGAGTCACAAATTGTTTTCCTTCACGGTAAGCTTTAAATTTGGCAATTTTGTGAAGCCATATACTGGCACGAGGCGACGCACCCGCCGTAATAATTCCCTCAAATTCTTTGGGAAACAATTCATTACCCGGCCTAGATCCGTGAACAATCTTAATGATAAAATCTTTTATTTTTTCATCTACATAAATTTTTTCTACATCATTTTGAATCGCTTTCAATTCTTCAGGCCCAAGAATAGGTTTAAATTCTTGATGATATTCTTGTTTCAAAGTTAACACGCGCTTTTCGCTCTCAAAATCCGGATAATCCACAGTTACTTTCATCATGAAGCGGTCCAACTGCGCTTCCGGTAATTGATAAGTTCCTTCTTGTTCGATGGGATTTTGTGTCGCAAGTACGACAAAAGGAGTTTTTAGTCTAAACGTATTATCGCCAATCGTTACTTGGCGTTCGGCCATCGCTTCTAAGAGGGCCGACTGTACTTTGGCAGGCGAGCGGTTAATTTCATCAGCTAATAAAATTTGAGTAAAGATTGGCCCAAATTTGGTGGTAAATTCTTGGGACACCTGATTAAAAATCATGGTTCCCACTAAATCAGAAGGAAGCAAATCGGGAGTAAACTGAATGCGCTTAAAACTCAAATGACATAATTTACTCATGGTCGAAACACTTAAGGTTTTTCCAAGACCAGGCATCCCTTCAATCAGTACGTGACCTTCACAAATAAGAGCGGCCAGAACGGATTCTAATAAATCATCTTGTCCGAAGACGATACTCTTCGCTTGGGCGAGCACTTCACCGATACGTTCCACATTTTTTTGATCAACCACGTGATGCTGGGTTGGTTGCAAAGAAGATTTTGAACTTGTTTCAGAATTTCGCTCTGGAATAAGAGACATATTTACTCCACAATTTTATTCTACAATATAGGCAAGATATTTTAGGTAGTTGGATTTATCATTCAATTTTCTTACAGGATGGTCAAGTGCCTGCAGTCCAACGTCAACAAGTCGCAACTTGCGCTTGGTCTGTTGCGAGGCAATCTGAATGGACTCTTCAAATTGTTCTATGGATACGTAGGAAGTACAGGAGCAAAACACCACCAGCGACTGAAGCGCAGCACAACGCAAAACCTTGGAGTGTAAATTTTTATATCCGCTTAAAGATTGGGCCAATTTGGTGGGAGATTTAGTGAATGAGGGAGGATCACTTACAATCACATTATAAGTAGTACCTTTTGCAAATTGCTGATCAAGAAATTGGAAGGCATCTTGTTCAAAAAAATCTCCCTTCCTCTGATGAAGGTTGTTAAAACTGAGATTTTGGAAAACTTCTGTACCTAAATTTCCTTGATCAACGAAGTGAACATGTTCTACACCTGCCTGCAGCAGAGTAATCCCCCAAGAGCCATGGTAGCAAAACAAATCTAGCCCATTGTTCTTGTCTAGTTTTAATTGTGTTAGTTTTTGGTAAAGTCGCTCTCGATTATCCCGGTGATCATAATAGTAACCCTGCTTCTGTAATTTATCCCGGTGAATCTTTAATTGAATTCGAGTGCTTTCAATCACTTCAATGAACTCTGGCACGGGAGTCTTAACATCCTCATACTCAGGAAGTTGCTCTTTTTGGCGCGCGGCCGATTGATCCAAAAAGATGATGGGATTTTTTTCGGAAATTTCATTTTTGATCGTTTGCTCAATGAGGGACCTGAATTGATCAACACCTGCCGTGTTAATTTGCACCAAAACAGCATTGGAATAAGAGTCGATAATGAGACCCGGAAGTCCATCTTGAAATCCAAAAAAAAGCCTCGAATTTTCTTGATAGTTTAAGACCTGGCGTCTTAAATCAAAGGCGCGCTTCATGATTGAAACAATGACTTGTTCGACCGAAATATTTTCATCTACAAGATCAAATCCCAGGTTCGAACCACCCACCAATTGTCCGACAATACCCTGCTGCTGAAACATATTAAGAAAACCAAGCAGGCCTTGCTTGCCAGAGTCTGAAGAGTTTTTTGTCACAAAGAGCACCCACTCACCTGGAATTCCGTGAGCAACACCCTCTAAGTCATCCTTAGAAATCGTTTGGCCCAGTTTATGAGGAAGACGCTTTAAGAGAATTTTTTTAAGCACGTTTCATCGCTTTAAAAAAATATTTGTAATTTTTCCATTGAAAGGGATCTACTTTGATAGATCTTTTAGCATAATTCATACGAACTTCCCTCGGCAGGTCTTTAGAATTGGCCATCTCTCTTAAAATTCTTGAAGGATCAGCTTGATAGTCGTTTTTAATTTGGGAAATTAATTTCTCCACTTCTCCAGAATTTTTGGCCCCAGGAGTTAAATCATCTCCCCCCTGACGTTCGGCCCGTTGGCGTCTCAAGAGGTGTGCTATTTGGTGGGACTGATTTCTTAAGGGATTTAAATTTTCTTTTCGGCTAAAAGAATAAGGGTGTTTGCGCCAAAAATAGAGATTTTTTGAGACGACAAAAATATTTCCCTGTTCAATAAGTCTTAAAACCAAATCGATATCCCAGCTTCCAATTCCATCAAATAGGGAGCGGTAGCCACCTAGTTTTTCATACAAACGCCTCGGATACATCATGGAGGCCACATTTCTACAAGGCACCGCATTCTTAACTTTAATAAATTCTCGAATTTCTAATTCATCGGTAGGATAGTATTTTCCGGGCGCAAGCAAATTACCTTTTTCATCACAATAGGAAACACCCGTCCAGCAAACGGCCAAATCTGGGTTTTGCTCAAAGGCAAAAATTTGTTTCGCCAATTTAGTGGGATATATAAAATCATCAGCATCGAGGATGGATAGAAAATCTCCTGTTGATTGCTCCAAAAGAAAATTTACATTTTTGAGAATGCCTAAGTTTTTTTCTTGGCGAAAAGATTTTATTTGAGACGGAAATTTTTTTTGATAGTTTAAAATAATGTCCCAAGAACCATCAGTAGATCCATCATCGCTAATACATAATTCCCAGTTTGGATACGTTTGTTGAATCACGGAATCTATCGCAACAGACAGATCACGAGCATTATTAAAAACTCCCATGAGAATAGATACTTTCTTCAAGATTTCCTCCGTCCAAAAATATCTATTTTTCGTGAGAGTTTGTCACGACTGAAATTTAAACTTCTTTCTAAATAGAGTAAATCCAAGCTGCGGTCAGAGTATCCTGGTTCTTGGTAAATTCCGACGCATTTTTTGGGAAAATTTGGTTATCCGCCGAATCATGTCGAAACTCAAGCCTCACCTCTGTACCATTATTTAAATTATATCTATCTGTTAATGTCACTGAATTAACTTTACTTGGAGCAAAAGTCGTAATGGTTCCATTAAATAAGTTAGAAGAAGCGGTGGCATCAGTCTTATCTTGGAATTGCTCATACCTTAAAACAAGCTTATTTCGCTCATGAGTTTCGTAGTCAATATACCCTACTAGCGCCAACCACTTTTTATCTATCCCTGACCCACCACCATTGATTTCTTTACCAGTGACCGTATCTGCCACCAAGGTCCATCTTTTGTTAGGACGAAATTGCAAAATCATTTCATGTTGAGTTCTCTTATCGTGATCTCCACCGGTTGTTAGTTCGGATCCTGTAATCATATTGTAGGTAGCAGAAAATTTTTCCAAATTATAATTTAGTTGAGATCCGTAAGTTTTATCTTTGTTTCGTTCTACGCGACTGTCAGTTTGGTCGTAAACATAGAGCCCAAAACCAAATGGCCCCCAACCTGTTTTTGTAAAACTAATCCCCTCATGCCAAAAAGGACAAACTAAGTTGTAATAAGTTGGTCTAGAATAGTTGCGATTATCTACGGTCTTTGGCGTTTCATAACCGAAATGGGTATAAAATTTACCGGCCGTAAAGGCCGCTCCTTCCCACTTGGAGATATTATATCGCAAGAAGGCCTGGCCGATGTGTCTTGTGACTGAATCACTAGTGTTGTTGTAGTTATTTTGATCAGACATTTCCCCAAAATCCAAATCCACATAAGAATCTATGCTTCGAAAACTTTTCGCCATATTTATTTCCACCAATTGAAGCGTGAAATCATTGTGGCGACTATTGTAATTCTTGAAAGGAATTTGTGAGTCTGTTCGAGAGGCGCTTGGAGTATTTAAGTCATACTGATAGTAAAAATCCACCATCATTCCCACGCGAACACCAGATTTTTTGAACTCTTCCAAGGCCTTCACGTCATTTTCGCTCATGAGTAATTCATTTTCTAACTTAGCTTTTTCTAATTTTTGAAGTGTTACTTCTTTTTCGGCCACCAGTGATTGAAAATTTTTAGGTCTTTTATCTGTCGATAGCTCAAACAAAGTTTTTATTTCTTCTCGAACTTCAAGCAACCTTTGGATAATGGCGCGATCCTTTTCTTCTAAAGACATCTTTGAATCAAAACTCAAATAGTCTTTTTTAGATTTTCCGATCCCACCTGGTCCTTTTTTTTGAGCAAAAGAGGGAGATGCTAGAAGGAACATGAGAGTTAGTAACAAAAGCAACATACGTGAGATAGCAGATAATGGCATTATTTACTCCTTTCCATGGTTTAAATAAATTTTATGACTTCATAAGATTTCATAAGACTTCATAATTATCCTAACTTTATTATTTCCCATGTGACAAATATAAACTTTAAGTGAGCTCTTTGGTCGACTTTGCTACAAAAATGAAACACACACTACTTACGGGAATTTTTTGTGATTTTTAATTCTAAAAATTGTTTTGCTTGGTCGAACATTTCTTTAAGTAAATTTTTTCGGCAGCAACTTCCAAGCAAGAGCTTCATGGGGGTTTTGAGAGGGAATTGAGATTGGCCGCAAGCACAAATTTTTTTCTTAACAACGGCCGGCAATCCAAAGGCCAAATGAAAGGCCGGAACATCTTTGGTGACGACCGAGCCCGCACCCACCATAGAAAATTCGCCCAAGGTGACGCCACAACGAATAATGGATCCCGCACCAATGGAAGCTCCACATTTTAAATAAGTGGGAACTATGCTCCATTCTTTCACGTAGCTGCGCGGCGTAGGGTCATTGGTAAAAATGGCATGTGGCCCGATAAAGCAATATTCACTAATGTGAACCCCTTGATAGACACTGACTCCATTTTGAATTTTCGTAAATTTACCAATCGATACCTTCGTATCAATAAAGACACCTTTTCCGAGTGTGACCCCTTGTTCAATTTTTGCTTTTTCTCTCACGTGAACAAAATGCCAAATGCGAACATCTTTTCCGATGGAAACACTATCTTCCACATAGGCGGAAGGATGTACCTGCGCGGTCGCATGCCACTGATTTCTTCTCAAGGGTAGTGGCTTAATTTTTTCTTTTGCGCTCAAGCTCATCCTTAATTAAAACCTTAACTGCACTCCAGTCTCGGCCATATAAGCAATATTTTTCTGAAATTCAGAGGTGCTAATTTTAGATTTTGTATCAAACCTTGAAATTTCAGTCATCCAAGAAAGGTCTTCTGTTAAGTGATAATCCCAACCCACCTTAGCAGATATATTTTTTACAATGCCAGGATAAGTAATCAGTTTCGAGGTCGAATCAAGATTGAAACTTGGTGTTTCAGACGCATTTTCGACAAATGCCCCACCAATTCCTCCAAAAATAAAATGCTTATCTATCACCGGAACGTTGACGGTTAGAGTTCCACCAAATTCCTTGGCATCGAAAGCGCTCGTCCCTTTGCCAATGGAGAGCATGGCAATGTTAGCCAAATTTTGGCCGTAGTAAAATTCAGACTTAATTCCTAATTTTCCAAAAAGTTGTTCGTAGTAAGTGTTGAGTCCATATGCTTTGTGCGATTCATTATTGGTTGCTGAAAAATAAATTTCACTATAAATGGCGGAAAGGCCAACTCTTCCATGATTAAGCAAATAGCTAGCGCGCGCGGCAAGGGTGGGAGATTTTTTTAATTCTAAATCTCCATCAATCGCGGCAGGATTATTTCCGGCCATCCCCACTGCCCCGCCAAATTCCCAATGATCTTCCGTTCGTAAATACTGAAGCTGTTGGCGAAAAAAACCCACATTTCCGCTCATGAAATAGCCACCCACATAATCAAAAGTATAGGAAGTGACAGGCGAAAATAAATCTAAATCTTGCCCAATAATGACTTGGTTTTTATCATCATGATAAGTAGTTTGCGCGATTCGTACTCTAGGGTTCATCTGAACAGTAGGCGAAGATTTATTGGTATCAATAAAATCAAATTCCATTTTCCCTGAAATGTGATCCCCTTTTTTAAGCTTCACTCCCACTCTCGATTGCTGTGCTTGAAAACTTAAGCGTGATGTTTCTTCGCTCTGACGAGTTCTGGCCACCGCATGGGTAGGAGCAGATTGATTAATATTATTGTAGCTCGCTAAGGCCTTATCAGAATAAATCGTACTTAGTTTTAAGAAGCCGTACACTTCGGTCTCGAAACCATTGGTGGTGGTGGTGGTAAGAGCGTAGGAATTAGTCACTGCAAAAAAAAACAGGGCCACTAAAATCTGTTTCACATTTACCTCAATAACCTATTGTCATTTGAGTAATCAGGCGAAGGCAAGATTTTAAATTTCCTCTCTCCAATTTTTGTTAAACCGAATCTTTAAATGTTTTTCCCCTTTGTAGGTTACCATTCCGGCCGATCCCTTAACACCCTTGAGTTGTGCCACTTTGGTATAGATCAAATCTATCTCGCTAGGTAGGGAATTTTTTTGATGCTCAAGTAAACAGCTCCCCGCCATTTGAATCATTTCCGAAGAAATTACTCCAGTATCTTTTTTCCATTTTAAAATAACGTGGGCAGATTTTCCTGAAGCCGCGTGAAACCAAAGATCCTCTTTTTTGGCCCATTCTTTCCTAAGTAAATCATTTCCTCTCGCACTCATTCCCACGCCCAAGGAAAAAAGTTTTCCCTCAAAAATTTTATATTCTTTATCTTTATCACTAAGGGGGACGCTGACAGCTTTTGCTTGCGTTGCTTCTTCTTTCAGTTTCATGACCGGAAAAACACTTTTTACGCCTACCGTATTCACTTTTTTTTGAGACTTTACCGTCTCTTTTTTAGTGCTAAGCTCATTCATTTTTTCTTGAATAATTTTTGCGGCCATTTGCAGGCGCTTAATCTTTTGAAAAATTAAATCCCGCCTTTGATGTTCCGTTTGTTCACTTTTAAATTTAAAGGAGTGATCTCCTATTTTAAGTTGCTCCCCAATTGGCTGACCAGAACTTAAGTATTGTTTGATTTGATGAATTTGCTCAACTCTCGCAAGATCTTTTTTAAAGAGTTCCATCTTTCGGTCGCGAGACTTCGTATCTTTTTTGATACTATTGGCCTCCGTATTGTTAACGTGTGCCTTAACTAAGACGTCCCAGATATCTGTTTGGGGAGGCCTTGGTGCCTCATCATTTTTGCTCATTTTTTCAAGGCCAAGGACGGCAAACGCATTTTCATAAACGCGCTTGGCCACAGAATCATCTTCATAAGTTTGCTTACAAATTTCACTGTGCTGATCCCAACTTAAAAAAATCTTAAACGCCTGTTTATCAGGATCAAAATAACAACAACCTAAATAGGCGAGCCTTCCTTGCCAATAGTAACTAAGAGTATTGGTGGCACCCCATTTTTGGTAATCCATGTGAACTAAGCGGTCCAGTGGATCAAGACGAATATCGACTAAACTACTGGCACTCAAGCGCTTGCGATAAAATTCAATTAACCGATCCACCACTCTCCACGCTGAGGGCGGCTGGGTTTCCTGCAGCCAAATTCCCTCCCAACCCTGTCCCCGCCCCTGATAAATCCAGTAAGTTTTTCCCGGAGCGCGCACACTTATGGCGATCACCCAGGGAGTGGCGTAAAGTTTTTGAATCATCAGTCGTGAACCGTGATGTTTATTTAAGTTTAATATTTCTTTAATCCACGACAGATTTTGGACAATTTGGTTATAATGGCAAATCATGAATAGACTCAATCTTTTAGGGAGTAACTCTCCCTTTTTAGAATCATTTTTAAATAAATGCGACTGGTATAAACTTATCTCTCAAGTTACCAAATATGCTCACTTTGATACAACTAAAAAAGAATTAGAGTTGCCGCCCTCTCATCAATCGACAACTCAACTGCACACACAGTTTAATGAGCTAGGATTTTTTTACGAAAAAATTTTGCAACTCGGTTCACAAATTTATCAGACACCGCTGCAGAAGGTGAGTTCCACTTTTCCCTTTCAAGAGACTGGGCCGCGAATAGAAAAAGAGGCCTGGTTTTCTTTGGGAGAAATTCATCAAATCGTGACAACCATCGAAGTTTGGTCTGAGCTGCGTCAGCACTGTCCACCTTATTGGTTTCCGGTAGAGTTTCAAGAAACGTTTCAATTATTGCGCAAACAATTAGTGCTATCCATTCGAGAATTTATTGCCGCCGACGGAATGATTCAGTATCACTTGCACCCATTGTTGAAACCCAAATATAAATCTTTGATGGATTGTGATGAGCGAGCCAAAAAACTTTTTCAGCAAGTGCTCTTTCATCATCCGCAAAAAGATAAATGGCAAGGTTCAACAGCGGACGTCATTAATGATAAATATGTAATCTTAGTCAAAACAGATTCTTTTGATCACGCGCTTGGGAGCATTGTCAGGCGTTCAGAATCCGGTTTTTCTCTCTACGTTGAGCTTCACGAATTTAAAGAATTCTCTAGGAAGCGCGAACAATTGCAACAAGAAATTGAGCAAATTCTCTATCAACTGGCGTGGCAATATTCTCAAGTCATGCATAAACATGCTTATGCCATTGTGCGAATTCAAGCTCAACTGAGGGTGATCGATGGAGTGAAAGCGAAAGCGATTCGCTCGCTGGAGGGAAATTGGAAACGCCCCCTGCTTAGTGATTTTCCAGGAATAAAAATAGAGGGCCTAAGACATCCTCTCATTGAAGGCGCTGTGAAAAATGATGTTTATTTAAGTAAAGAAAAACCGACTCTTATTATTTCAGGGCCGAATACGGGAGGAAAAACAGTTACTCTCAAGGCCATTTCACTCATCCATCTCATGGTGGCCAAAGGGTTATTTATTCCGGTGGACGATGCCTCCATTTATCCTTTTCAAAATATCATTTATTTTTCGGGAGACGATCAAGATATTTCTAAAGGCCTAAGTTCCTTTGCCAGTGAAATGGAATTGTATGGAGAGATGCTTGAAAATTTGCAAACAGATAATTTAATTTTCATTGATGAAATCTTAAAGAGCACGTCTTCAGAGGAAGCATCGGCCATAGCTTGGGGAATTTTATCTACGTTAAATAAATTTCCTAATACCTTTACTTTTTTATCAACTCACCACAACTCCTTAAAAGTTTTTGCTCATCAATCCACGGAGTTTGCATCAGCTCACATGGGATTTTTAGGAACAGAAAAAAGGCCAACCTACAAATTACATTTTGGTCAACCAGGAAGTTCTTTTGCCCTCGAGATTGCAGAGCACATTGCCAAGAAACATCCGCCGCTACACAAAGTTTTATCATTAGCGAGTAAGCAACTGGAGGGGCAACAAATTAAGTATGAACAGTTGTTGCAATCACTTATCACAGAAAAATCTACTCAAGAAAAATATTTTCAAGAGCAAAAAACCAAAATTGATCAAACGACCAAGGAGCTTCGCTCAGAAAAAGAATCCATGAAGCTTCGCTTTCAAAAGGAAATGGATGATTGGAAGTCCGAGCTTGCGCGCATCAAAAATGAAGCGATCTCTTGGGTGAAAGAAAATTCTACTCCTACAAAAACGGTCCTAAGAAAAATAGAAAACCAAGTGAGTGATTTTGTCGTCCAAGCTGAAATTTATTCAGAGATGGTGAAAGAACAATTTCCGGCCTTAAGTGCACCAAGCAATAACTCACAACAAAATTCATCTAAAGAACTACAAGAAACCGATGAATGGCAAGCGGGGAAACAATATTTCTGTGATCAGTTTAACCAGAAAGTTACTTTGCTTGAAATCTTGGGCACAGGCAAGAATGCTCAAGGCCTCATTGCGTTAGGATCTATGCGTACTCGCGTCCCCCTTCAAACACTTAAGCTCAGTGATCCTTCACTAAACCAAAATAAATCTAATAAATCTTTTCATTTCACCATTGAAACGAATAAGGAACTAGAAATTAAACACGATTGCCGAGGAATGCGCCTCAGTGATTTTGAAAATTTAATCCAAGATTTGTGTGGACACATTATGGCCAAAAATTTGCCTTACGCAGAAATTATCCATGGCCACGGAGATGGAATACTTAAAAATTGGCTTCGCTCTTTTCTAAAAAAACAAGGTGATCTTGAGGGTATTGTGGATTTACAAAAGAGCGATGGGGTTACTACAATCCAGTTTAAAAAAATATAGTCGTTCCAAACGAAAACTCATTTAGTAAAAAATAATTGTACTGAGCGATGAGGACTACAGCTTTGCCCAGTGAAAACTGAACCGATCCAAAGGCATCTTTTTTGTATGTCTTATACTGCAAATTTTCTCCATCATAGTAGGGATTCGATGATTCTTCTACTCTATAGGCAGCACTTAAAAGCCACCTCTTGATGATCAGTGAAGAACTATACAAATTAATAACTTGATCGCTATTGTAAAAATCATAATTAGTTTTTATCTGACCGAAATCAAAAAATACATTTTTAATTCTTATCCCCGCTGTCAGTGTTTGCACTAAAAATTTTTCAGAATAGTCATCTTGTAAATAATAATCGCTATAGAGAGATCCAGAATTCCAGTAGGTGGCATTATTGAATATTAACTTGTAATCATCCGCATAGAGGGAAGCACCAAAACTGAAAATGCCCAATCGCAGGGCAAGGCCGGCGCCAGGATTAACTTTGCTTGTATCTGGATTATATTTCGCCATGACTCCTAAATCCAGTCCGAGATTTGCGGATTTATGGAGTGCAATACTAAAGCCCAGTGCTTGCTTGCTTGATTTATACTGATCATCTAGTTTTCTGCGTGCTAAATATTCTGAGTCCAACTCGGGGACTCGGTTACTAAAAAAAGAATTTTCTAATTTTGCGCTCACAAGGGCGGCACCACTTTTGCCAGTACCCGCGACGAAGTTATAAACGAGTTGTTGCGACGGTTGATAGACCAACTCCACTCCAAATCCTCGATCGTGAGTTACGTTCGCCGGATTAAATTGGGCGGCCGCACCGATGGAAGGAATGGATTGCGAGCTTGAGCGGTGAGAATATTTTCCTACGTTATGACAATTTTCTAATTTTAAAATTACGCAAAGATCGGTCTCCGGCTTTTTTGAACAACCGAAAAAAAATAATACAAATATGAAGGATAAGAAAATTAGGTTTTTTTTCAAATAGCTCACGTGATTCCTATTGGTATAATAAGAATAACATAGCATCAGAAAATTTTGATTTTTGAATTCTAGTTTTATGAGTATTTTATGAGGTAATTAACAGGAAGTAGTTGACTTTAAGCCTCAGAGTTTAGAGCACTACCTAAAATATAAGATAGTGCTGTAAAAAACATAATTCAATATTTATCTCAAGTATGCTTCATTGCTTTCTTAGAACTTACTTCAATAGTTTAAATCCTAAAAAGATCTTGAATAAATTTCAGATTTATTTTTTGTAATTGAAAAATAAACAGGATGAAGAGTTACATTATGACCAGGGCAAACAGAAAAATAAACTTTTTCAGTGACACCATTTTTAGTTTCTAACACATAATCAAAATCAAAAGCAGATTGATAATAAAGGATTACTTCTTTCTCATCACTGTCAGTTAAGGTAACCGTTAAAGAACGAAAAAATTTTGCCTTTTCCTCAAAACTAAATTTAGAACTATTATATTTCTTTGGATCTTTCGGGTCTCGATTATCAAGATATTTTGAATGAACCGCGCGAAGTTGGTCCAAAATATAATGAACATCAACCACACCTTTTGCAACTTCACCTTGATTTAAATCTATAGTCCGATCCATCATACTTAAAGCACAAGAAGGATCATCAACTGCCATTTCCTGGTACTTTGACACTTGAGAAAAAGCTACCGTTGAAAAAGACACTGTGCATAGAACTAATAATAAATTCCATAATTTCATAAAAAATCTCCCGTTTCGGATCTTGTAACTTGTTTAATCAAAATTAGGAAGGAGTAATTGATGAGTGCCTACATCTTTACAGGTGGCTTAGAAAAATTACTATGAATTAATTTACCTATTACAGCCTTAGAATGATAAAGCAGTCAGATATGAGTCTGTGATTAAAGAATTTTCGTACCAATACGAGACGGTGTGAAAATAAAGGGCGGTGCATTTTCATTTTCCCATGGCCACGGAATGTTTAAATTGAACCAAACGAGAATGGCGCGACCTTTAATATTTTTAAAGGGAACGAATCCCCACTTGCGAGAATCTTGAGAGTTATCTCGGTTATCTCCCATCACAAAATAACTTTCTGCCGGAATTTCCACTTCTTCCATGTTGGACAGGTCGCTCAACACATCCACTTGTTGAATGAAGTGGTTGTGCTCACCGGTTTTTGTTTTATAGAGCTGAATACCATAGAGAGATAAGTCACCGTTTTGAATTTTTAATTCGCTGAGCAACTGAGTTCCATCAATTAATTCCACATTGAGGGGCTCTCCATTGACGTAAACTTGCTTATCAATAAGCCTAATTTTATCCCCCGGCAAACCAACTACACGCTTAATGTAATTAAGACTGGGATCAACGGGATACTTAAATACAATCACATCACCCCTTGCAGGTGCACTTGGCGTGGTAATATAAATGGGATCACCGAAAAAATCGGAGAGAGGAATTTTAAATCCATAGGAAAATTTATTGACTAAAATAAAGTCCCCGACCAAAAGTGTTGGAATCATGGATCCAGACGGAATTTTGAATGGCTCAAAAAAAGTAGATCTAAAACAAAAAATAACGGCCACAATAACAATAAAGGACTTACTTTCTTTAATAAGATTTTGCTTATCAAATTTATTTTTCCAATTCTTAGTTTCATTTTTCACTTTATCGTTTTCAACATTATTCACAAAAACCTCTTTTATTATTACAAATGTTCAATTTATCAAAGGGTTGCACTTAATTCAAGCCAGCATACACATGTTCTACAATTTTCATCGCTAAAAAAACAGATCTGATATACCAATGTTCCTGATTCACGAGCATGACGGCGATGGAAATTCCTTTTTGGGGATCATTTTTTGGTGAGGCATATAAAATAAACCAGTCTCGCTTACCTTGGGGAATTCCGCCAGTCATTTGTCCCGTTTTTCCACCCATGTCCAGTTGCTCATAAATTTTACGATTCATTTTTTTTCTAATCATGCGAGCGGTTCCATTTTCTACGGCCTCTCTCATCATGATACGAAGCTCCTCTGTCGTGTGTGGAGTAATCACTTCTCTCATTTTTTCTGGCGGTGCAGGCGGTGGAAAAATTTCTGCACCATTGGAATGTTGAGTGATTGACTTGACCAATTTAAGGGAAAAATCTTTTCCGCCATTAGCAATGATGGCCGCTATTTTTGCGGCGTGCACGGGACTAATCATCGTCATGGTATTGAGGCCAGAGCCAAGCTCGGCCAAATTATATTCACTCTCGGCAAGCGGAAAAAAACTTTTCCCGGTATCCAAGAGTTCAATTAAATTTCGATTAAAGCCAAAACTTTCGGCGGTTTTAAATAAACTTAACGAGTCGGAATATTGTAGCGCTGCTTTTCCGAACACCACATTGTTTGACTCCGCAAAAGCTTTTTTAAAGGGAATTTCTCGGTCTCTTGGTTGTGCACGCAATTGATTGCGATAGAGCGTAGTCTTGCGTCCCCAAAATCCAAACGGGGTAATAGAAGAAACGTTTCGGTTTTGAATCACATCCGCAGCTGTAATGACTTTAAATAAACTGGCCGCAGGAGAGGTGGCCGAAAAGGTAACTTTCTTATCAAATTTATTCGTTTTTCGTTCATGATCGATGGCCGCTAAAATTTGCCCAGTGGAATTTTCAATGACTACCACGGAAGTAAAATCTGAGGGATAGAGCGAGATAAGGTCTTTCAAATATTTCATGAGATCTAAATCGTAGGTATAGTTAACGTTGTATTGCTCTCCAGCGGATGAAAATAATGAAGGCCAATAAGGTGATTCCACTTCAAACGAATTTTGCAACAAACGCTCTAAGTCTAACCAATAGGACGACAATTTAGCCTGTTCTAGAAAAGAAAAATTTTCGATGGATTTATTTTGGTGCCACCTATTAATGGGGACTAAAATGCCCAATAAAATAAAAATGACGAGGACAGGAATTCCAACAGTTTTAAACTTTGGATGCTTACCTATTTTTTTTACTCGCTCTCTTACTTGGTCCTTGATTCGCTTCATCCGCTGTACCCTTTTCCGATGACAAAATACTCTTTACTTGTTTTCCTGGTCGCTTCCGGACGAAGATAATGAAATTCTTTGAATAATTTTTTCTGCTGCTTTAAAAAATCTTGCGCTCCTTGAGATTCAAAAACTTTGATCAGTAAGTGTCCCTTGGGAATTAATAATTTCGGGAGTAATTCGAAGATGGACTCAACTAAGGATAAACTTTTCAGTTGGTCTACTGTCTTAATGCCTGAAGTATTGGGTGCCATATCAGATAAGACAATATCAAATTTTTGATCTACGTTTAAATCTTGCGGCCCTTTTAAATCAAAAATATCTTTTTCGAAGAGGCGAATATTTTTTACGGGAACTAATTTTTCATTTATGGGATAAAGATCAATTCCCACGACCAATCCTTCATTGCCCACCATTTCTGATGCGTATTGCGACCATGATCCAGGATGGTAACCTAAATCTAAAACAAGTTGTCCAGGTTTTAAAATTTGAAATCGGTCATTAATTTCAGACAATTTATAAACACTGCGCGCCAAATAGTTTTCACTCTTAGCTTTATGAAAAAAATGATCTTTTACTTTGAAGGCCATTAATTACCCCTTATTCCAAGTTGTGCCAGGCCATTGATTAAAATCTTTACCCGTCCTTCAAGGTGGGAATCAAAAAGACAAATGAGAATATAAGTGACGAAAATTAAATTTCTTTGCGAGCGAAGTGATTGCAAATTTCTAAAGAGAATTTCCAATGGCACCAATGAAAAAAATGTTAAAAGTGTAATAAATAAATAACTAGAAATATAATCATGATAAAAGAGAAGGCCCAACACTAAGAAAAAAGAAGTAATGATAATTAAATCCGTAAATTTGTTTTCTTGATTCAAAAATTGCGCCTGCCGGTCAATCCAGGGATAAAATTTGGTAAGAATAAGTAGGCCAATACCTACAATGCTGATATAGAGAAAGGATTTTTGTAGAAAAACAAAAATTAAAGTATTTTTCAATATTATCCAATCATCCCACGAAGAAAACTTAAGCCCAATACCATGATCTAAAAGTACCAAAAGTGAAACGATAAAACTAAACAAGGTATACTTATAAAAATGCTGTTTAAACCACGCATGGGACGACCTCAATCCCCAAAACCAGAAGTAAACGACCGTAATCGGCCAGAGCAAAAATATGGAATGATCAATCCAAACTCCCCATAAAAGGACTGATCCCACAATGAGGCCTGAGCGATAATTGCCGGCCCTTGATGCCCAATAAAGAGACCAAATATAGAGAACCGCAAAAGATCCTACGAGAAGGGAGTAATAATTGTTTTGCAACGTTTTACTAAAGGCCCAAGAAGAAATGATGGCGTAGAGTCCAAGGAGGGAAAGACGCCGAGAAAAGAAAAATCGAAATAAACAATAACTCGAAAGCAAGAGCACCGTTGTAGAAAATAAATACAGGTAAACATTCCAACCATAAAAATAGAGTGAAGGAAAATTAGTAAAAGGAAAGAGAACGTGGCCAACAAAATGAAAATAAAAATCAGATAGCCTCTGAGTTGGGTCTAGGTAGAGCCGCAAGGTTTCAAAAGATTCAAATTTTGGAATCGAGGGAATACTTAAAATACAAGTGGAAATAAGTAAGACTAAAATCGTTTTTTCAAATCCATCTAAAAAACGAAACTCATTTAAATCCGTTGATAATCCTTCTTGAATGATCTTTCCTCTCGTCGGCCATGAATAAAATAGTCCCATGGCGGCCCAAGTGGCCCAAAAAAAATGTCGGTATATTTCTTCCGGAATATAGTTAAGAAGAAAAAAATAGATGAGAAAAAAAGACTGACCGATGACAAGTCGATAGAGAATTCTATCCGTGGAAGACTGGGCCCTCACCGAAATTTTAAGACGATGATCCACTTCTTTTGCGAGCAAATAAAATTGCCCAAAAAGAAATACGATATACAAGAGTAGCACAGTCAACTGAAATATTGGCGAGATCTCCACGATTCGATTAATCCAAAGCGGGATAAGCAAAAATCCAAAATACAGCACAAAACGCTGGAGAAAAAATTGCCACTTTTCTAACAATATATCGGCGGTAATTAAAATTTTCATGGGAGTTAGTCCATTATTGCCTATCAAGAGTCTGAGTATGTAGAGATTAGCTCATATGATAAGATCTATAAAGGGCCATATGCCCATGACTTTGACATTCGCGAGGGTAACGCTTTGTCTATTTCTTTTGGTTCTATTAATACAGGACTACCTAAGGATATCGTCCAACAAATCATCAAGGCCGAGCGCATTCCCATGGAGAAAATGGAAGCGCGCAAAGGAAAGATTGAAGGCAAGCAAAAATTATTAGGCGAATTAATCGGGCACGTAGAAAGCATTCGAGGCGAAGTGTTGGCGAATCGCGGAGAAAAAAGTTTTCGAGAATTAAAAGTGGTCACGGAAGCGGAAAACGTTCAAGTGACTCTGGATAAAAACGTGGCCATGCCCGGAAATTACCAGTTTGAAGTTTCAAGATTAGCGCAAAAATCTTCCGCTCTCACCAACCGAATTAAAGATAAAGACAGCACCTACTTGGGAGTCGGCTATATTTCCTATGAATTGCCCAACGGAGAATCCAAAGAAATTTATGTGGATGAAGAACATTCTAGTCTTACAGGAATAGCAAAATTAATTAATGCCAATTCGGAATCAGGCATGACAGCGACTGTTGTGGACGATGGGAAAGATAAAAATAAACCCTTTCGTCTCATTTTATCAGTGAAAGACTCAGGAGATAAAAATCAGGCCCAGTTTCCTTACTTTTACTTAGTCGATGGTCGAGAAGATTTATATGTGGAAGAAGAGAGAAAGGCCGTTGATGCCGTCGTAAAAATGGATGGATTTGAAGTGGAGCTTCCTACCAACAAAGTGGCCAACCTTATTCCAGGAGTCACGATTGATTTAAAGAAAGCAAAACCTGGAGAAGAATTCTCCATTCAAATTACAGAAGATACAAAAAAGATCGGCGAAAAAATTGGAAAATTATTGGCGAGCATTAATAATGTTTTAGATTTTATTCATAAGCAAAACTCGCTCGATGAAAAATCTGATACCACCAAAACCCTCGGTGGTGATATTACGCTTCAACAAATTGAAAGTAGAATTCGCGGCGCCGTGTTTCAACCTATCGAAACCTCCAATGGGCCCAAGCGAATTAGCGATCTCGGGGTGGCGTTTAATAGAAAAGGACAAGTGGAGTTTAATCAAGAACGTTTTGAAAAATTTTTGAGTGAAGATTATAAAGTTGTCTCTCAGGTCATCATTGGAAAATATGGCGAAAATGGAACAAAGACGGATGGCTTCTTAGATAATATTTACCGCGTCGTGGATCAATCGCTCCAACGACCAAACGGAACCTTACAAAGTCGCCGCGGAGGTTTGCAATCCAACATCGATCAAATCGACCGACAAATTGAAACGAAGCAAAGAATGCTGGAGCAAAAAGAAAGAATCTTGAAAGATAAATTTGCGAGACTCGAAGAAACCATGGCACGCATTAAAGAGCAAGGCGCGGGATTAACCGGCATGGCGCAAGGTGGAGTGCCTGGTGTGACGCAATTAGGTTAATAGATTTCGATGCATCTTTGATGTTTTAATAAGGAGTTGTTATGTCCTATGGATTAGGGGCCTACAAAAAAACTTCAGTAGAAACTGCGAGTAAAGAGCAGATTCTACTCATGCTTTACCAAGCGGCCATCAAGCATTGCAAAAAATCCATTGAGGCCATCGAAACCAAAGATTTGGTCAAGAAGGGCGAACACATTGGTAAGCTACAAGACATCATCATCGAACTTCTCAATAGTTTAGATTTTGAAGTGGGTGGGGAAATTGCAAAAGAGCTTTCGGTCCTCTACGACTACATGCTTTACAGCTCAACCCAAGCGAATCTCAACAAAGATAAAAAACCACTTGAGGGTGTTCTCGGTGTTCTCAACACGCTGTATTCCGGTTGGACGGAAGCAGTTAAATTCATTAAATCGGGGCCGTCCAATGAACAACCAAAACAGCAGCAACAACAGCAACAACAACAGCAGCAACGTAAGGCCTAAGCATTTTGCGGCCCAAGAACTCATTGAGCAGTTGCTGACAGATCTTGAGTTATTAACTCAAAATATTGTTTCAGTAATTAAACAAGAGCAAATGCCTGAAACGAGCTTACTTGAAGAGCGAGATAGAATGATTGGAATCCTGGAGTCATTGGTTGATAAAAATTTGGCCACCATTCCGATGGATAAGCTTCAACATCTTATCGAACTCAACGACAATATTGTTGAGCTACTAAGTGGCAAAAAAATAGAAGCAAAAGATGAGATATCGACAACTTTCAAAAAGAAAGAAAAAATTAAGAAGTATAATCTTCGTGAGGTAAGATAATGGAAAATAATATTTCTAAAACATATTTATTAGAAGAAAGCAAAAGTGGTCACTTAGTGCCAGTCGTAGACGGAGTATACATGCACTCCATGCTTGACCCCATTAAAGAGGCGAACAGTTTTGCAGAACAGTATAGTGATGAAATCCAAAAAAATCCCATGGGAATTGTGCTGGGTGTGGGCTTTGGATATCACTTCCACGCCCTCATTGAAAAATATAAGCTATTCCACGGCGATAAAACTCAATGGAAGTTAGCAGTCATTGAGAGCGACCCAAGAAATATCTTAAACTATCTTGAGTATCAATCGCGAATTTTTCCAGAAATGGTTTCAAGTATTCAAATCTTTTGTGCGCCCGTAGAAAAATTGTATCAAGATAAACTTTTCTTAGATTTGCTTTTAAAGAAACCGCAAATTATTCCCCATAAACCAAGCTATCAAAAAGATTTGCAGTACTATCACTCCGTATTAAAATTTAAGCGAAATAATAGTATGAAATCAGTCGCTCCCCTTCTCAATCGAAACTTAAAAGAATATTTTCAAATCTCAATACCTGAAAATTTAGACTATTTTGAATATTTAAAAAATGCAGAACTCAGCGACCACTGGGATAATAAACAAATGTTTTCGCTGCTCCTGCAAGCGATAGCGGAGGCAGGCCATGCTGAAAAATAATTTAGTCATCGCTTTTAGTGATGCCTCTGAAATTTACCAACAATTAAATGTAATCACTAATTTGAAGCAACGATACCCCAATGAGGATTTTTCGCTTGTTACTTGGGATCATCACCGAGAAATATTGCAATCCTACTCTGGAAAACTAGAATCTATTCATTTAATCAATAAAGGCCTAATTTCTAAATCTTATCACAACCACTTAATTAACTTGGCCTTTGCTCAAAATTTACTTTGGGACGCGATATCTCCTCTGATGACTAAAAAATTTCACAAGATAATTACTTTGAGCAATAACCAAGAAAGCTATCTTTTTACTTCGCTGATGAGCTCAGAAAATTATACGGGTTCAAAATTTTCCCCCTACAGAACCATTATTCATTCCAATTTAGCGGCCCATTTTGTAAATGAAATTTACACCGCTAATCCATGGATTATGAATAAAAATGAACTTTATCAGCAAATGTTTTCCCTAAGTAAACTAGAAAAAAATTCCCAACAGTTTCTACAAAATAATTCTGATCTCACGGATTACATTGGGCAAAAGCTGCAATTCCTACGTAGTAAATTTAAATTTCAAAATAAAGAAAAAAAATTACTAGCGATTGATTTATTTCAATTGCGCCCAGAAAATAATTTGGCAGAAGTTTACTATCATCTTTATCAGTCGAATAATATTCTTCCAATTTTACTTGTACAAAGTAAAAATGCATCTCAACTCAAGCTTGCCAATGAAATCAATGAAGTCATGGATGGTAAATGTATCTCTCTAGAGTTTTCTACCAATAATTTTCCAAAATGCTTTGTCCATTTTGATGCTGCTCTTAACTTCGGAGGAGCGTCTAAGGTTTTAGGAAATTTTTTTCGCATTCCTCAAATTTCCATTATTGAAACAATCCCAAGCCTTGGGCACAGTGGGACGAGTGATAATGTCGGTGATTTTATTTTGCAAGCTTCCCACAATGAAGTGGATTACCAATTATTGCTGGACTTAATTAATATACAGCTTACCGGGCCTCTGGAAAAAAATCTTCAGATTAGCGAAAACAATCGTTTGTACGCCATCATCAAAGATGATTTTGGCCCAATGAGCTTTTGCATGAATCGAAATTTTCAAGATATTGAAGCAGAAACTCAAAATTTTTCAAATCTTTGTATGCGCTCATTTTACTACGAACACTTCCTTGGACATCCAAGATCCATAGAAATGTTTGAACTACTAGAAACGTCGCTGCTTAAGAAAAATTTAGAAATTGAGTATCAGGAAATAGAAATCGTCTATAAAAGTACCCTTAAATCTATTAGGCAGCTGCACGAATTAAAATATAATTCTGAAACTCAAGGACAAATATTTTTCAAGGAACTCGATGAACTCTTTAATCCTAAAAAGATAAATCACTTGGCGAATCTCGTTTGTATTACCACTCGCCACGAACTAGATAAGGTCATCCATCAACAAAAAGATTCCGTTGAAGAGTTAGAAAAAATACTATTGGAATTAAAAAATAATCTTCTTGCTGGATCAAATTTTATTAAATTTATTTTTGATAAATTAGTAAAATCCTATTCGGGAGAAATGATCGCCTCCAAAATACAGGAACGGCCATAACTATGAAAAATAAACTAATTATTATCGGCCCTGAAAATCTGATTGAAGTACTTTGCCTTTTTGAATCTCTAAGTTTATTTCCCCTCGATGACTTGGGTTTTTCACCGATTGTCGTTATTAATCAAGAGTTGCAAAATAAATTAAGTGCTGTCGCCAACCTAGAAAGAATTTCCTTGGTATCCCTAAGTCTTGAAGAACTAAACCAAATTAAAAACCAAGGAAAATTTCCCAAGATACTTACCCCTACTTTTGGCGCATCTCAATCCTCGATCAACAGTAGTATTACTCATGGAACGGAATCGGACTTTCTTTTAAGCTTAAATTTAAATCCTAATTTTTTTGAATTAATTAAAAAGGCAGATATAAAATTCAAGCATGGTTTTCTACCTTCATCACAAAATAAAATTGTGATGACCTCGAAATGGGAGCATTTACTTTTCTCCAAATATTATGGACACGTACCCCATTCATTTACAGAAATCTATACTCAACTACTGAAAGAATGTTTCAAGAAGCATTACGCAAATCAAAAAATACTAAATGACATTATTTACTCGCAATCACAGCTAAATAAAAAAATATCTCAACTAACAATCAAAGAGTGTTTCTTTGATAAAACATCAGATTGGTTTCAAACGGAAAATATCGCCATTGATCTAACAAGCAAAAATATCAAAAATTCTATTTTAGAGAACACCCAGTCCTTAATTTTCAATAATCAACAAATTATTTCCGAGCAAACATTAGTCATCACCGACAACTACATCAACTCGAAACTGCTACAAATGCAAGGATTTCTGGTGATCTGTTTATATAATAAATTGAGCGATTTTTTTAATTTCTCCAATTATTCAGATTCCTCACTCAATATTTATATTCCAGGAGGGCAAGTAGAGCTCCTCCAAAGTGAGATGAGCGAAAAGTTATTGAGTCCCGGATTGTGGAATAATTTTATTGAACAAAATGTGAATTCAGGATTAATGTTTATTCATAAATCGGAAGAGCACATGCTTTTAAATTCCTGTGAACTCATCGAGACGGAACAGGTTTTGTATACTACGAGTAAAGTTTTTTGGGATTTTTTCTTAAATAATTATACTCAAGCAAAAAAAATATTTTTCTCTTCCCAAGCGATTTGCCAAGAAATTAAACGACATCTCAGAGATCTTAAAATTATTCAAGTATCCATTATTGAGTTTATGAATTATTGCCTAAACGAGCAGGGGTCAAGGCACGGAAGAACGGAAATATTCATTCATGAAATCAATCGCCATGAAGAGGTCATCAAGCTTTGCGCTAAAAATGCGCATCCACTTATTTCTGGTGTTTATCAGTTTAATCGCGCCCAAATGAGTAACAAGAGCTTTCAACGCCCAGAGCTTGTCGTTGAATTTCTCATTCTTAATTATCGAGAACTTTATTCTTGTTATGAGGCCGTAGAAGAGCTACTCAATCTCTCGTTAGAGTCTCACGTTGGTCAGGTAAGTGATCAGGCCGTCTAATGTGATCTTGCTCAGTTCGTCGCTCGAAGGCATAATAGTGATATATGAAATTATCAAACATCGCTATTGTTCTAAAGCCTGAGTGGAATTTATTATTTCCCAATGTAGTCATCAATTTAATCAAATGGTTATTGCGTCGCAAATGCAAAATTTATATTTTGGCCAACGAAAAAGAGTTTTTTAAAAAACTCTATTCTGATTACGCCATTATTTCCTTTGTTAAACCAGAGGAATTAAAAACCCTCGATTTAATCATCTCCCTTGGCGGCGATGGTACCATTATTGGTTTATCAAGACTTTTAAAATCCAAAGTCCCCATTTTTGGAGTTAACTGGGGAAGGCTTGGTTTTATCACGGAATTTTCTGCTGAAACCATGTATGAACACCTAAGCGACACCATTGAAGGAAAAAGTGATTATACGAAAATTCCACTTTCTAAGGTTTCAGTTGTGAAATCAAAGAAAACTATTTTCCAAGAACACTTTATTAATGATGTTGTCCTATCTAAAAGTAATATTTCCAGACTCTTTACAACAACGGTGGAATGTAACCACGAAATTTTGCAACAAATTTCTGGTGATGGCGTTATCTTAAGTACCCCCATTGGATCCACGGCCTACTCTCTCGCGGCCGGTGGCCCGATTGTTCATCCGCTTGTGAAATCCTTTATTCTCACTCCCATTTGTCCTCATAGTTTAGTGCATCGCCCGATTGTTATTCCTTCTGAGTACGAAGTGGGGATTCGCCTGGAAGAAATTGATCGTCACATTACACTTACGGTAGATGGCCAAATCATTTTTGAAATTGATCATCAATGTTTAGTCAAAGTTTCCATGGATCCTAGACAAGGCGTGGTTTTCGTGAAAAATCCAGAGAGAACTTATTTTCAAACCATGCGAGAAAAATTTTTCGCCAAGTAGCCACGCAAACCAACAGGAGTACAAAATGAAAATTATTCTCAAAAAACTCTATCTTCAAAATTTCGCCACCTTTAGCAATCAAGATATCGAATTTGATCATGGCCTAAATATTATTATGGGCGAAACTGGATCTGGAAAAAGCCTCATTCTCGATGCCTTGCTTCTTATATTGGGAGGAAAATCAGATAAGAAATTTATACGTGCACAAACCAATTCGGCCACAGTCGAGGCCATTTTTCAAATTGACGCTGGGCCATCAGGTCAGTTCGTAAAAAAATATTTTGATGAGATTGGTCACCCTTGCGAAGAAGATGAAATTTCCATTAAGCGAATCATTTTCTTAAATGAAAAAGCAAAAATTTATCTCAATCAACAAATTTGCGGCTTAAGTGTTTTGCAAAACTTTGCTAAAGATTTTGTCGATGTAGTTGGCCAATTTGAAAATCAAAAATTGTTACTTCCTGAATATCAACTACAAATTGTAGATTATTTCATTACTGATAAGTCTCCAATCGTGGAGTATCAAAATAATTTTCTTCGTTACCAACAACTTGAATCAGAGTTTTCTCAATTAAAAAAAAGACAAGAAGTAAAACTAGAGCGTGAAACCTATCTCAAATTTTTAGTAGAAGAATTTAATAAAGCGAATCCATCTGAATTAGAGGAAGAGCGCTGCTTGCGGCTAAAGCTGGAGAGATCTCAATGGGAAGAAAAAAATATTTTCATCAATGCGCTCTCATCCTTAGTTAACGATGATGTGGGGGCCAGTGGCCATTCGCTACAAGATCAATTGCGCCAATTAAAAAACTTACTCTCCAAAGGCAAAAAATTTTACTCTAGTAATGTAGTAGATTCTTGCGTGGACGCCATTTTTCAATTGGAATCCCAATTAGAATCCATTACTTCAAAGCGCGCAGAAGAAGTAGATGAAGAAGCTTTTCAGCAGGCACTTGATCGGCTTGATCAATTTCAAAAACTAAAAAAGAAATTTGGTGTTTCCATGAAGGAATTATCCCTCAAGGCGCAGGAGTACCGAGATGAGCTTGAGTCTCTCAATGACTTGGATTCGCAAATGGAAAAGATCCAAGTAGAGATTTCAAAAACAGAAAAAATATTGTGGTCCCTGGCAAAAAAATTGCGAGATTTAAGGCTTGCTGTTTGCGCAAAATTATCAGAAAAATTAAGTGACACTGTTCAACAACTCAATATGAGTGGGGCACAAATTCGTTTTAATCTTGAAGAGAAAAAGGAATTGACTGCCAATGGCATTGATCAAGTGAAACTTATGGCCCGCCTCAATTTAGGCGAGGGCGAACATGAACTCATTCACATCGCGTCCGGAGGCGAGCTATCGCGAATTCTATTGGCGTTAAGACAAATAACGGCGCTCAATCAATCCGTGTCCATCTTTTTGTTTGATGAAATTGACACTGGTATAGGAGGAAAGACAGCGCTCCTTATTGGAAAATCCCTAAGACAA
>JARXAH010000034.1 GCA_029865945.1 Bacteriovoracaceae bacterium | reverse complement strand
GAACAAGAGCTAGGTACCGCTGGTTCAGTTTTAGTTTCCATCCCTTTAGCGATAGGTCTTGGATATATTTTTTTAAAACTTTCACTCCTAATCGTTGGCTTAATATTAAGTTTATTTAAGTAATGGTTAAAAATTTCAGTTCACTCATGTTTTCTTTACCTTGGGTACGCACCCAATTCAAAAACCAGAAAAAGTTTTTTTTATGTTGATAAATTGCCTCCGATCTTGAATACACAAAATCTATACACTCACTGAAAATTCACTAACATTGGTTTTACGCAGCGAGTGCTAGCAATGGGCACTTCTCCAAAGCTAGCAAAGAATATAATTTCGAAAAAAAAATTGAGCAGAGATTAAACTTTTGAACCTGCCCCTAGAGTTTCTTACTCGCAA
This sequence comes from Bacteriovoracaceae bacterium, assembly GCA_029865945.1. Classification (GTDB taxonomy): domain Bacteria; phylum Bdellovibrionota; class Bacteriovoracia; order Bacteriovoracales; family Bacteriovoracaceae; genus JARXAH01. Next base: position 9,943 of record JARXAH010000034.1, on the reverse strand, counting down.
TTTCTGAGAGCGGTGACCTCTCCCCTACTTTTAATACGGCATGGGAAACAATCTCTTCATCTTTGAGACGATCGATACAATAAGCAAGGCCGTTATTGATCGAATCCAAGTACGGACTATCAATCTGCTCACAGTCTCCAGTTAAAATAATTTTTGTTCCTTCTCCTGCGCGCGTAATAATCGTTTTCACTTCATGAGGTGATAAGTTTTGCGCTTCATCCACGATCATATACTGTGCAGGAAGTGATCGCCCCCGAATATAAGTTAGCGGCTCGATGTGCAAAAGGCCTTGATTGATAAGTTCCTCCCACGACACCGCATTGCGCTCGCCGCGGCGATTTCCAAAAAGAAAATCGATGTTATCAAAAATCGGTTGCATCCACGGCCCAAGTTTTTCATTCACATCACCAGGCAAAAATCCCAAATCGCGGCCCATGGGAATAATCGGACGAGAAACGAGCACGCGCGTATAAATTTGACGGTTGATGGTGGCCTCAAGACCTGCCGCAATGGCGAGCAATGTTTTTCCGGTTCCTGCTTTTCCGACGAGGCACACCAAACTAATTTCTTCATTGAGTAAAGCATCGAGCGCAAATTGTTGTTCCACATTGCGCGGATAAATTCCCCACACCCCATCGCGTTTACGAATAAGGGGAACGACACCGCCCTTGGCCTTACTGTAGCGGCCCAATTTTTTGGTGGCCGAATGATTGGTGGTTTCTACTTCTTCTAAATGCAAATGGACGTACTCGTTGGGTAAAATATCTTTGATTCCCAAATCACTAATAGGAACAAATTTATCTTCTTCAAATTTTTGCATGATCGCTTGGCTAACCGTGACTTCGCGCTGTCCAGAATACAACTCATCAAACGTGAGATCACTGGTTTCAAAATCTTCAGACTCAATTTCCAGCGCATCAGATTTGAGACGTAAATTAATATCTTTGGTAATGAAGACAACTTGCTTGCCTTGCTTCTTTAAAATGAGACACGCCATCAAGATGGAATTGTCGTTCACCTTTAAATCAATATTGGGAAGTACTTTGGGATCGGGATGCAAGACCGACATTTGGAGCGTTCCCCCATTGTCCATTTTGATTCCGGCGGCGAGGGATCCTTTGGTGCGATGTTGATCGACAAGTCTCGCAAAATAGCGAGCATTTCGGCCATTTTCATTTTGATCTTTTTTAAATTTATCTAATTCTTCAAGCACGATAAAAGGAATAAAAACTGTGTGCTCACCAAATTTATAAATGGAATGAGGATCGAGAAGTAGAACGTTAGTATCAATGACAAAAGTTTTTTTCACGTGTTGGCCTCCACCGGTCAAGTCGACAACCTGAGCTTGCGACTAATTTTATGTTACCGGGCCAATCACCAACCATCAAACGAAAAATCAAGGAGGCTAACAAATATTACCATTCGCTGTTGACGAATCATCAATTCTCCGTACCCAATTTTGTCATGATAAAATCCACCGACCACTTTAAATAAGAAGAGATTGAGCTGCGCTCCATAACTGAAACCCGATGCGTTCCATCCTGCGAGGACATGAATGAGTGGAGTCGCCAATTCTAATCCCAAATGCAGCATTTCTTTCATCGGCATTGCGGAATTGATGGGGGCCACATCACCTGACATGGCCAATTCAAAAAAAGGAAGTTTGAATTTTTGCGCCAGCCCAAAATTATAGGTGGTCAATTGCTCTGGCATTGTGCCTGAGGAGCCTTCTGGAATTTTAAACTTGGTGTAAATATCGAGCGCGGAAAATCCAATGACCGTTTCTGAAACAGATGTTTGTATGGCGTACTCTAGGCCCATATCAAATCCCCATGCTTTGGCAGTATTTTTTCCAAGGGCATTGATGGCATCTGGCCAATTTTCATTATCTGCAATCACATTAATTAACTTAGGGCTTAAGAGGGAAAATCGATCGGCGAGTCCATCACGCCGCAAATATTTGGTCCCCAATCCTAAACTAAACGTCTGTCCATTTTTTTTAGGATAAAGAGGAATCGCAATTCCAGTCGCAAATCCTTGATCATAGCGATAATTGAGATCAAGCACCGGGTGTTGCGTATTTGAAACGATCGCATTGAGTTCCACGTTATAAAGCAAGGAAATTCCAAACGTTCCTAATTTGAAACCAGGAGCACCTCCTAAATTTCCATGAACCGGATAATTCATGAAACGATCACTAAAGGCGACAGGTTCGTCGGGTAAATCGGTAAATTGATCTTTGTCTCGAAGAATATCGTTGGTACCTCCATAAACATTTATGGGGAAAATGGAAATGCCGTTATGTCGGCCCAAGGCGGCCGGATTATAAAAAAGAGTGAACTCATCATCGGCGCGCCCCACGAAGGCATCCCCCAGGAGCAGACCTTTCGGACTTCGTTTCAAGTAAGGACTTCCTAAGTATTTGGGTACACCAGAAGGGTTGACCGTCGCACTAAAGGCGGGAGCAAAAAAAAAACAACTCGCCAATAAAACTAAAAAATTTAACCAAATAAATATTTTCCAATCTTGTTTTTCTTTTTTCTTAAAAGAGAAAGAAGTCATTGTAATCCTGTCTCCAAAAGAGAGAGGAAGTACAACTCTACGTTGGAAAGGTAGGTTGAATCTTCAGCGTAAGCGATGCAAGATTCGTAATCATAAAAACTAAAAAGTGAAGTCAGTGTCCCCGCTGAAACAGAAGCAATCGCTGCGTCCTTGACGCTCACAAGGGAAGTTTTCACATCAGTAAAACTACTGAAACGACTATCATTGGGAATAGTGATATTGGTTAAGATATCGTAGAGATGATTAATATTAACGATCAGATCACAAACACGCGACGCTTGATTTGTTCCTGATGCTAAGTCGACATGTCCATTGCTCGTCCCATCACATGCTCCCAGTGCTGATGAGTAGGTTGCATAATAAGTTTGCGCGGTTGCCGTCGTGTAATTCATGAAACATTTTGAGGAGGCCGATCCTCCCCCCTTCACACCAGCAGTACTTGCGTTCCCGTAGTAGTACAAATATTTTCCAAGATGCGCCAAGATTTGAATGAGTGCTTGTAAACTTATTTCCTCTCCACGTTCAGATCCGTAGAGCGCGACTCGATCTGCATTTTGTTTTCCTGCTGCCGCCGGAATATAGAGGATGGTATGAATTGCTTTTTGTAATTTTACAAAACCATCAGATGTGGCCGATGTTTCACGGGACGTGGAAAAAGATGCCAAGGATTTAAAAAAATTTGAACTATCGATCGAAGAAAAATTGGTAATGAAAGACAATTCCTTGTAGCTCGCCTGACAGGCATAAGCAGACGATAATGACTGATAGTAATAAAAGTCGTACTTACTGGCATCGACATCTGCGAGAGATTTTAATGCTTCAGTACATTTTCCTTGGCCCAAATAGAGATTGGCCTGGAAAATTAAATTTCCTGCCGTCTGATCTGCATTTTGTCCACAGCTAGTCATAACAACTAAAAGTGAAACAAAAATTAATTCCAGCAATGAAAAGAAAATTTTTACAATATTTAAATACATGCATACCATCCATGGCTTCGCATGATACCAAACCTAGGCTTGGCATGAACTGCGTCCTCATCTACAAGTTTAACCTGAATCTTAGATAATAAAATCTGAAGTTTTTTAGTTGGTCAAAAATTTCCCTAAAAGTTGAATAGCTTGGTCAAATGGCTCCCACTCCAGTGTCAAACTGATTCTAGCACTGTTAGGTAAACCGAAATTTGTTCCAGGAACTATGGCCACATTGGTGGTCTGAAAAATTTCATCGCAAATTTGTTGGGCCACATCATTATCTCTGGTGTGGTCTGGATATTTTCGCTTGAAATAGGGAGTGCGCATAAAATCTAAAAGAAAATAGTAGGCCGCATTAGTTTGGTACCAACAAGGTGATAAATTAAATTGCCGAAAAATTTCCTTGAGCGTTTCACAATTTCGACGTAAATGACCGCGAACCTCTTTCAAGTATTGATGGGTTTCGACATCATTAAAATCAATCAACGCTTGTTGAATTAAACTATTGGGGCCACTGGTAGTCTGGCCTTGCAGTTTCGACATCGCTTGAATAATGGCCTTCGGTGCAACGGTATAACCGATGCGAAGTCCAGTAGAGGCAAGGGTCTTTGAAATCCCTTGCACTACGGCGGTTCTTTTGAGAAGAGAGGGAGCAAATTGATAAAAATAATGAGGTGATGGATCGTAGTAAAAAAGTTGGGAGTAAATTTCATCAGAGATGATAAAAACGTTTGGATATTGCTCCAGCAGCGTTGCAAATTGTCGCATCCAAGATTTACTAAAGTAGACGCCGCTGGGATTATTGGGACTATTTAAAATAATCGCCTTTGTTCTCTGACTCAAAACCTTTTTTAATTGCTCCAAATCAGGAATGAAACCATCGTAAAGATGTCCATTAACGACCACCGGAATTCCTTCCCAAAATTTAATCATCTCAGGAAAGGAAACCCAATAAGGGGAAAAGAGAATGACTTCATCACCTGGATCAACGATACATCCCAATAAATTGTAAAGCGAGTGCTTCGATCCATTGGACACAATGCAAGACATATCGCTTTCGATATCACTACTCCACTGCTTATCTTCTTGCGCATCACCCGTTAGAAAAGGGCGTTCTAAAAAAAAATTGGTCAAAACTTTTTTTCGCAACTCTTCAAAACCAGAAACTGGCGAGTATTGAAAACTATTTAAAAAATTTAATTGTGATCCGATGGATTGAATAAAACTTGTGGGTGGCCTGAAGGGAAGCTGACCAGCAGTGAGATTGAAAGTCGTCTGCCCTTCGGCAGCAAGGGATTTTACTTTCTCGTTAAGTTCAAGAGTAATACTTTGCTTGGTATGTTTGACTCTTTCGCTCGTGAAATCTTTACTAGTGGCAATCGACATCATCATACTTGGCCCTACCTTTAAAAGTATTATTGATCGGAAAATTGGATAATGGCCAGAATGGAAGAAGATTGCTTCAAAAAAGAAACTTTGGCACCATAGTTTTCCCAGATTTTCCAATCCCAAGTTTTGGCATTTTTTGTTTTTTGTTCATCGTATTCTAAAAAAATAATTTTACCGATCAAGTTCTGGGGAGAATTTTTTAATTTCTCCAAAAAATATTCTAAAAAAAAGTGATAAAGATCAGATTTTTCATAGGGTGGATCAAAATACAAAATCCAAGGTTTGCTATTTAGCCAAAGAGATTCATTTTTATTTAACCAATTTTTAAAATCTCCATTTTCTAGATGAAGGGATTTCGCTTCACTTTTTAAACGCTCTTCATTTTGAATAAATTCTTTGAGTTTAAAATAAATTTTTTTATCATTTTCGATCAAATAAACTGAGGACGCTCCCCTAGAGAGTGCTTCAAGGCCCATCATGCCACTACCCGCACAAAGATCAACAAACCCAAAGGAAGAGAGGTCTTGAAATTTATCAAAAATTCTTCGTCTCAACATGACTGAAGTTGGTCTTAAAGTTTTAAACTCCGGAAAGTTCCATTTAAGGCCTTTTAATGTGCCTCCCAATATTGTCAAGTTCATAAAGAAAAATCTCCCAAAAATAATACCCGCCAACCACAATCAACTAATAAGAGCTTACCCACTTTTTAAGGCAAGTTACTCACATTATTTTTTACTTTATTCACAAAAAAATCCAAGTTTAAATTGCGTTTTTTCCCTCTGAAAATATTCTACAAAGTTAGAAAAAGTAATGTCGAGAAATCCTTTCCACCTTTAAAAAAAAAGGGCCTACTAAACCGTAGGAAAGTTCTCACTTCCCTACAAACAATTTAATAAACTAATAAATTAATAAAATAAAAAATTTTGGGCGCAAGACATAATGTCGAACAGTAGATTTCACCACATTGCCAAGGCCTGGTTATCCCAAGTTCCAGAGAAATCAGATACATTAAATGATTCTAACAGTATTTCTCATTTCCATAAACAAACGCTCCATCCCTCCGTTAGCTCTGCAGGCGATTTAACTGATCCACATTCATCCTCCCTACGACACCTAGAAGAATTAAACCAAAAATTGCCCTCCTTCTCCTTAAGAAGACAAGCTAAATCAAAATCCCCTTCCCCTTCTACTTCTGAACTCAATCCACCTTCTTTCGATGCGACCCAATTTTTTATTGCAGGATGGCAGGGAGATTCCCTAGCCTCTAAACATTTTTTTAAAGCAAAGAAAAATTTTGAGGAAGGTGCTTTCAAAATAAAATTGAAATTGCTCAAAGAAAAAAATTATCCCTTAAAAATATTTCAATCGTTCTATCAGGAATTTTTTTATTTTCATAAAGTGAATTATCCCGAAATTGAGGAAAGCGAAATCATTTCGGAAGCTGAATTTATTCAAAACTTTAAATTTAAAATTGACGACCAGTTTAATAGTATCAGTGCTTTTTTTGGAGATTTTTCTCAAAAAATATTAGCGCTTCATTGGATGAAATTGCGTTTTATCAAAAAAGTCATTCCTTCTGAATCGTTTATTTTCAATGAAAAAGAATTATTAACTCCCCATTCCCTTCTTTGGAAACTTTTCCCGGTGGGCTCTGGAAATGAATTAAAATCTAAACTCTTTCACGCCGATCAATATTCCTGGATAAGATTAGATGAAGAGCTCTTAGGCCACGTGAAAGAACTCTACTCTTTAAGTAATGAATTATCATTTGCAGAAATTTTTAAAATCATTACGCTCAATGAACCAAAAGCAAAAACGTTTTCTCACTCGATGTCGAGCAAATCGTTAGGATTGATGATTAATTCTTTAATTATAAATTTAAGTAATTGGCTCGAAATTTCTGATCAACAAATATCTACCAAAAAAGTGGAATCCAATGGCATCAAGCTAAAAAATACTCTCTTTCTAGGAGATTATTTACTTGAACTCAGTCTCTCTCATTGGCTCGCACAAGAAAATAATGCTCACTTTAAGTGGGAAGATATTATCATTCCTTATTTGCAAGATAAATCCACATCTCAAGTTGGGCCCTCGAGTACATTTTATCAAAAAATAAATGAAGCTCAGTTCTTAAGTTTTTTTGCAGATATTTCACCCCTCTACTCTCAGCAAAAAACAAAATTTTTAAAAGAAGTCATCAATCGCTCCCACTCGTCACTCTATGAAGATACTACGCAAGTGATCCAAGGAAGCTTATTGCAGGAGTTCCAAGAGGGCTCTGAAATTCATGAATGTGTTGTGATGTCACTCACGAATGTTCCAAAAAATAATGGCCACTTTCATTTAATTAGCGGCATCCAACAAAGTGCAACGAAATTAAAATTACATGGACAGTTAATTGTCTTAACGTCTCAAAACTTATTCGTTCCAAGCCAAGGTGAGCGGGTCCAGGGCCTATTAAAAAAAATGAAACTAGTGGGATCCATCAATATGGAGTCCTTACAAGGCCGAGGAGAAGTGCCGAGTTTCATCTACGTTTTTAAAAAATTAGAATCGGACTCCAACGAACTTGAAAGACAGGCGTTTTCGCACTTTAGACTGAGCGGCGAATTAAAAACCTTTAGTCAGTACTCTCACTTCCCAGAAGAAATTACTCATTTCTTTAAAAGAAATTGGCAAAATCCTCCGTCTCTCTATCACATGAATTTACCTGGAGGTCTCGAATTAGATTTTCATACGGAAGTTATCGTGAATGGACAGCTGATTTCCCCAGGAAATTCCAATCATTTGCCCAACGTGGCGCACCCCAATTTTTTTAAAAATATGACTCTCAATTGTTTGCCGCTCAGTTATTTTTACGAGGTATCTTCCGTAGAAAATGAAAAATTGAAACAAGGGATCGTTTCAACTTTTCAACAAGAAAAACAAATCAGTTTTGAATCATTGGCCCAAGATTTTACCAGTTACGGACAAGCGCTCATTATTGATTTTCGCAATTCGCAAGAAATCAAACTAGAAATTATTCACCCGGAAACTTTAGTATCAAAAGCGTATGAATACGGCGTTGCCCAATGCTTTTATTTTTTACTTAGACCAAAAGTTAAAAATCTCAATCCCAATATTTTTAAAAATTATTTTGATTCTCCACTAGGTAGACAAATAATCCAAATATCTTTTCAGGGGCCCTTTCATCAATTGAAATCAAAAATTGTCACCCTACTCATTCCTAAAATTTTTGCAGGCCAAGATCGACTTCCTGCATCTGTAGTCATGAAGGTTGATCAGATCATTCAAGAAGCTGGCACGTCTTGGAAGCTTCAGATCGCTGCCATTGAAAAAGGAATGCAAGAACTCAAAGAAGAGATAGAACATCTGTCTCCACACGCCATCACGACGTTAGTGGGAATGCTCAGCAGTTTAAAAGTTCAAGTGATCAATCTATTTAGTGAATGGAAAAATACGAAAAATGTCATCAACATGATAAATTTTGATTCGCTCGATACGCAAAAAAAATTATCCAAATGTAAATCCATCGGTATTTACCCCGGCCATCCAGAAGTTAATGTAGAGTTTTTAGGAAATTTACAAAGTGCCCCTAACGCAGTCTATGTGTCCCATCAACTAGAAATTAGTGGACAGGGAAAGGCCAAAATTACTTTATACTCACACCTTGGCCCAACGGTGGTTATTCAATCGTCTCTAGAAATCATGGGCCTCATTACAAAAATTTTATCTCACTTAAAGGGTAGGACCGTCGAACAAATTCTTCTTGGCCTAAAAGTTCCGCTAACTCAAGACTTAATTACTCAGTTATCTCTTGAGCGTCCGGATGGAAAAGCAGAAGAATCAACTTTGAAACACATTGAAGAACTACTTAACTTTATCTTTATCAAGCTAATAAAATCCAATTCTTAATTTTTTTGTAAGATATAATCATATATATCTATGAAAAAAGAAATCTTCGACTCTCAAAAGAAAATTTACAACTACATGCGGCGCAAAGCGCTGAGCTATGAGCACTACTATTCACCAGAAATTCAATCTTACCAAGAAAATTACGAATCTTACTCCACTCGTCCCTTCAAAAATTCTTCCCTTGAAGATCTCTATCAAGCAGTATTCACATCTGACATTATTTACTTAGGAGATTTTCATACCTTTGACCAAAACTTGAAAAATTTTATAAGACTTGCCAATAATTGCATTACAAATAACGTGCCGCTTTGTTTCGCTCTTGAAATGCTCTTTCCCGAGCATAAGAAATATGTGGATGCGTATTTTGAGGGAGACATTACAGAATTAGAATTCTTAGAAAGTATTCAGTATCACGACTCATGGCGCTTTCCTTGGACTCACTATAAAAAGATTTTTGATTTTGCCAAAAAACATGCTATTCCCATTGTTGGCCTCAATAGCAAAGGTAAAATTGAAAAACGAGATGAACGAGCGGCCCATTATATCGTTCAAACTAAAAAAAAATATCCCAATTTACACGTTTTTGTTTTCTTCGGGGAATACCACATCGTTCCTAACAAATTGCCAAATTTTGTTTCAAAGAAATTAAAATCTGAAAAATCAAAAAATTATAAAAGCTCGAAAAGTATCAAAATTGATCAGCTCATTATTCATCAAAATCTAGAAAATCCTTATTGGAAAATTGTTAATAATCACAAAGGCCTTAAGCAATATAAAATCCTTAAGTTCAATCCCAATGAGTATTGCATCATCTCCTCGCCTCCCTGGATGAAATACGAAAGTATGTGTTATTGGTATGAAAATCTGATGGATGACCCAGATTATGATATTCACGAATATATTATAGAGAATGGTTTAAAGATTTTTACAGGGACAACGGCAGAAAATTTTCTTTTACTCTGCAAGCATCTTAGCACAAATTTTCACCTAAAAATCCCTGAGAAGGATTTAAATTTTAATGTGTACGATCACTCAAGTCTTGATTTTATCGAAAATGAAATTAACAAAAATTTCGATGGACACCTCAAACAATTTTTCCACTACCT